>JBNMOF010000073.1:0-9354 GCA_051277175.1 Polaribacter sp.
TGATCAATCCAACAAAAACAGATAATGTTTTACTTAGCTCGTAAGCGAATGCTTTTAAAACTAAATCAACAATAATAACTAAAGTAGCTACCACAATTAGTTGCACAATAATTCTAATTTTTGAAGGTATAATATTTCTCATTAAAGAGATAACTACGTTTCCTAAACCTAGCACGAATAGCACAGAAATTGCCATTACAATAGAAGCTTTTAATTCTGCTGTAATTGCCAAAGCAGAACAGATACCTAATACTTGTATGGTAATTGGATTGTTATCTGCTAGTGGATCTGTAAGTAATACTGCGTCTTTTTTTGATAAAAGTCCCATAAATTATTTTTTTAAGCTTTTAAAATAAGGTACATACAATGCTAAATCTTTCTTTATCATCGCAGTTACTCCGTCACCGGTAATTGTTGCACCCGCAATTGCATCTACTTGATAGTCTGTTTTGTCTTCGTTTATAGCGTCATTATTACCTTTCTTTACGGTAATTCCTTTAAAAACACCAGTTTCAGACATTAAATGCTCGCCAATAAAATCGTCCATAAAATAACGTTGTTTTATGTTTGCACCTAAACCAGGAGTTTCTCCTTTGTGATCAAAATAGGCGCCCTGTACTACCATGTTTTCATCCATAGAAATATACCCCCAAATTGCATCCCACAAACCTTTCCCTCTTATTGGGGCAACATAAAATGTTTTACCATCTTTTTCACCGACAAATAAAGGCAACTTTCTAATTTTACCCTCCTTTGCGTTTGTCTGTTGCTTTTTAACATCAATCGTGTATGCATCTTGACTCTCAGAAATTTTATCACCTTCTAAAACCAATTGTTTAGTGATGTATCTCTCAAACTCTGCTCCAGCGATTTTTGTAGAAACAAAATTTGCACTAGAACCCTCATTTTCATTTACACCCATCGCATACAAAATATTTTGCTGGGTTTCTACTCTTTCATTTTCTTTGATTGCAGGCTTTAAAGACGATGCTAAAAAGGCTAACAAAGAACCAACGACAAACACCATTACAACGGCGAAAATCATGGTATAACTATTACTATCTGTTCTCTTACTCATAATTAGGCAGTTTTAACTTTAGCGCGTTTTAATCTTTTATTTACGTTTCCTTGAACCACATAATGGTCTATTGTTGGTGCGAAAACATTCATTAACAAAATTGCTAAGAAGACGCCTTCTGGATATGCCGGGTTAAATACACGAATCATAATTGATAAAAAACCAATTAAGAAACCGTAAATCCACTTCCCTTTATTTGTTTGTGAGCCAGTTACGGGATCTGTCGCCATAAAAACAGCTCCAAATGCCAAACCTCCAATTGTTAGATGTTCCCACCATACGGTGCTCATTAAACCATAAAACTTACTAGATTCTGTAATAATATCTGCAGCTACCACTTGGTTAAATATCAAACCCATTACTGCTGCCCCTACAAATGCTGAAAGAATAATTCTCCAACTTGCAATTTTTGTAAAAATTAAAATCGCAGCACCTATTAATATTAAAAAGGTAGAAGTTTCTCCTACAGATCCTGGAATGAATCCCATAAACTTATCGAATGTAGAGTACAATTCGTTCGCTCTATCTCCGTAAGTAGTAACGATGTCTGCAGCGCCATTGGCACCTTTAATTGTTAAGTCTTGACCTGCTTTCGCATAATACCCCAACATGGTTTCTCCAGAAATAGCATCTGCTTCTGACATATTTACGGCATCATAAACCCAAACTTTATCTCCTGACATCCAAGTTGGATACGCAAAGAATAAGAAAGCTCTAATTGTTAAAGCAGGATTTAAAATATTCATTCCTGTTCCTCCAAACACTTCTTTACCTATTACCACTCCAAATACAACAGCAACTGATAACATCCATAATGGTGTATCTATAGGTACAATTAATGGAACTAACATCCCTGTAACTAAATACCCTTCTTCCACTTCGTGTCCTTTTATAACTGCGAAAATAAATTCAACCAAAAGGCCAACTCCATAAGAAACAATTACTAAGGGTAATACTTTTATAATTCCAATCCAAAAATTGTCAAAAGTAAAAAAGTTAGCTAAAACGTCTGCTCTTAAAGAATTGTCTATCGCTGCGTAGTGCTGATATCCTGCATTAAACATTCCAAACAACAAACAAGGAATTAAAGCCATGATTACAATATTCATTGTACGCTTTAAATCATCTGCTGCTTTGATATGAGTTCCTCCATGAGTTACTTCATTTGGTAAATATAAAAAGGTATGGATTGCGTTGAACGCAGGAGCCATTTTAGTTCCTTTATATTTCTCTTTTAAATTGTGTAAGTTATCTTTTAAGCTCATAATCTTATCCTAATTCTTCTCTCATTAAATCTAAACCTTCTCGAATTATCTTTTGATGAGGCTGTTTAGAGACACAAACAAATTCTGTCAACGCAAAATCTTCTGGTGCTACTTCATATCCTCCTAACGCTTCCATTTCATCTAAATCTTTATACATAAATGCTTTTAATAATTGCATCGGATAGATATCTAGAGGAAATACTTCTTCATAAGAGCCAGTTACTACAAAAGCTCTATGTTCACCATTTGTATTGGTATTTAGGTCGTATTTTTTCTTTGGAGTTAACCAAGAAAAAGTCAATGCCCTAGAAGTAGAAATTTTATTGAAAATTGGTTTGTTCCAACCAAAAAACTCATAATCGTCTCCTTCTGGTATTGCAGTGATCTGATTGTCATAATACCCTAAAAACTCAGCTGCTTTTACTTCCTTTCCAGAAAGTACGTTTCCGCTAATGATTCTTGTATTATCGTCATTCAAATTATTTGCAGTTACATCTGAAATTGAAGCTCCAGAAATTGCAGTCACATACTGTGGCTTGCTAAACTGAGAACCTGTTAACGCAACTGTTCTTGTTAAATTTAGTTTTCCTGTAAGAAGTAGTTCACCAATAACCACTAAATCTTGAGGTGTAATGATCCAAACAACTTCTCCTTTATTTATAGGATTTATTTTAGCTATTTGCGTCCCTACATTTCCTGATGGATGTGGGCCTGAAACTTTATGTAATTCGATACCCGATAGCTTTGCCAAGGGAGAATTCGAGTTTGCACCTACAGAAACATGTACCAACCCTTCGGTTAATTTAGAAACAGCCGTAATTGCTGCTTGTAATTCTGCTTCTTTACCTGCTAATGTATACTCTAAATCTGCTGCTAAAGGTGCGCTTGCATGTGCAGACACAAAAATAGCTTTTGGAGCTTGATTTGGGTTTGCAACAACATCAAACGGGCGTTGTTTTATAAAAGGCCAACAACCTGAAGTGAATAAATGATTCTTTACTTCTTCTGCAGACATTGTGTTTGCATCTTTAGTACCAAAATCTTCGTACACTTGGTTGGCATCTGCAGTAATTTTAACTGCTAAAACTTTTCTTCTTGCGCCACGTTCTACCGCAACTACTTTACCAGAAACTGGACTTGAAAATAAAATACGAGGATCACTCTTCGAATGAAAAAGTGCTTCCCCTGCCTTTACTTCTGTACCTTCTTTGGTAATAAGTTTGGGTATTATTCCGTGAAAATCTTCTGGCTTTACTGCATAAACACTACTCTGAGAACTCTTTGTAGTAGTTTTTTCGGCAACGCCAACAAGCTTAATATCTAAGCCTTTTTTAATACGAATGTCTTTGGACATAGTAAATTGGAATGTTTAGTTATCTAAAAAAATCATGCAAATTTAAAGATTTATCGAATGAGGACTGATATAATAACAGTTAATCTTAATGAAATATTCTTATTTATACTAATTCTAAATAATTATTTAAAAAGAAAGTTTGTTGTGAATTTGGATAAATAAAATCCTGACATATAAAAAAGAAGTTTTTCAAAGATTGCAGTAGCTGTTGACCCAAATTACATAGATGTATCAGTAGAAAAAACTTCTTAAATTTATTTAAAATTAAAGAGCATCATCGCTTCTTTTTATTTTGGAAATTTTTCCTAATAACGATATTTCTAAAAAAGAAACCTTGCTTATTTACTATTTTCATCAGTTTTAATTTTAGTATTTTTGAAGTATAATTATAAACGAAACATGCATCAAAAAATAACTTGGCTTTTATTAATTTTATGCATTTCTATAAATGCACAACAGATAGAAACCATTCAATTAAGACCATTGCAGGAAAATAGTTTTTCTTCAATTGTACCTTTAGGAACTGTTTTAGAATTATCCTTTGATGATTTAGATGCAGACAGCAAACAGTACAAATACAAAATTGAACACAGAACGCATGATTGGCAAGCGAGCAGGTTATTATCTAGCCAATATATTAATGGTTTTGACCAAAACACCATTATAAATGTTACCAATTCGTTTAATACGCTGCAGAATTACAGTCATTATTCAGTAAAAATTCCAAATATAAATACCGTAATTACCAAAAGTGGAAATTATTTATTGTCTGTTTTAAACTCCTATGATGAAGTTGTTTTTACAAGAAGATTTGTCTTGTATGAAAACGCTGCTACTGTGGCCGTTAATGTTACTAGAAGTAGGAATACAAAAACAGTAAATACGCAACAAACCATTCAATTTTCTATAAACCATCCTAGAATTCGCATAAACAACCCAGGACAAGAAATACATGTTGCCATTCTCAAAAATAATAATTGGAATGAAAGCATTGCCGACTTGCAACCTACTTTTTTTAAACCAAATCAGCTTTTGTATACCTATACAAATAAGACTAATTTTTGGGGTGGTAATGAATATTTGAATTTTGATAGTAAAATTATCAGAAATAAGAGTCTAAACATTGTAAAAATCATAAAGGAAAACGTCTACAACCATTATATATATCCTTTTATCTATAATGAGTTTATAGAATATACTTACAACCCTGATATTAATGGACAATTTGCAATTAGAACTTTAGAAGGCAATGACAACAATACAGAGGCAGATTACGCTTTAATGCATTTCACAATAGCTGTAGACAAAATGTTTAAAGAAAAAGAAGTTTACGTGTATGGTGCGTTTAATGATTTTTCTATTTCTAAAAAAAACAGAATGTATTACAATCCAGAAAACCAAACGTATACTGCAAACATCTTACTAAAACAAGGTTTTTACAACTACACTTTTGCTACCGTTGGCAATAACAATTTTATAAATACAAATGAAATTAACGGTACTTTCTTTGAAACAGAAAATGAATACACGGTGCTAGTTTACTTTAAACCCGCAGGAAGTCTATACGATAGAGTTATTGGAGTGGGACAAGGATATTTCGATCAAAACAGGTAATTAAAAATTTGATTTGTAAATTCAAATCAAAAAAGCTATATTTACTTTAGAATGATTCAACAAATAACAAAGGGCATAAAAATTTCTGTAGAAACAAACTATAACGGTACAAATTATAGAAATAATAAATTGTACTATATCTTCTCATACACCATCACCATAGAAAACAAAAGTTTAGAAACTGTAAAATTAACAGATCGGCTCTGGAAAATTTACGATTCTTTAAACGAGACAGAAATAGTTAGCGGAGAGGGCGTTGTTGGCCAAACACCAACTTTGATGCCTAATGACAATTATAGGTACAACTCTGGTTGCTTTTTAACCTCTAATTTAGGTGCAATGAAAGGTTTTTATACCATGATAAATTTAGAAACCTACGAACAATTTAAGGTCTATATTCCAACTTTTCAACTAACAGCACCCGTATTATTAAACTAATAAAACCCAAAAAAAAACTCGCTAAGATTAAAGATTCAGAATGTTTAAATTGTGGATGTCCCTTTAACGGCCAAGAAAAATTCTGCCAAGATTGCGGCCAAGAAAACAAAGGAAATAGCATTAGTTTTAAAAGTTTTATACATGCCATTTTTAATGGATTGTTTAGTTTGGATGGGAAATTTTGGAACACACTTATTCCTCTTTTAATAAAACCAGGACTTATTTCTCGAAATTACATTGATGGAAAAAGACAACGCTATTCAAATCCCTTTCGCTTTTATTTAACCGCTTCTATTTTATTCTTTTTAATATTGGGACTTTCTAAAAGCATCGATAAATTTGAAGCAATAAAAGAGGGAACTCCAAAAAAGAAATCGGATTTTGTGTCTTTAAGCAATAGTAAAACTGATGAAAAAATAAAAAAAATTGACACTGATTCATTAAAAAATGCAGTGCGCATAAAGGATAAAAACTCTGGAAGCCTCTTAGATTCAATCAAAATAAAAAAAATTGTGAATCCTATTGCCGAAGAAGCGAATGATTCTATAAGCACATTAGCCAAGAACAAAATTAAAAATACCCAATTTCATAAAATTAAACAGTATTTACAGTTTCAAAAAGAACATCCTGAAATAAATCTAAATGATGCCTTAGATAGTCTTCAGAAAGAGAAAACATTTTTCAATCGGTTTGTATACAACAGAGCAAAAGTGATAAACTCTTTGATTAATGAAACCGAAACTCAAGAGCAATTTATTAACCAACTACTCTCTTATAGCTCAGCATCTTTATTTGTGTTTTTACCCTTCTTTACACTATTTTTAAAATTATTTTATGTTCGAAGAAAATACACGTACATAGACCATCTTGTTTTTGTATTTCATACCCAAACCATCTTTTTTATACTACTGTCTATTTACTTTTTAGTAGCACTCTTTGGCGCAAAACCACAACTATGGCTTTTTATCAGCTTATTTTTAATCTATCTTTTGATTGCCATGCACAAATTTTATAAACAAGGCTATGCTAAAACATTAATTAAGTTTTTAATGCTAAACTTTGTTTATTTGATCATGGGAACTATCGGAGTTCTTTTGGTTGGTTTAATTTCTTTTGCCATCTATTAGTCTACTAAGTTTTTATACGCCATCGTTACCTTTTTATTTACTTTTTTAACAGAAGTAATACTCACTGTTTCTACAAATGCTCTTTTCATTTTTGGCGAAGTTTCTTTGGTTCCCAAGTTTTCATTTTGATGAAATTCTAGTATTTTTTCCTGAGAAAACTGTTCATTCTCTAAAAGCCAATCTGCAAACCACTCTTTTCTAACTGCCTTCATATCTTCTGTATATAAGGTCGAAGAAGACCAAATTTTGGGTTCTTGCAAAAGTTCTTTAAAATGGGTGGTTGCTCCATCCCAAACTAATTCGTATGTTTTTAGACGCTCAAACCAATCTACCAAAATTAAAGTAAAAGGTTCAATTCCTTTAAAATTATAAGCATGAATAAAAGATGCAGCATTTTTTTCTGAAAGTAGTTTTTTTACAAGAACCCCTCTACTCATTTTGTAAGGCGCCTTTCTTTCGTGCGATTCAAATCCGCCATTTAACAAACAAACTAACCGTTTTTTTTTACTTAAACCAATCCAAGTTCCACCTGCTAATATATCTTTTGGGTACGTTAATTCAACCCCATTTTCAAAATACTCTTTTGGCAGAACTGTTTTTCTTAATGGAGTTTCATCTCTATTAGAAGTTAAAATGAAATTATTATTTCCTAGAGGAAGATAGGTTACTGTGCACATAGACACCTTTTAATTAAATACCGAAATTTTATGCTTATTATTGAATATACTGTAATAAAAGACCTCAAAATTCCATTGAATTTATTGAAACAAAAATTGTAACTTTGGCACTCAAAATTAGTAGATTAAAACTTAAAAACATACAAAATGGCAAGAGGATTTTTTAATGTTCCAAAAGCAGTAAACGAACCCGTAAAGGAGTATGCTCCAGGTTCTCCAGAAAGAACAGAATTATTAGCAACTTATAAAGCTATGTTCAACAGCAATGTTGATGTGCCAATGCATATAAATGGCGAAGAAGTAAGAACAGGAAACACAAAAAATATTACACCTCCTCATGATCATAAACATGTAGTTGGGCAATATCATACTGCAGACAAAACACATGTAGATAGCGCAATTTCTACTGCTTTGGCAGCAAGAGAAGCTTGGTCTCGCGTAAGTTGGACAGAACGTGCTACTATTTTCTTAAAAGCTGCTGAGTTATTAGCAGGACCTTACAGAGCAAGAATGAATGCTGCAACAATGATTGCGCAATCTAAAAACGTACACCAAGCAGAAATAGATGCTGCTTGTGAAACCGTTGACTTTTTACGTTTCAATGTGCAATACATGATTGATATTTTTAAAGATCAGCCCGCCTCTTCACCAGGTATTTGGAACAGAGTTGAGTACAGACCTCTAGAAGGATTTGTGTACGCAATTTCTCCATTTAACTTTACAGCTATTGCCGCAAATTTACCTGCGTCTGCAGCAATGATGGGAAATGTTGTCGTTTGGAAACCTTCTGATCACCAAGCATATTCTGCACAAGTAATTGTAGATTTATTTAAAGAAGCTGGTTTGCCAGATGGTGTTATTAACGTGGTATATGGAGATCCAGTAATGATTTCTGATACTGTTTTAGCTTCTAGAGATTTCTCTGGATTACACTTTACAGGTTCTACTCACGTTTTCAAAAATTTATGGAAACAAATTGGAAACAACATTCACAACTATAGAACATATCCAAGAATTGTTGGAGAAACAGGTGGAAAAGATTTTATCTGGGTGCACAACTCTTCAAATCCTATACAAGTTGCCACGGCAATTGTAAGAGGTTCTTTTGAATATCAAGGGCAAAAATGTTCTGCTGCTTCAAGATCTTATATTCCTGCATCTCTTTGGGAAGAGGTTAAGAAACATGTGATTGCACAAACCAATGACATTAAAATGGGTTCTCCTGAAGATACTGACAATTTTGTAAATGCAGTAATTCACGAGGGTTCTTTTGACAAAATTGCAAGCTTTATTGATGCTGCAAAAGCAGACAAAGACGCAGAAATTATTGTTGGTGGAAACCATGATAAATCTGTAGGATACTTTATTGAGCCCACTGTAATTTTAGCAAAATCACCAACATATGCAACCATGACAACTGAGTTATTTGGCCCAGTAATGACTGTTTTTGTTTACGAAGATGCAGCATGGGAAGCTTCGTTAAAATTAGTAGACGAATCTACTGAATATGCACTAACGGGTGCTATTTTCTCTAATGATAGATACATCGTAGAAAAAGCTTCTGAAGCATTAGAAAATGCAGCTGGAAACTTTTATATTAACGACAAGCCAACCGGAGCAGTGGTAGGTCAGCAACCATTTGGAGGCGCGAGAGCTTCAGGAACAAATGATAAAGCTGGTTCTGCACAAAACTTGTTACGTTGGACGTCTGCACGCTTAATTAAAGAGACTTTTGTTACACCAACAAATTATAAATATCCTTTTTTAGGATAATGTAAATACACTTTTTTATAAAAAACCT
>JBNMOF010000074.1:0-9234 GCA_051277175.1 Polaribacter sp.
TCTGACATTTTAAAAAAAGCAACCGCTTTTTATAACAATGACTCCTTTTGGTTGGTTGCTCCTTACAAAATATTTGATACCGGTACAGAAAGACGCCTTGTAAATTACAAAGGCAAAGATGCACTACTAATTACTTATACTTCTGGTGGTTCAACTCCTGGTGATTCTTATCTTTGGATTTTAGATAAAAACAATGTTCCCACTTCCTTTAAAATGTGGACAAAAATAATTCCTATTGGTGGTCTTTCTGCTACTTGGTCTGACTGGAAAAATACAGAATCTGGCATAAAACTGCCCACAAAACATATACTTTCTTTATTTGGATTAGAAATATCTATGGGAAATGCAACCGCTATAAACGGCAAAGCAAATATTTTAGCGCGCAAAGTTTTAAAAGCAATACACCACGAAGCTTATAAAAATACACGCTTTTTAGAATGGAGCTTTGGTGGAAAAAGATCTTTTAAGTGGGACAAGGAAAAGAATACTGTAGCTGTTTCTTGGGATACTACTCGCGTAAATTTACATACTCGTAATCTAGAAAATAGCACTGTTTTCTTCAACGAAAAAAAACAAGAAGTTGCAGACGCTGCCCTTGTAAAAAAAGCTTGGAATATTTTTAACAACGATTCTTTCTGGTTAGTTGCACCTCATAAATTATTCGAAAAAGGAATTATTAGAAGCATTCAAAAAGTAGACGGTAAAGAAGCATTGTTAGTAAAATATACAACTGGTGGTTCTACTCCGGGAGATGCTTATCTGTGGATTTTAGATGCGGACTATCTACCAAAAAGTTATCAAATGTTTGTACCGAGCTTAAAGATGAGCGGCGTTCTTGCAACTTGGGAGGATTGGAAACAAACTGAAAGCGGAGCATTATTACCCACAAATCATACTTTTTCTAGTGGAAATAAATTAAATATGGGAACTGTTAAAGGATATAACTAATGAGATCTAAAACAATAGCAAACGGAATTTTAAGAGCTTTAGGAATCCTACTAGGAATTTTTATTTTAAGCTATTTTTTATATGCCATTCAATCTGTCATTAGCTACATTATAATTGCCGGTATTTTATCGTTAATAGCAAGACCTTTAATTCTTTTTTTAAGAAAAAAGCTAAAGTTTCCCAACACCCTCGCCGTCATTTTCACCATGTTTTTAATGATTGGGCTGTTAACCGGATTAGTACTCATGTTTATTCCATTAGTTGCAGAACAAGGAAAAAGCTTATCGCTCTTAGAGGTTGATAAATTACAAGAAAATATTCAAGAGGTATTCAATCAAATAATCACTTATTTTTCCTCAAAAGGAATTGATGTTCTAGGTGAATTAAAAAATATTGATTTTCTTACTCAATTTAAAGAAATCCCCAACTTCTTAAATACTATTTTAGAAGCGCTTGGTTCTTTAAGTGTTGGCCTCTTCTCTATCTTATTCATTTCTTTCTTTTTCATGAAAGACAGTCAATTATTAAAAAACGGAGTGATCACAATGATTCCAAATGGAACCGAAGGCAGGTTTTCTAAATCGTTAGAAACCATTAACGATTTATTATCAAGATACTTTATAGGATTGCTATTTCAAATTACAATTCTATTTCTTTTATACACCTGTATCCTTTTAATTTTTGACATTAATAATGCCGTTGTCATTGCCTTTTTATGTGCATTGCTTAACCTAATTCCGTATGTTGGACCCATGATTGGTGCAGTTATTATGTTTGTCTTGTCTATGATAAGTAATATTGGACAAGATTTTCAAAATGACATACTCCCCACCACAATGTATGTAATGATTGGATACCTCATTGCTCAATTAATCGATAATTTTGCAAGTCAGCCCATCATTTTCTCAAAGACAACGAAGTCTCATCCTTTAGAAATATTTTTAACAATTATTATTGGAGGCTTGCTTTTTGGAGTGGTAGGAATGATTATTGCCGTTCCATTATACACCGCATTAAAAGTGATTTTAAAAGAGTTTTTAGCTGACAATAAGATTGTAAAATCCTTAACTAAAAACATTTAGTTTATTGAATTTAAATATATTACATACAGATGTTCAGCAATTTATTTCTGATAATTTAAAATCTAATATTACCAAACTGATTTTAAAAGGAAGTCCTTTTAAAGAGGTTTCGATTCAAGAATTGGCCAATCAAATTATTGCAAAACAAAAATCTGAACACAAACTAACTTCCTGGTTCCAATCCAAAAACATCTATTATCCTCCAAAAGTTAGTATCGAGCAAACCTCCTCCGAGATTACCGCAAACTATAAATCGGACTTGGTTGAAGGAACATCAATTATCGACATTACAGGTGGCTTTGGAATCGATTGTTTTTACTTTTCTAAACGGTTTAAAGAAGTGTTACATTGTGAAATTAACACAGAATTATCTTCAATTGTTAAACATAATACCCAACAATTAAACATAAAAAATGTGGTCACTTTTTCTGGTGACGGTATTGCGTATTTAAAAAATACAGTTGTTAATTTCGATTGTATTTACATCGATCCCTCTCGAAGAAATAACCTCAAAGAAAAGGTGTTTTTGTTAAAAGAATGCGTGCCTAACGTACCTGAAAATATTGATTTCTTATTTAGTAAAACAAATCAAATTTTACTTAAAAACTCACCAATACTAGACATTACAAGTGCCATAAACGAGTTGCAATTTGTAAAAGAAATTCATGTTATTGCGGTTAAAAATGAAGTCAAAGAAGTCTTGTTTTTATTAGAGAAAAACTACGAGGAAGAAATTCATATAAAAACGATTAATATATTAAAAAAGAATTCTCAAAAATTCAATTTCAACTTGAATAAAAAGGTTGTCTCGTCCTATACAGCGCCACTTACCTATTTGTATGAACCAAACGCAGCCCTTTTAAAATCTGGCGGATTTCATCATATATCCAACCAATTAAAAGTCTTTAAATTACACCAACATTCTCATCTTTATACCTCAGAAAATTTAATAAATTTTCCAGGTAGAACCTTTAAAGTTGAAACTGTTATTTCTTATGATAAAAAGCAAATAAGCAAGTTAGTTTCATCTAAAAAAGCAAATATTACGACTAGAAACTTTCCGAAAACGGTAGCACAAATAAGGTTGGAAACTAAAATTAAAGACGGTGGTACTTTATTTCTATTCTTCACCACAAATAATGACGGTAAGTTCATTGTTATTTTTTGCTCAAAACTATAAGCAAAAATCTTCAAAGCTCAAGTATATAAAAATTGTCTTAAGACAATTTTGAGACTATTGTTTTTTTACACCACTACTTTTTCAATAAGTTTATAGAAATAGCTTAACTTTCCAGTGTATGCAAACCATCTCTTATCAAGGAATAAAAATAACTCACAAACAGCAAGCTCCTGTAAACGATGCTTTGGTTGTAGAAGCTCCATTGCAAATTAATATTAACAAGGAGGCGTACACAGTTGTTATGCGAACTCCGGACAATGATTTTGAACTGATCAGAGGTCTGTTATATGCAGAAGATATTTATAAAAATACAAGTTCTCTTCATTTTGAAATAATGCAAGAAGAAAACGAGAGTCCTTCCATCATAAATGTTAGTATTCCTGAAAAAAGTATCGGAAAAGGATATTTAAATAAAAGAACCTTACTGTCTGTTTCCTCCTGCGGAATCTGTGGAAAACAAGAATTAAAAGACATAAAAGTTACTGGACAAAAACTAATTTCACACGCTACTTTTTCATCAGAAATGTTACATGAAATGTTTTCTAAAATGAAAAGTTTTCAAGAAACATTTAAAACATCAGGCGGCAGTCATGCAGCGGCTATTTTTAACAAAAATAAAGAATTATTAACCATTAAAGAAGATATTGGAAGGCACAACGCTGTTGATAAAGCAGTTGGAAGTCTTTTGATAAAAAGCACCTTAAAACAGGCAAATTATTTGTTAGTTAGCGGGCGCGTTTCCTACGAAATTGTATCCAAAGCGTTTATCGCTAAAATACCTATAATTGTTGCGGTTTCTGCGTGTTCTTCTTTAGCGGTAGACTTTGCAAAAGAATTCGGAATTTGTTTAATTGGTTTTACGCGAGCGCATAAAATGACTATTTACTCGAATCCCTCCTTTTTAAAAAAGAACTAAGTTATGGCTCCTAAAATAAAGGCACAACCACCAGAGAAATTAACGGGAATTCAATTAACAAAAATTCCAAGTTCTGCTGTTGGCATTAAAGCAATTACTTCTGCTTTAACCCATATAAAAGACGAAGTTGGTATTATAAAAGGGATTCGTCTGTTAAAAAATATCAATCAAAAAAATGGCTTTGACTGTCCAGGTTGTGCGTGGCCAGATCCCGACGCTAAACGGGCATTTTTAGCAGAATATTGCGAAAACGGGGCAAAAGCGGTGGCTGAAGAAGCCACTAAAAATAAAGTTTCTTCACTTTTTTTTGCGACATATTCTGTAACAGCACTTTCTAAATTATCTGATTACGAAATTGGCAAAAGTGGTAGAATTACACAACCCATGTATTTACCGGAAGGAAAAGATCATTACAAAGAAATTTCTTGGAAAGCTGCTTTCTCTATGATTGGAAAAGAGTTAAATAGCTTAGATTCTCCAGACGAAGCACTGTTTTACACCTCAGGAAGAACAAGTAATGAAGCCGCCTTTTTATATCAATTATTTGTGCGTCAATTTGGAACCAATAACTTACCTGATTGTTCTAACATGTGCCATGAATCTAGTGGTGCTGCACTTGTAGAAACGCTAGGAATTGGGAAAGGTTCTGTTACTTTAGATGATTTTAATCATGCCGATTTGGTAATTGTTATGGGACAAAACCCTGGAACCAATCACCCAAGAATGTTAACTGCTTTGAGTGAAACTAAGAAAAATGGAGGCAAAATAATTACTGTAAACCCTTTACCAGAAGTAGGTTTAATGAATTATAAAGATCCTCAAAATCCTTTAAAATGGATTGGTTCAGGACAAGATTTAACAGATTTATTCTTACAAGTGAAAATAAATGGGGACGTAGCCTTGTTGAAAATCATTTTAAAATTGATGAAAGAAAAGGAAACAGAAAATCCTGGAAGTGTTTTTAATCACGATTTTATCAATAAAAAAACTGCTGGTATTAAAGAAATGTTGGAGGGTCTAGAAAATTATTCCATTCAAGAGTTGCTTCCACAAACAGGTATTTCAATAGAAAAGATAAAAGAGGCAACCACACTTATTATCAACAATGAAAAAATAATTATTTGTTGGGCCATGGGTTTAACCCAGCATAAAAATGCCGTTGACAATATACGTGAATTGGTAAATATTCTGTTATTAAAAGGCAGCATTGGAAAAAAAGGTGCTGGAACCTGTCCTGTTCGTGGGCATTCTAATGTGCAAGGAGATCGAACCATGGGAATTTGGGAAAAGCCATCTAGTTCCTTTTTAGATCATCTTGAAAAAGAGTTTAGCTTTAAAGCGCCAAGAAAACATGGCTTAGATGTGGTTGATTCGATTACAGCCATGCATCAGAAAAAGGCAAAAGTATTTGTTGGAATGGGTGGAAATTTTGTTTCAGCAACACCGGACACCGAATTTACTGCAGCGGCATTAAGAAATTGTACGTTGACTGTTCAAATTTCAACAAAACTGAACAGAAGCCATTTAATTCATGGTAAAAAAGCGTTGATTTTGCCTTGTTTAGGTCGTTCTGAAGAAGATGTACAAGCTTCTGGACTACAATTTATCTCAGTGGAAAATTCGATGGGCATTGTACATCAATCTCATGGACATTTAAAACCACATTCAGACATGTTATTAAGTGAACCCGCCATTGTTGTTGGTTTGGCAAATGCGACTTTAAAAAACACGAAAACAGATTGGACGGCATTCGCTTCAAATTACGATTTGATTCGTTCTAAAATTGAAGCCACCATTCCTGGTTTTGAAAATTATAACAAACGTGTCCGAATAAAAGGTGGATTTTACTTACCCAACAATGCAAGAGAAAATAATTTCTCTCCTACGGCATCTGGAAAAGCAAATTTTACAGTAAATGAACCCTCAGATATAAAGCTAGAAAGCAATCAGTTTATCATGATGACTATCAGAACCCATGATCAATACAATACCACTATTTACGGATTAGACGATCGATATAGAGGTGTTTTAAATGAGCGGAGAGTTATTTTCATGAATGAAGAAGACATGAAAATACAAAACTTAAAACAGTTAGACTTGGTCGATTTAACGAGTCATTTTAAGGATGAGAAAAGAGAAGCAAAAGGTTTTTTAGTAGTGGCTTACAACATACCTAAACAATGCACAGCAACCTATTTTCCCGAAGCTAATGTTTTGGTTCCGCTTAAAAGTGTTGCTAAAATAAGCAATACACCCACCTCTAAAACGGTGATTATTAGTATTAAAAAAAGATAAATTATATTCGCAATATCACAACTTTAAAAAAAACTTTGAAAAATTCAATTCCATTAATTTTAGTACTTCTATGTAGTTATTTATCAGTTGCCCAAACTGCACATATCCCTGAAGTGAAAACTCAAAAGGGTTTCATGAAAATTGATTTCCTCTCCATTAAGATGCCTGAATCCACCATTATTAACGAACCTAATATGGGTTTTACTGGCATTCATTACAATCTTTTTTTAAATAAACATTTCTATACAGGGCTTGGTATTTATGGCGCTGTGAGTGGTAAAAGAGGTGGTTTTTTTACTTTAGGAATCAATGCAGGATATAAGAAATATATCAATGAGAAGTTCTATATCGATACCGGTTTTCATTTTGGTGGTGGTGGTGGTGCTGGAGCGCCAGATGGCGGTGGTGCATTTATTTTACCCCATTTAAATTTAGGCTATAATTTTAACTATTTTTCTGTAGACACAGGTTGGAGTTATATCAACTTTTTTGATGCTGGACTTATTAAAGGGAATCAGTTCAATATTGCTATAGAAATTCCTTTTGATTTTAAATATTCAAAGTATAAAAATGCTGAAATTAATTTTTCCTCAGAAATTTTAAACAATTCTGCATGGAAAACAGCAACTAAAAAAACTTCCTTTCTAGTTCACTTTAATAATTTAAAAGTAAAAAGTGAAGGGCCTTTAAAAGGGAATACTATAAGACTCGCTGGTTTTGAATTTGTAAATTATTTATCAAATAATTGGTTTGCATTCTTAAAAGTAGATGGCGCTTATAGTGGTATTAAAGCGGGCTATATGGATGTTTTTCTAGGTGGAGGATATGAGGTCTCTTTCAACAAAAACAGGACAAATATTATAACTAAATTTGGTTTTGGAGCTGGTGGCGGTGGTGGTGTAGAATCTGACGGCGGCTTTTTGTTATATCCTGATATTTCTATTGAACAACAATTATTTAGTAATCTTTACATCGCGCTAAACAAAGGGTATGTACTCGCACCAAGTCGCCTATTCTCTACCTCAACGTATGGTGTTGGTTTAAAATATTACACAGAAAGAAATGGAACCTTTTCTAATGAAAAAACTTTTAACAAAGGGAAATTTAAAGGGGTCGCAGTCATTTTAAAACAAGATTGGTATTTTAACGCAAAAAGAGAAACCAACCCTACTGAAGATTTACATCAAATATCTTTACAAATTAATTTGGATTTAAATAAAAACCTATTTTTAGTGGGTCAAACTTCATTTGCTAATTTTGGTAATGCAGGCGCGTACGGAGAAGGTCTTGTGGGAGTGGGAATACAAACGAGTACTACATCGCGATCCAACACTACTTTTTTTACACAAATTTTAGCAGGTGCTGCTGGTGGCGGAAACATAGACACCGGTGAAGGTCTTATTATTAAACCTAGTCTTGGCGCTGACTATAAAATAAGTGATACTTTAAGTTTAAGAAGTGCTTTGGGGTATGTAAAAGCAAAAGGAGGAAATTTAAGCAACCCTTTTGTTAATTTTGGCATGAGATATAATTTTTCTTTTTTAAATATGAAATAAATTTATAAATGTCAAAATAAAGATAAAACTATTACTTGGTCTTTCATCTTTAACAAAATCAAACAACATCACGCTCTTGTTAATTCCTGGTAAACTAATTTTATGAAGTATGTTCCAGAATTTCAGATTCAATGCAACTCCAACTTTTATATGGTTCTCAGTTTAGCCATAAATAAAAGCGCCCCTTCTTCTATTTTTAAATAGCGCTATTTTCTGAACCTAATTGATTTTCATTTTCAAATATGAATAAAAGATCTATAAAAAAGTAGTAATGCTTCGTTAGAAGCAACTATAAACCCGTGGTAATAATCTTTAGAAAAATTAGACAAAGATTACACACTAATATAAGGGAAGTAAATACCTGCTTTATCTCGTTGCATAAATTGTTGGTGTTGTTAATGAGATATTAATTACCTTAAGCTAAAATAAAAGAAAGCAGACTTATTCAAAAGTAGTTGCGGTTTTGCAAACTCCTAAATTTCCATTAGAAATTCCTTGTTCACAAAACCACAACTTTTAGTATATAAAAAGTTATATATAGTTCTTAACTCAAAGTTTAAATTAAAGATAGAAGTTCTTTTTACATCTCTTTTTTTAAGAACTCGTCTTTAACCCTCCCTACAGCTACTAGATCATCATTCCATCGTTTATCTTCAAGAGAGGACACATTAAGCCCCAATCCTTTTGCTGCAGATTTTGTTGAGGTCGCATGAACAAAATAATTGTCCATTAGATAAACTCCGATATGGGTTATTCTATTACTTTCTGATTTATACGTTTTAAAAAACACTAAATCTCCCATCTTGGCTGTACTCCTCTTAATTTCTTTAGAGTACTTGCTCAATAGCCCTCGTGAACTACCCGCAATTTTATACCCAAATACTTGGTCATGCATCACTCTTGCCAAACCACTGCAATCTATTCCTTTAATTTTAGCTTGTTTCTGCCAAGTATCTGAACCATAATTTGTCCAATCTGGAGTCTTGTAATTAGTTTTAAGCCAGGAAACAATGAACCAATACGTTTTTGGTGTTGTTACTTTTAATGATAAGATAGGTGCCAATAAATCTGGGTGTTCTGCCTCCAATTTTAACATGTTTTCAGTTATTTCTAATTTTGGTACTGGAGGTACTGGACGTGGATCAGGTGGTTGAGGTACTGGAGCTGGATTACTTTTACAAGAACTAATTGCCAAACTAAAAATAATTGCAACTACATAAAGGGTACTTTTTCTAAAAATTTTTATTTGTAACATAA
>JBNMOF010000075.1:0-8999 GCA_051277175.1 Polaribacter sp.
ATTAAGTACCTTTTTTTAATAGTCATCGACAAATTGTTCAGATTTGTTGTTATTTCTTATCATAAAACACAATAATTTTAATGAGTTTAAATACAATATATATCTATTGATTATATTGTATAAAATTATCTTGATAGCATTTAAACGATAGCATTTTGTGTAATATTTACTCTTTTACGAAGTAAACACTAGAAAAATATTTTTTATTTAAAAGAGTTTAAAAACAGGTAAACATAAATGAGCAGGCTCATAATGTGGCGTTTTTTGATAAATAAAATCCAATTGGGCTCTTGTATTTTTAGCAAATGTTGCGTCATATTTAAGCTTGTGGTCAAAAATCTTTTGAATTTCTGGGTTTTTAGCTAAAAATTCTGCTGCTATATCTTCAAAAACATACGCAGAATATCCTTCTTTTTGTTGTAAAATAGTATCGAAAAAATTCCAATTAAAGAAGGAGTCAGTGGCTGCTGCCTCCAGGGTCTCTATTAGATAACGAACACCATTTTGATTTGTAGGAATGTACAAATCACCAGTTCTAAAAGTAACTTCCTTGGTCGATTTAGAAACCTCGGTGTTATAGTGTAAATAATGTCCTTCGTAGGCTGTTTTTCTTGTTTTATAGCTCTTAATATGATTTACTTCTACTGTAATAATAGTGTCTTTCTTAAAACGAGAAAACACAATACGATTATTCTCTAATCGGTCTATAATTTTATGCCAACCTTGTTGTAATATGTATGCTTTTGGAATGGTAACTTCTTTTTCAGGGAGAAAGTTATTGTAGTATTTTATTTCTTTTTCAAAAGGTTTTGTCCTGTCGTAAAACAATCGTTTTCCTGACGTAACTTTACTATCGATATAAGTGGCTTCAAATCCTTTAAAATTTAAAGTGGTCGGGTTTTCGCGATCAATTGCATAAGAAATAGGATAGGTTTTATTTTTTAAAATTTCTTGAACTGCTTTTGTTCTAAGATTTTTAATTTTTCTTGAATTTCCTTCCGTAAAATCTAATGCTGAAAACAGGAGGTCATACGTTTGTTGAACACGCATTTTGTAGGGTTTTAGCATGTGTGTTTCGACCATTAAACCCAAGGTGTGAAACAATGTTGTATATCCTGTAGAGTATCTCGGAGAGTCGAAAAATTGAGAAAACCCAGCTTCTGGGGTATTGCCCCATACATTAACATAAGGTGTAATGATAAGCCCCTTTTCTTTTAAAGATTTCTCTATTTGAGGTCGCATCTCATTTTCTAAAAATAATCCTAAATTTCCACCTAATTTATTATGTTGCGTAAATAAATGGGTAATAGCATATTGATAATCGGCGCCATTACTCACATGATTATCTATAAAAACATCAGGATTTACAGTATGAAAAATTTCAGCAAAAGCTGCTGCATTTTTTGTGTCTTGTTTTATGAAATCTCTATTTAAATCGAAATTTCTGGCATTGCCTCTAAATCCGTAAGAAACGGGTCCATTCTGATTAGCCCTTGTGTGCGAATTTCTATTTAAAGCACCGCCAACATTATAAACTGGAATTACGGCAATTAACGAATTTTTATATTTTTTCTGTAGAGAATTATTTTGTACAATATCCCTTAATAGCAGCATTGAAGCATCGATGCCGTCGGATTCTCCAGGGTGAATGCCGTTATTAATTAAAATTCTATTTTTTTTTGAACTTGTAATTTCTTCCACATTATAAATTCCTTCTTCACTATAAACGACTAAGTGTAAAGGCTTACCAGAATCTGTCTGACCAAAATAAAATAGTGAGATTTGAGAATATTCGTCTGCTAATTTTTCATAATACTCAATTATATCTTTGTACTCTGACGTTTCTTTCCCTTCCGTTTTCTCAAATTTTGTAGTAAAATCTACTTCATTTTTTGATAAATTATTACAAGAAAATGTAAAAATAATGAAGCATAAAATTAAAAGGTTTTTCATGAAATCTATTATTTAACGCGCACTGTTTTTGGAACTAACTTCGTGTAATCACCGTTATTTCTTATCACATCTCTTACTATAGAAGAGGAAATATAAGATGTACTCGCAGCAGTTAATAAAAAAACAGTTTCTATGGGGGCTAGATCTCTATTTGTGTGTGCAATTGCTTTTTCAAACTCAAAATCTGCAGGATTTCGGAGACCTCTTAAAATAAAATCAACATTATTTTTTTGACAGAAATGAACAGTTAAACCTTCATAGGCAACTACTTTTATTTTCGGGTTATGGCCAAAACAATCTGCAATAAACTCGGTGCGTTCTTTTAAAGAGAACATGTATTTTTTATCAGCATTTATACCAATAGCAATAATTAGTTCATCAAAAAGTGTAACACCCCTTTCTATAATATCGAAATGACCTAAGGTTATTGGATCAAAAGATCCTGGAAAAATTGCTCTTTTCATTATTTAGTTTATTTACCACAAATTTATGAACTTGTGGTTGTTAATTTAAAGCTGATTCAATAGCATTTTCAAATAAGGCTGCCAGAGAAATTCCTGCTGCTTTGGCCTGCTGAGGTAAAATACTTTCTTCCGTCAAGCCAGGAACCGTATTTATTTCTAAAAAATAAGGTTCACCATTCACAAAAATAAATTCAGCTCTAGAAAAGCCAGAGATTTTTAAAATTTCATACACTTTTTTTGCAGCAATTTCCACTTTCTCTTGTAGTGGTTTAGAAATTCTTGCAGGCGTAATTTCCTGTGATTTCCCTTCGTATTTTGCCTGATAATCAAAGAAGTCATTTTCTGAAACTATTTCTGTAATGGGCAATACTTTTGTTTTTCCTTTATATTGAATAACACCTACAGAAACTTCTGTACCTTCTAAAAAAGATTCAATTAAAATTTCTGAATCTTCTTTGTAAGCAACTGCTATAGCTGGTAAAATATCCTTGCGAGTATGCGCTTTTGAAATTCCATAACTCGAACCTGCATTGTTCGGTTTTATAAAACAAGGCAAGCCAACTTTTTCTATAATTTTATCAACATGAATTACATCACCTTCATTAAAATTTATAGAAGTTGCTGCTTTAACGCCATATGTTTTTAGGACACTTAAGGTATCTCTTTTATTAAACGTTAAGGACATTTGATAAAAAGGGGCTGAAGTATGCTTTAAATTGATAAGATTTAAATACGCTAATATTTGTCCGTTTTCTCCAGGTGCGCCGTGAATTGCGTTAAAAACACAATCAAATACAACATGCTTTTCATGAAGCACAAAAGAAAAATCGTTTTTATCAACTAAATACTCATTTTCTTCAGCATCTAAAACAACCCACTTTTCTTTCAAAATTAGCACTCTAAAAGGAGTGTATTTTTGTTTGTCGAGGTGCTTATAGACTACGTTTCCGCTTTTTATCGAAATATTTACTTCGGATGAATAACCACCCATAATTATGGCAATATTTTTCTTCATTTTACAAAAAATAATAAAACAAATTTATCAAAATATAAATAGAATTAGCAACGTTTAGTTTTTATATATTTGTAGGATTAAAAAAATGGTCATGAGTTTATTTCAGTTTTTAAAAAGTAAAACCTTTTTTGTTCAAATAGCAATTGCTGTTATTGGTCTATTATTACTTGTTTTTGTGTTGAAATATTGGTTGGGAGTCACTACAAATCATGATCAAAAAATACAAGTACCAGATCTACAAAAATTAACTTTAGATGCAGTTGATAGAAAACTAAAAGAATTAGATTTAGATTATAAAATTATTGATAGTGCTAGTTTTAATCCCGAGTATCCAAAAAAATCGGTGATAGACCAAACACCAGAAGCAGGAGATTTTGTAAAAGAAAAACGTAAAATATACCTTACTTTAAATCCGTCTAAATATAGAGACATTACAGTACAAGATTTAAATGGACGAACAAAAAGACAAGCATCTGCTCAGTTACGAGCTATGGGATTAAATATAGGGACAAACTTTACGTACGTAAATGATATTGGTAAAGACGTTGTAAGAGGTTTGCGCTTCAAAGGAAAAATTATAAATAAAGGAGATAAATTGCCACTAAATTCTATTGTAGATTTGGTTTTAGGTGACGGAAAAGGACGTTAGTTTACTTTCCAGTTTCCATGTATAGTATTAGTTAAACAATAGTAAAATAAAAGAGTCATTTTGCAAGAAGATCAGAATCAAGATTTAGAAAACGAAGAATTATACGAACATTATAAGTTTGTAGCAAATGTTGGTCAAGAACCATTAAGGGTTGACAAATTTTTAATGAATTTTATTGAAAATGCAACAAGAAGCAAGTTACAACAAGCTGCAAAGGCTGGAAATGTTCTAGTGAATGATGTAGCTGTAAAATCGAATTATAAAGTAAAACCAAATGATATTGTTAGAATTGTTTTAGCATATCCACCAGCCGAAAATTTATTAGTTGCAGAAGATGTTCCTTTAGACATTATTTATGAGGATGAAGCTGTAATTGTGGTAAATAAATCGGCAGGAATGGTAGTGCACCCTGGTCATGGAAACTATTCTGGCACTTTGGTAAACGGTTTAATTCATCACATAGAAAACTTGCCTACAAATTCTAATGAGCGACCAGGTTTGGTGCATAGAATTGATAAAGATACAAGTGGGTTGTTGGTAGTTGCTAAAACAGAATTTGCAATGGCCAATTTATCACGTCAGTTTTTTGACAGAACAACAGAGCGTTTGTATTACGCTCTGGTTTGGGGAAATGTAGACGAAGATGAAGGTAGAATTGAAGGTAATATTGGAAGAAGCTTAAAAAACCGTTTACAAATGACTGTTTTTCCTGATGGAGATTTCGGAAAACATGCAGTTACACATTATAAAGTTTTAGAAAGGTTGACCTATGTTACTTTGATAGAGTGTAAACTAGAAACTGGGAGAACACATCAAATTAGAGCGCATTTTAAGCATATTGGTCATACACTTTTTAATGATGAGCGTTATGGTGGAAATGATATTTTAAAAGGAACCACTTTTACCAAATACAAGCAGTTTGTGCACAATTGCTTTAAGGTTTTGCCAAGACAAGCGCTGCATGCTAAAACATTAGGTTTTACACATCCTACAACTGGAGAGTTTATGAGATTTAATTCTGAGGTTCCAAAAGATATTACAGATTGTCTAGAAAAATGGAGAACATATTCAGAAAATTCTAAAGATGTTGAATTGGATTAAAATATTTATTAACTTTTAACAGGAGTTATTAATAACTCCTGTTAAAAGTTAATAAAATACTTCTTTTAAGAGTAGCAATTAATTATTAGCAACAACCAGAGCCTGGGCTACAAGAGTCTGTTACTCCCATATCAGAGATTTTAATTGTTGGTTTTTTTGTAGGAATTCCACAAGCATCTTCTGCTAAACATGCGGTGATTTTTGACGTTAACAAAAAGTTGGTTCCATCAAAATCTAAATTATATTTTCCAATAGTTTCCTTTCCTTGGTATTCTACCTCAATTTCTAAATCTTCAAGATTAAACTTCTTTTCAGACATTTCTATGATTTGCGCTAATTTCTCGGGATGCAATCTGTGGTCATAATCATTTTCTTCCCAAAGTTGAAAATTTATAACTGTTTCACTTCTTACTTTTCCGCCACAATCAATAAAATCTTTGGTTATTTTACCAACTTCTGTAACATGAAAATGCGGTTGTACTAAATCCCCATTTGGCAATTTAAATGCAATATTTTCTAATTTAGAAAGGTGATTTTTTATTTCTGTAAGTTTCATTTTTTCTATTTTTAGCAACAGTTTTCTGCTGAATTTTTATTTAAAAATTGATTTAATGTATTCTTTATTTTACTCCAATTTCCTTGATCGATGCAATAACAAATACTTGTGCCCTCAATTTTTCCTTTTATCAGTCCTACTTTTTTTAGTTCTTTTAAATGCTGAGAGATTGTAGGCTGCGCCAAACCAATATCTTTTACTAAATCTCCACAAACGCAAGTTTCTAATTTTATTAAAAATTCTAAAATTGCAATTCTTGCAGGATGTCCCAATACTTTTGCAATTGTAGCAATTCTATTTTGTTCTTCCGTGAAAATTTCTGACTTGGTTAAACCCATTTCAATTTATTTATTGCAATATTACGATTAATAAGATAGAATACCAAATTCGAATTCGGAATTCTGTGTATTGAATTGCCTGTATTTTGGGCAATACAAATATTCGTTTTTTAGTTTTAAACCTCTAACAAAAAACTGTAATGAATAAAGTATAATAGGAATTAGAGTGTTCTTATTATAACATACAGGCTGGAGTTAGTTTTTAAATTTGCAATGAGCACAATTTATTTTTCATTGTAATTATATGAGTGCTCTAAGTTATTTTTTTTTATGAAAATTTATTAATTTAAAGATTTTAAAAATAAATAAATAAATCCATTGCAATATTACTTTGGTTGCAAGCCTCTGATTCAATTTGTTAATATAGATTGCACCTTCAGGATCTTTATAAGAATTCTTATTCGGAACGAAATTAAAATTTTAAATATAAATTATGATTTGGATTTGATTTTGTTGGTGATAAAACAAAGTCTGAATTCCCTACTTTTTTAAAGCCATTTTTTTTATAAAAAGTGATCGCTTTTGTGTTTTCTATCCAAACGAATACCCAAATACCTGCTTGCTTATTTTGTTTCGCTAGCATTATATTGAAATTTAGTAATTCTTTTCCTAAACCTAGATTATAAAATTTTTCTAAGAGATATAAACGCTCCATTTTAGTAGCATTTATATCTGTTACAAATTCATTTTGATAATTAAAAATGACTTTAGAAAATCCAGCAAGTTCATCTTCATAATAAATAAGATGGTATTGAAAGTCTGAATTGGAAAGTTCTTTAATAAAATTTTCTTCACTAAAATTAGCAGAAATATAATTGGTTATAACCTCTTCAGAGGCCGAATGACCATGCGCTGGTAAAAACGCTGCAACGCTAAGTTTTGATAGTATTTGGGCGTCTTTTATTGTTGCTTGGTTAATTAATAACATTTTTATTATGATTAAATTTGAGGTGGTCTACCTCAGTTCTTTTTTAGTTGTCTTTATGAGTTGAGTCTCCTTTGTCTTTTCTCACCCCCTTTTGTGCAAAAGAAGTTCCAACTCCTGCGCCAATCGCTATTCCTACACCAAGCCAAAGACCTATATTTTTAGTTATTACACCCACTAAAATTCCAAATATAAGTCCAAGAGCTACTGCTGTTACTTGTTTATTTTTATTTTTCATTTTTTAATAATTATGGCTAATAATAAAATAACTATATATTCTTTTAATTAATTGTGTTAGTACTTAGCAAATTTATTCTTTATCATTTAGAAATAGACGAAACTATTCTGTTATACTCATGTGAAATAAAGCATCTCCCTTATTTACGATTGGTGTTTTATTAATACAAAAGATATGTCCGTCAAATGGAGCATAAATTTTCTTTTTAAACTCTCCAAAAGGGTCCTGTATGACACCTAGAATTTCTTTCTTTTTTATAAAACTACCGTTTGCAACTTTAATTTTAAACATCCCCGAATGGGAAGCTCGCAACCATTTTGCTTTTTCAACAAAAATAGGTGTTTCTCTAACGGCAATTTTACCTTCAATTACACCTAGACGAATAAGTACATTCTTAGTTCCGTTCACACCTTCATTAATAATGGTCGGATTTAATTCTTTTGATTTCCCACCTTCAAAAAGTAATACAGTTTTTCCCATTTTACTTAAAGTATCTCTTAAAGATTTCGTAATATTATTAGAAAAGACAATCATTGGCGGATTAAATACCTTAGCCAGTTCTAATGCTTTTTCATCGTCCTTACTACATCTAATTTGTGCAATATTGTCACGCTCACCACCACCTGTGTGAAAATCAATTACATAATCTACAAAAGGTGCTATTTCTTTTGTAAATTGAAATGCGAATTGACTCGCTAAAGAACCATTTAAGGCTCCAGGAAACATTCTGTTTAGATCACGTCCATCAGGAAATTCTCTCGTTTGAATTAAATATCCGAAGATGTTAAAAACAGGAATACATATTATGGTTCCTTTTGTGGGTTTATTAATTCCTAAATCAATAATTTCTCTTATAATTCCAACCCCATTCGTTTCATCTCCATGAATACCGGCCAATAGTAAAACCACAGGACCAGGATTAATAGAACGTTCTATAATCACAGGAACTTTTACAGTAGTTCTTGTATGTAATTTTGCAACTTCTAAATCTAAAACAGTGCGCGTTCCTTCAGAAATTTCTTTTCCTAGAAGAACAAAAGGCTTATTCGACATTTAACTCTAAATAACGTATAATTTCTTTTGCAATATTTTTCTTAGTAGCAACTTCTATTCCTTCTAAACCAGGAGAAGAGTTTACTTCTAAAACTAAGGGTCCTTTAGACGATTGTAACATATCTACACCTGCGATGCCTAATCCCATTGCTTTTGTAGCCTTTAAAGCAGTTTTTTCTTCCTCGTCGGTAAGCTCTATTATATTTGCATTTCCACCTCTGTGAAGGTTAGAACGAAATTCTCCTTCTTTTCCTTGTCTTTTCATAGCTCCAATAACTTTACCATCAACCACAAAAGCTCTAATGTCTGCGCCACCAGCTTCTTTGATGAATTCTTGTGCAATTACTCTTGCACCCAATCCGTTAAAAGCCTCTAATACAGAAGTTGCAGCATTTTGAGTTTCTGCCAAAACAACCCCTAAACCTTGCGTTCCCTCTAATAGTTTTAAAACTAAAGGTGTTCCGCCAACAGATTCTATTACATGCTCTACATCTTTTGTATAGTTTGTGAAAACAGTTTTTGGCAAACCAACACCAGCTCTTGCTAGTATTTGTAGACTACTTAATTTATCTCGAGATCTTACCAAGCCAATTGAAGACACTGCAGTAAAAACTTTCATCATTTCAAATTGGCGAATAACAGCTGTACCATAAAAGGTAACAGAAGCACCAATTCGTGGGATAATTGCATCTATATTTTCTAAATAC
>JBNMOF010000076.1:0-8974 GCA_051277175.1 Polaribacter sp.
TGAATCAGGAAAAAATTATTACTGCTACCATTGCCTTTGTAAAAAAGGAATTAAAAAATGCCGAAGGCGGCCACGATTGGTTTCATATACATCGCGTATTTAAAAATTCAATTTTAATTTCTAAAGATGAAAAAGTAGATGTCTTTGTAGTTTCTTTAGCAGCTCTTTTGCATGATATTGCAGATCCTAAGTTTTATAAGGGTGATGAAACTGTTGGACCAAGAATAGCTTCTGAATTTCTTACAAACCAAAATGTAAGCAAAGAAATTATTCAGCATGTTGTAAACATAATACAGCATATTTCTTATAAAAATTCTTTTGATAAAGCCTCTGAAAAATTTACTTCTACAGAATTAAAGGTTGTGCAAGATGCAGACCGCTTAGATGCAATAGGTGCTATTGGCATTGCGCGTTGCTTTAATTATGGCGGCTTTAAAAACAGAATGTTGTACGATCCAGAAATAATTCCGAATTTAAATATGACGAAGGAAGACTATAAAAAAACAACCGCCCCAACGATTAATCATTTTTATGAAAAACTGTTGCTCTTAAAGGATAAAATGAACACCGCTTCTGGAAAGAAAATAGCCGCAGACAGACACGCTTTTATGGAAACATATCTGCAACAGTTTTATAATGAATGGGATGGTTTAAAGTAATTTAATTTTCATTTGCAGCCTCTAAAGCTGTAATTTTATATTCGAGTGCAGATAGTTGTTCAGCGTTGTCTATAATTTCATCTACAGTTAAACTTGTATTAGAATTCATATAATTTTTAATTTCTAAACTTTTAAAATTATAATAACTGAGCGCTTCTTGAATCTTATCAATCATATTTTTTATTTTATTTATTGAACAAGTTTTAATCTTTGACTTCTATATTTTGATGCAGGTTTTCCGGTAAATTCTTTGAATAATTTATTGAAATGAGAAAAATTATTAAAACCACACTCAAAACTAATATCTGTAATACTCATATTGCTCTCAGAAAGTAGTTTCGTAGCATGCACTACTCGATATTCATTGACCAATTTTGTAAATGTTTTGGAAGTTGTTTTTTTAAAGAATCTGCAAAATGCCGGAACCGTCATACTTACTAAACCTGCAATTTCATCTAAACTTATATGTTGCTTAAAATTCTCATTTATGTGTTTAAAAATTACATCTATCTTACTACTGTCCTGTGGTTGGGTTTCAAAAGCAAAACCGTCTGCATTTAAGATTGTATAATCGTCTGTTTGCGCCAGCTCTTTTAAGATATCTAAAAAAGAAATAATCCGATTAGGTCCTTCCAGGTCTACCAGCTCTTCTATTTTAGCACCAATCCTTCGCTTTATTTCAATATTAAAACGAATTCCTTTTTTAGCACGTTCAAAAAGTTGACCAATTGCCAACATTTCTGGAATTTCAAAGAAGTCTAAACCTAAAAAATCTGGCTTAAACTGTATTAATGTCTCAGAACCATTGGTTGTTAAACGATCCATAAAACCAAGATGTGGCAAGTTTGTGCCTATAAGTAATAATTGGCTATTGTTAAAATAACTAATGTGATTGCCAATATGTCTTTTTCCCTTTCCTTTATTCACATATACAATTTCAATTTCTGGATGAAAATGCCAAAAAGCTTTATTCGTCTTCAAAAATTGTACGTGCTTTTTAACTAACAAAGAACTACCAAAACTTGGTGTAATTTTTTCTAATGTCGGTTTTGTATTCATTTGTAAATTATTTAAAACAAAATTACAACACTAAAAGGTAACAAAATGCATAAAATTAACTGTATTATATACTATATTAACTTAATGATAATTTAACATTAGATATTGTGATAATTTAGCACATATACTCGTCAATATAGGTGTTTTTTGAAACCTAAATCTGCCATAGCTTTGCAGTGTTCACAATAATTAATTTAAATAATATGAAATCAACAATTAAAAAGTATTTAGTAGTAGTTATGATGTTGGGAACATTAATAAACTACGCAAACGAAAACAAGAATTCTCTTAATACAATTGATGGAAGAAGAGTAAAAGTAGAATTTAAAACAGTAAAAAAGGGTCATACACTCTCCATTAAAGATGAAAGTGGTATTGTAATGTACTCTCAAGAAATTATAAAACCTGGCAACTATTCTCAAATATTTGATTTATCTAAATTGCAAAAAGGAAACTATACTACAGAATTAGAAAAAGATTTTGAAATTACGATAAAATCTTTTTCAGTTCTAGATGGTCAGATTTTGTTTAAAGATGAAAAAACAATTTTTAAACCTGTTGTTAGGATAAAAGACAACTTGATTTTAATTTCTAAAATGAATTTTGAAAAAGAGCCTTTAAAAGTAGTTCTCTACTACAATGACGAAATTATTTTATCTGAAAACACGACAGATTCGAGTGATATTATAAATAGAGTGTATCGCCTTTCTAAAAAAATAAAGGGAAACTACAAAGTAATAGTTAAAACCGATAATAGAACTTATAAGAAAGATTTTAATTTCTAAAATTGTGTATAATTTTTTTAAAAAACGAAAAATTTAATACAAAAGCGAACCTAAATAGGCTCGCTTTTTTTTGTTTTTAGTATTTAATTTCCAGAGAAACTAGGTTTTCTTTTTTCTAAGAAAGCAGTTGTTCCCTCTTTAAAATCTTCAGTTCCAAAACAGTCTCCAAAAGCGTTAATTTCTGTATCAAATCCATTTACACCGTCTTCAAAATTTGCATTTATAGCAACGATTGCTGCGCTAATTGCCACAGGAGAATTTCTCAAAATCTTACTTGCAATTTTTTCCGCTAATGGTACTAATTCTTCCTGTGTTGTTACATGATTTACCAAACCACACTGTTTGGCGTCTTCTGCAGAAATCATTCCAGCAGTCATCACCATTTCCATTGCTTTTCCTTTACCAACTAATTGTGGTAAACGCTGTGTTCCCCCATAACCAGGAATTACACCCAAAGAAACTTCAGGCAGACCCATTTTTGCATTGTCTGATGCTATTCTGAAATGACAAGCCATTGCCAATTCTAAACCTCCACCCAAAGCAAAACCATTAATTGCCGCAATTACAGGCGTAGATAAATTCGCTATAAAATCAAACAACATTTCTTGTCCTTCCCTGGCTAAAAGGCTTCCTTCTTCCACAGAAAAATGTGAAAACTCAGAAATATCTGCTCCTGCAACAAATGCCTTTTCTCCGCTGCCAGTTATAATTATAGTTTTAATACGTACATCACTTTCTAAGGCATCAAAAGCTTGATGCAACTCTTCTATAGTTGCCCTATTTAAAGCATTTAATTTTTTTGGTCTGTTAATTGTTATTTGCGCTATCGCAACTCTTTTTTCAACTAAAATATTTTCGAAATTCATTTTTTGTGATTTTTTATTTTATTAGAAAAACTCATTTTAACAAGCCTTCCAGAATTTCGAAAGTACCCTTGTGAGTATTTATTATTTTTGTTTTGAAATTATGTATTTCAAAATCTTCATTTTCTCTATTATTTCTTCGGCAAAACTACGGTAAAAACGGTCCCAACGCCTTCGTTGGAAGTAAAAGAAATTATACCATCATATGCCTCTATAATATTTTTTATCATAGGCAAACCTAAGCCCATTCCGCTAGATTTTGTAGTAAATTTAGGCTCAAAAATCAAATCTTTTACTTCAGCAGAAATTCCTTTTCCGTTGTCTGAAACTATTATTTTTATTGTGCTTCCCTCAGAAATTACTTCAATATTTATTAAAGGGTTTTCTTCGTTTTCTGTAGCTTGAAGTGCATTTTTTACCAAATTGGTTACAATTCTTATCAACTGCGTTTTATCTAAAAAGGCATATAATTCAACTTCTTTCGTTTGATATTTCACTGATTTTTCATTAAAAATATCTAAAGCTAATTTTACCACACTTATCACTTCAATTTCTTCTTTTTTCTGAGTTGGCATTTTAGCAAAATCAGAAAAAGCAGAAGCAATAGCGCTCATAACATCTATTTGCTGAATTAAAGTCTGACTATACTCCGCCAGTTTCTCTTTAATGTTTTCATCTTTTGGGTTAAATTTTCGCTCAAAACTTTGCACAGATAAACGCATTGGCGTTAACGGATTTTTAATTTCATGCGCTACCTGTTTTGCCATTTCTCTCCAGGCTTGTTCTCGTTCGCTTTTTGCTAACCTCGCGGCACTTTCTTCTAGCTGATCTATCATATTATTATAGGCATCTACTAAAATTTCAATTTCTGAGCTGGCATTGTTTAATATAATTTTCTCATTCCGTTCATTCAAACGCGTTTTTTGCATTTTATCTGAAATGGTTTTTATAGAATGTGTAATATAACTTGACAGAAAATAAGCAAATAAGATTGCTACCAAAAACATGAGTAAATACACCAAACTTAATCTGTAAATAAACTCTTTAAGCTCTTGTTCAATTTCCGAATTGTCTTGTGTAAATTGTAATTCTAAAATACCTATCCGTTTAAATTTAGGGTCCTCTATATACGAGTAGGATGTTTGAAAACTTGTACCTTCAATTTCTTTATTTTTAAAGACTCTGTGGTTCGAATTTTGTGACAATTCTGTGAGTATAACTTCTGTTAGGGGTACATTGTCTATATTTTCAAAAACATTGCCAAAGGAGGTTTTTAACAGCCTTCCTTCTAAGTTGTAAATGGTAATGTTCAGCTTATTTATAGAAGATATTTCGTAAATCCTCTTCTGAAAAATCCGCGGTAAATTTTTTGTATTTACAGCGTATGTGGTTTTATTTATAAGCTCTAATTCAATGGTATTCTTTGCAATTGCCTCTTTACGCTCAAAACGCTGAATATTGTAGTCTTTCGTTTGTTCGTCATACTGATAAATAGTTACCACCAAAATTAAAATTGATGCCAACAACACCAACAATATCATGGATAAAAAAATGCGAATTTTTAAAGAAATAGTATTAAAACGATTCAAATTTACTCTTTTATTTTATTAATTTTTATTTAGCTAAAGGTAGCCAAATAAAAAGTCATTACAACCTCGAAATTTTGGGAGTAATGACTTTTATAATTTTACTAAAAACAAACGAATACCCATAAGGCTGAACCTTTAGCCAACGATATTTATAATTTTTCCTGGTACGATAATTATTTTTTTAGGAATTCTACCTTCTAATTGTGCAATTGTTTTTTCGTTTGACATTACTGTTTTTTCTATCTCCTCTTTAGATAAATCTAGCGAAAGCTCTAGTGTAAAGCGCATTTTACCGTTAAATGAAATCGGATAATTCTTTGCACTTTCTACCAAATGAGCAGCATCAAATACAGGGAAATCTACTGTAGATATTGATGTTTTATTTCCTAGTTTACGATATAATTCTTCTGAAATATGTGGGGCATACGGAGATAATAAAACCAATAAAGGTTCTAAAATTTCTTTCTTGTTACACTTTAGAGCAGTCAGTTCATTTACCGCAATCATAAAGGTAGAAACCGAAGTATTAAAAGAGAAATTCTCGATATCTTCTTCCACTTTTTTGATTGTTTTATGTAAAACCTTCAACTCGTCTTTTGTTGCTTTTTCTTCAGAAACTTCAAAAACTTCTTCGTTAAAGTACAGTTTCCATAGTTTCTTTAAAAATGACGAAACCCCTGAAATACCAGAAGTTTTCCATGGTTTTGCTTGTTCTAAAGGCCCTAAAAACATTTCAAATAAACGCAATGCATCTGCACCATATTCTGTAACAATTTGGTCAGGGTTTACAACGTTGTATTTAGACTTCGACATTTTTTCTACTTCTCGTCCAACTTTGTATGCTCCGTCTTCTAAAATAAATGCTGCTTTTTTATAATCAGCGTTTAAAGAGTGCTTCTTAAATGCCTCAACATCGAGTTCGTCAGAAGAATTTACGAGAGAAACATCAGCATGCAAAGCTGTCTTTACAATCATAATACTATCTGCATCATTGGCGTTTAAAAATGCATTATCAATCAAATGGTTCTTTACAATCGTTTCAAATTCGTCATCAGAATTGAAAAGATTTTTAGAAACGAGTACTGCAGGAATTTTATTTATGATTTCTTCACTAGCGTGTGCTGTAAAGCAATCTGATTTTATAAATGGTGTTGCGCGATAAACAAAAGCACTCGTCCCCAAAATCATTCCTTGATTAATTAGTTTTTTCGCAAACTCATCCACAGGCACAATTCCTTTATCGAACAAGAATTTTTGCCAAAATCGTGCATATAATAAATGTCCGGTTGCATGTTCAGAACCTCCAATATATAAATCTACTTCTTTCCAATAATCTAAAGATTCTTTGCTTGCAAATTCTCCTGTATTGGTAGCATCCATATACCTGTTAAAATACCAAGAACTTCCTGCCCAACCTGGCATTGTGTTTAATTCTAAAGGATAGACTGTCTTATTTTTTAACTTCTCATTAGAAACCACTTTCTTTGCCCGAGAATCCCAAGCCCATGCTGTTGCATTTCCTAAAGGTGGTTTTCCATCTTCTGTAGGTAAATATTTTTCTACCTCTGGCAACACAATTGGCAAGTGTTCTGCAGCAATCATTTGTGGCATTCCGTCTTTATAATAAACAGGAAATGGTTCTCCCCAATAGCGTTGTCTGCTAAAAACAGCGTCTCGCAAACGATAATTTATTTTTCCATAACCGAAGCCACGTTTCTCCATTTCAAAAATGGATAATTTTAATGCTTTCTTATATTTTAATCCAGATAAAAAATCTGAATTTGCAATTTTTGTTCCGTCTTTACCCGCATGTGCAGCCTCAGAAATATCTTCACCTTCAAAAATATTAGGAATCGAAATATTGAACTTTTTAGCAAAATCGTAATCACGCTGATCTCCACAAGGAACTGCCATAACGGCTCCTGTTCCATAGTTTGCTAATACGTAATCTCCAATCCAAATTTGAACTTTTTCTCCAGAAAAAGGATGTATTGCATACGCACCAGTAAACGCACCAGAAATAGTTTTTACATCTGCCATTCTATCGCGTTCAGAACGTTTTGCAGTTGCTGTAACATAGCTTTCAACTTCGCTTTTTTGAGCATCCGTTGTAATTTTAGAAACCAACTCATGCTCTGGAGCCAATGTCATAAAAGAAACTCCAAAAATAGTGTCTGGTCTTGTTGTAAAGACGTCAATTTTAAATTGCGCTTTTGAAACAAGTTCTTTTTCAGCTCCTGTATCAATTGCTTTTGGAAATTGAATTGCTGCGTTAATTTTAGAAACCACTTGAAGTACATTTTCAATAACTTCTGCATTTGTAAAACGAACTACATTGAATCCTTCTTTTGCAAAGAATTCTGTTCTTGCTGCTTCGTCTTCTTTTCCAGCGAATTCAACAATTATATTTTTTGCTAAGCATACGTAATCTACCAAAAAGGCTCCAATCGTATATTTTTTTCTAAATTTTGCTGCTCCTTTTTTATGCTTTAATTCGTCCCAAAGAACCGTTTCCGCTTTTGATAAGTTTTGTCTTAGTTCTTTTAAAGCTTCTAATTCTTTATATGATAATTTTACATCAGTAGCTACTGTTTCAGTGCCATTAGCGACCTTAAAAGAAACCATTGCTCCTTGAGAACGCCCAATCCAATTCGTTTGAGAATCTTTTAAAGGTTGCGGCCAATCTATTTTTTCTAAACCATCTAACAACCGTTGTGCGTAGGCAGAAATTCGCATAGACCATTGTGTCATTTTTTTTCTAACAACAGGATGACTTCCACGCTCTGAAACTCCGTTTATAATTTCATCATTTGCTAAAACAGTTCCTAAAGCAGGGCACCAATTTACTTCTGTATCCGATAAAAAAGTTAAACGATATTGTAATAAAATAGCCTCTTGTTCTTTCGCTGAAAATGCTTTCCATTCCTCGGCAGAGAAAGAAACAATCTCTTCATCTGAAACGGCCTTTACGCTTTTATTTCCCGATTTTTTAAATATTTTAACCAAGGTAGAAATATCTTCTGCTTTGTCTGTGTCTTTATGATACCAGGAGTTGAACAACTGAATAAAAATCCACTGTGTCCATTTATAATATTCCGGATTTGAAGTTCTTACTTCTCTACTCCAATCAAAAGAAAAACCAATTTTATCTAATTGTTTTCTATAGGTTGCAATGTTTGCTTCTGTAGTTTTTGCGGGATGTTGACCCGTTTGAATTGCGTATTGTTCTGCGGGTAAACCAAAAGAGTCATACCCTTGCGGATGCAACACATTAAAACCTTTGTGACGCTTGTAACGTGCATAGATATCACTTGCAATATAACCCAAAGGATGCCCAACATGTAAACCTGCTCCACTTGGATATGGGAACATGTCTAACACATAATATTTTGGTTTTTCAGAATTATTTTCGGCCTTAAAAGTCTGATTTTCTGCCCAAATTTTTTGCCAATCTGCTTCTATTTCTTGATGGTTGTATTGCATCTATTTTTTTCTTTTTTAGAAGCGCCAAAGTTACAGCAATTCTGCAAAAAAAGAAAGCAAAAACAAACTTGCTTAAGTTGGTCACGTTGAGGCGTGTAAAATCAACAAAATCATAAAAACAATTTATCTTTATTAGGATGTAATTCGTTTATAAAAAAGACAGTTATTTGTAGTCTTAAATTCGTCGTTTTGAAAAATAATATTTTAAGAGCACATCTTGCGCTATTAGGTGCCAACGTTATTTATGGGGCAAATTATTTGATAGCCAAAGGGGTGATGCCCGATAAAATTGGACCTTCTGCTTTTGTTTTTCTGAGAATTGTTGGTGCTGGTTTATTATTTTGGTTTATCAAATTATTCATTAAAGAAAAAATTGATAAAACCGATTTTCCAAGGTTAATGCTCTGTGGGTTGTTGGGTGTTGCCACCAATCAATTATTGTTTTTTCATGGATTAAATTTAACGTCTCCAATTGATGCTTCTATTATTATTACAGCAATACCAATTGTTGCTGTGGTATTTGGATCGATACTTTT
>JBNMOF010000077.1:0-8913 GCA_051277175.1 Polaribacter sp.
AAAACAAGGTGTAGACGATTGGCAAAAAGTTTTTGAAACGGCTGGTTTTAAAAATGCAATTATGGCAAAAATGCCGCCAACCAAGGCAGAGGACCCAGAGTTTAGCATGGAAGATGTACGATACTCTTCTATTAGATATGTAGCGAGTACCACTAGAAATGCTGTTGGACCATCAGTATCCGATCCAAGATCTGGTGAGATTTTAGAAAGTGATATTATTTGGTACCATAACCATTTGCGCTCATACAGAAATAGATACTTAATAGAAACTGGTGCTGCAAATCCGTCTGCCAGAACTTTAAATACCTCCGATGAAGAGATTGGTGAAATGATGCGTATGGTGATTGCACATGAAGTTGGACATGCCTTAGGTTTACCACATAATATGGCAGCTAGTTTTGCCTATCCAACAGACTCTTTACGTTCCGGAAGTTTTACACAAAAAAACGGAATTGCAGCTACAATTATGGATTATGCTAGATATAATTACGTTGCGCAACCCGGCGATAAAAACATTCGTTTTATTAGACAATTAGGACCCTATGATCACTATGCAATTAATTGGGGATATCGAAAAATAGCAAATATAAATAAGCCTGATGATGAAGTAGTAATTTTAAATAAATGGATTGAAGAGAAGGCAAATAATCCTGTGTATAGATTTGGTGGACAACGCTTTGATCCGTCCGCACAGACGGAAGGTATCGGAAATGACCAAGTAAAATCTAGCACATATGGAATTAAAAACCTGAAAATTGTTGCCAAGAACTTAACAAAATGGACTTCTGACCAAACTAACAATTATGAGGATTTAAGTGAATTATATGGGGAATTATTCAGTGTTTGGGGCAGATATGTTGGTCACGTAGCAGGAAATATTGGTGGTGTATACGAGTTTAATAAAAAACCATCTCAAACTGGAGAAATCTATATCCACACCACAAAGTCGAAACAGAAAGAGTCCTTAAATTGGTTGCAAAAAAATGTTTTTGAAACTCAAAATTGGTTGTTAGATAGAGATATTTTAAACAAAATTGATGAAGTTGGGTACAGTGAGATGATGACAAAGTATCAAAACCGGTTTTTAAAAAAATTACTAAATACTAAAACCTTAAAAAGTCTTATTGATGCAGAAGTTATTCAAGAAAATAATTATGCCGCGATAGATATGGTAGCAGACCTAAGAAGAGGAATTTTCTCTGAAACAAGAATTATTAAGAATGTTGATCTTCATCGAAGAAACCTTCAAAAATCTTTTATCAACAGAATGATGAGTTTAATGAAAGACGCTTCGATAGAGAATACAGATATTCCTTCAATTATTCGTGGTGAATTAACCACGTTAAAATATCTATTAAATTCGGCAAGTAAAAGAGCTATAAATAAAATAACAAAATATCATTACAAGGATTCTGTAATTCTTATTAGCAATATTTTAGACCCAAAATAAAAGAATTCTACTATTTTTCAAAAATTTAGGTCTTATTATCTTTTCAAAATACTATTTCCTATTGCGCATTCTAAACAACGTTTTGGTGCGCAATAGTTATTTTTAAGCGTTAATAAAGCTTGTGTTTCAAAAGCATTTTTAGCTACAACACCAAAATCAGAAAATTTAGAAATAATACTATTTTTCTCTGGCTTCATCTTTTTAAGAATTTCTAGAAAAACCGTTTCATCCACTTCTCCCCCAGTCTTTTGATATAAAAATTTTAAAGGTATTATGGTGTTGATAATCAATAAATCGATAAAAGAAGTTGTAAGTTTTTTAGATGAAGGTTTTGAGATGGACTCAAAATTATAATGTGTTTTCCAAAATGGTGCTACTTCAATAGCAAACAATTTATAAAAATCAATGAGACTGTTTGTAGTCATCAATTTAGAAAAAAGCTTTTGATGTTTATGAAACAAAGCGGTCAATTGTGCAATTCTAATCGTAGGAAAATTATTAGGTCGCATTCTAAAAAATGAAAACTGAATATTTATGATGGATTGCAAGTTGTATTTGTGGCATAAGTATGCATAGGTTCCCTGCAGTTGTTGCTGGTATTCATTTTCAATTGGTTCCTCTAAAAAACCTGCTTGCCCAAATAGCAAAGCTTCTAACTGATGTGCATCAGAACTAACTTTTTGAATTATAGAGAAATCAAAAGACTGTGCTAACCTTAAAAAAGAATCACCATTCACTTTTAGTCCAAAATTCTTTGCTAATAATTGAAATAAAACTGCTTCAAAGTTATTATTTTCCTGTTGTAGTAATATTGTTATTTCATCTGATTTCCTTTCTAAACGCTCAAAAAACAAACGTTCTTTCCAATTATCAAAGATAAAATCACCTACTGAGCCTATAAGATTCTGACAAGGAATCCATTTTGCTGTTGTAAAAACTAAATTTCTGTAATTGTCCAAAACACTTTCATTCACAAAGTCTTTTAGAACCAGTGTTGGTAAAGGTTTATTATTTTTCATAAAAACAACAGCATCATTCTCCCAAACAACATGTAAAATGACCGCATCATAATTTGCATCGATTTCATGATTGTGCAAATACCAATCTGAAGATTTTAAATGAATTTCTATATTTCCTACCCAAGTTTGATCTTCAATTTTTAACTCAGAATTTAAAAAGTCTGGACCTGCATTCTTGTTGTGTAAACCCGTTTTAATGATGGATAAAACTGCATTATCTGTAGTTTTAAAATCAACCTTAGAAAACATTTTGTATTTCCATACATAATGCAGAAAATCCTCATTCATCTTTTTTTCTCTTCAAGGTACAAAAAAATTGATACTTCTATCAATTTATATAATTACCAATAATACTAAAAGCAACAATATTGCCCTACTTTTGCATTTTATAAATTAGCATTAAAATGAATATAATAGACAGCTTAAAATGGCGTTATGCCGTTAAGAAATTCGATACAAATAAAACGCTTTCATTAGCACAAATAAACACTTTAAAAGAAGCTTTTAATTTAACGGCTACCTCTTATGGTCTTCAGCCATTAAAGTTGGTGATTGTTAAGAACAAAACAGTTCAAGAAAAATTAGTTCCGTTTTCATGGAACCAGCAACAAATCGTTCAAGCTTCTCACCTATTGGTTATTTGTATACAGGACAATTACACTACAAAAGAAGTAGAGAATTACTTCAATTTGGTTCAAAAGGTTAGAAATACACCCGATGAAGTCATCAATCCGTTTAAAAAGTTTCTAACTGCAGAAATAGCAAAAAAGACACAAGAAGAATTGTATCTATCAAATAAGAATCAGGCATACATTGCACTCGGTAATTTATTAACTGTTTGTGCAACTTTAGAAATTGATTCTTGCCCAATGGAAGGTTTTACTCCAGATAAATATGATGAAATTCTAAATTTAAAAAAAGAGAATTTAAAATCAGTTTTAGTCTTACCAGTAGGATTTAGAGCTACCGATGATTACATGAAAGACTTAATTAAAGTTAGAAAAGAACTTTCTGAAAGTATCATCGAAATCTCTTAAATTTTAATTTAGAAAATCGATTTTTGACTTTTAAAACTATCCAAAATCCTTTCAAAAACAGATAGAAAACTGTATTTTTGGGGTGAAAATTAAACGATAAAAAATGAGTTCAGCAATAAGAGATTTAGCACCGAAAGAAGTCTGGAATATGTTTGCAGATTTAAATGCAGTTCCCCGTCCTTCAAAAAAAGAAGAACGTGTTATTCAATTTATGGTCGACTTTGGTAAAAAGTTAAATTTAGAAACTTTTGTAGATAAAGTTGGAAATGTTATCATTCAAAAACCAGCTACAAAAGGTCTAGAGGACAGAAAAACAGTGGTTTTGCAAAGTCATTTAGACATGGTGCATCAAAAAAATTCAGAAACTGTTTTCGATTTTGAAAAAGAAGGAATCAAAATGTTGGTTGCTGGTGATTGGGTAACTGCAGACGGAACAACATTAGGAGCTGATAATGGCTTAGGCGTTGCCTCAATTATGGCAGTTTTAGCTTCCTCAGAAATCGAACATCCGCATTTAGAAGCACTTTTCACCATTGATGAAGAAACGGGTATGACTGGTGCAATAGGTTTAGAAGGTGGGATTTTAAAAGGAGACATTCTTCTAAATCTAGATACCGAAGAGGATGATGAAATTGGAATAGGTTGCGCTGGTGGAGTTGATGTAACTGCAACAAGAACTTATAAAGAAGAAGCGATCTCTGAAAATTCAATTGGGTTTTCTATTACCGTAAAAGGTTTAAATGGTGGGCATTCTGGAATGGATATTATCAAAGGCTTAGGAAATGCAAATAAAATAATGAATCGTTTATTATTTGACACTTTCACAAACTTTGGTTTAAAAATTTCTGAAATTAATGGAGGTAGTTTACGAAACGCTATTCCAAGAGAAAGTTCTGCCTTAGTTACCGTGGATGCCATTTCCAAAGAAGCTTTTTTACGAGAGACAGCACTACTTATCAGCAATATAAAAGAAGAGTTTTCTACAATAGAAAGCAACTTAACAATTGATATTCTAGAAACTACACTTCCAGAAAAAGTAATGGAATTAGGGGTTCAAGAAGGACTTTTAAAATCTATTTATGCTGCTTTTAATGGTGCTTACAGAATGAGCCCAGATATTATAGACTTGGTAGAGACTTCTAATAATATAGCAAGAGTAGTTGTAAAAAATGGCCATATTAAAATTAGCTGTCTCACACGTTCATCTTCTGAAACAAATAAAATAGATTTAGCAAACTCATTGAAGGCAGCTTTTGAACTGTCTGGCTTAGAAGTTGAATTGTCAGGAGAATATCCCGGATGGCAACCAAATATTGATTCAGAAATACTAGATATTGTTTCTAAACTATATGAAAATTTACACGGTGAGAAAGCAAAAGTTGAGGCATGCCATGCAGGTTTAGAATGCGGAATTTTAGGACAGAATTATCCGAAAATAGACATGGTTTCTTTTGGCCCCACTATTAGAGGAGCACATTCTCCTGATGAGCGTGCAGGTATTTTATCTACACAAAAATTTTGGAAGTTTTTAATTGAAATTCTGAAAAATATTCCAAAAAAATAATTAAATAAAATGAATAAAGCCGAAGAAATTCTTCGGCTTTATTCATTTTTTATGTTTTGATCAAAAAAAACACTAAACCCTGAAAAACAAAGTATTAATTATTTATTCTTTTGTTCATATCTTACACCTCTCAAAGAAATAAAAAAATGTAGATTTACATTGAGAAAAAAAGAGTTATTTATGGGAAAAATCATTGCAATAGCAAATCAAAAAGGTGGGGTTGGTAAAACAACTACAAGCATAAATTTAGCAGCTTCTTTAGGTGTTTTAGAAAAAAAAGTATTACTAATAGATGCAGATCCACAAGCAAATGCATCTTCTGGTTTAGGAATTGATGTAGACACTGTAGAAGGCGGAACCTATCATGTTTTAGAACACTCTCTTTCAGCAAAAGATGCCATTGTAAAAACAAGCTCTCCAAATGTAGATATTATTCCTGCCCACATCGATTTAGTAGCCATAGAAATAGAACTTGTAGACAAACAAGAAAGGGAATATATGCTCAAAAAAGCCTTGGTAGAAATTAAGGACGATTATGATTATATTTTAATTGACTGTGCTCCGTCTTTAGGTTTAATCACTTTAAACTCTTTAGTAGCCGCAGATTCTGTAATCATTCCTATTCAATGCGAATATTTTGCATTAGAAGGTTTGGGTAAACTATTAAACACGATTAAAAGTATTCAAAATATTCATAATACAACATTAAATATTGAAGGGCTCTTATTAACCATGTTCGATTCTCGTTTGCGTCTTTCAAATCAAGTTGTAGATGAAGTTAGAAAACATTTTTCTTCAATGGTTTTTGACACGATTATAAGAAGAAACATACGTTTGGGAGAAGCACCAAGTTATGGTGAAAGTATTATTGATTACGACGCCACTAGTAAAGGTGCTGTAAATTACTTAAATTTAGCCCAAGAATTATTAAAAAAGAATTCGTAAAAATGGCAAAAGCAACCAGAAAACAAGCTTTAGGAAGAGGATTATCTGCCTTATTACAAGATACCCCTAACATTAATTCTGCAACAGATAAGAACGCTGACAAATTAGTGGGCAGTATTGTAGAAATAGGGTTGGATTTAATTGATGTAAATCCTTTTCAACCAAGGACTTACTTTGATGAGGAGGCACTTAGAGAATTAGGAAGCTCGATTAAAGAACTAGGTGTAATTCAGCCAATTACAGTAAGGAAGCTAGCGGGAAATAAATTCCAATTAGTCTCTGGAGAACGCAGATTTAGAGCATCAAAATTAATAGGAAATAAAACAGTACCTGCATATATTAGATTAGCCAATGACCAAGAAATGCTAGAAATGGCTTTGGTTGAAAATATTCAGCGTAAAAATTTAGATCCCATAGAAGTGGCCCTTTCTTATCAGCGTTTAATTGATGAAATTCAGTTAACACAAGAAGAATTGAGCACTAGAGTTGGGAAAAAACGTTCTACAGTAACCAATTATTTACGTTTATTAAAATTAGACCCGATTTTACAAACAGGAATTAGAGATGGCTTCATTTCTATGGGGCATGGTCGTGCAATGATTAATGTTGAGAATACCGAGGACCAATTAGCTATTTATGAAAAAATATTACGTGAAAAATTGTCTGTTAGGCAAACTGAGGATCTTGTAAAAGGCCTAAAAAGTGGGTCAATTGCAAAACCAAAGAAAAAAGCAGTACCTACTTTTGTTAAAAATAGCTTAAAAGATATAAACGAATACTTTGGTCATAAAGTAGACGTTACAGTAAGTACAAATGGTAAAGGGAAAATATCAATTCCTTTTCATTCTGAAGAAGATTTTAACCGAATAAAAAACTTATTAAAATAAGTGTTTTCAAAAAATAGCATCTTAGTCTTTTTAATCTTTATTTTCTCTTTAAACCTATTTAGTCAAAAAGATTCTACGAAAGTAAAAGCGAAAGAAAAACTATTTGTGCAAGAAGGAATCTACAAGCCTTTAGCACCTTCGAAGGCTGCATTTTATTCTGCTATTTTTCCTGGAATGGGACAAATTTACAATAGAAAATATTGGAAAGCACCAATTGTTTGGGGAGCATTAGCGGCACCAACTTATTTTTACTTATTAAACAACACCGATTATAATCGTTTCAGAACCGCTTATAAATTAAGAAAAACTGGTTTTCAAGACGAATTTACAGACGATCTAGGCAACGTCTCCGTTTCTTTGGAAACGTTAGAAAGAGCACAAGAACAACTAAGTGAAAACAGAGATTTATCTTTAATGTGGGGTGTTATTTTGTATGTTTTACAAATTGTAGAAGCAAGTGTAAACGCACACTTATTGCAGTTTAATACAGATGATAACTTGTCAGTTAGACCTACATTTGTGCAAGATCCAATACTTTATGACGCTCCAAAAGTTGGTTTTTCACTAAAATATACTTTTTAAAATGAAAATTGCATTACTAGGATATGGAAGAATGGGAAAAGAAATTGAGCAAATTGCAATTTCTAGAGGACATGAAATCGTTATAAAAAAAGACGTTGGTGCTACAATTGACATTACTTTGGCTGATGTAGCAATAGATTTTAGCGTCCCAGATTCCGCTTTTAATAATATTTCTAACTGTATTCAAAATAACGTTCCGGTAATTTCAGGAACTACAGGTTGGTTAGATAAATATGAAGAAGCTGTTGCACTTTGTAACAAAGAGAAAGGTGCTTTTATTTATGCTTCAAACTTTAGTTTGGGTGTAAATATCTTCTTTGAACTGAATAAACAGCTCGCTAAAATGATGCGTAATTTAGAAGACTACAATATTTCTATAGAAGAAATTCATCATACTAAGAAACTCGACGCACCAAGTGGAACCGCGATAACTTTAGCAGAAGGAATTATAGAAAATTCTTCAAAAGAAAACTGGGTTTTAGGAACAAATACATCTGAAGAAAACATCGCAATTGCTGCACAAAGAATTCCTGAAGTACCAGGAACACACACCGTGTTGTACGCTTCTGAAATAGATTCTATAGACATTAAACATACTGCCCATAGCAGACAAGGATTTGCTTTAGGAGCCGTGGTTGCTGCAGAATGGATTCTAGGTAAAACAGGCGTATTTAGCATGAAAGATGTACTAAACATCCGCTAAAAATTGTAACATTTTCTGTATTTTGCGTCTTATTTAAAACTAAAAACAACTCCTCTTAAAAGGATTTTAAAAAAATATAATTATGAATTTTACTGAATGGTTTCTCTTTTTTATTGTAATTCAAGTCCTACATTTTTTAGGTACTTGGAAATTATATGTAAAAGCTGGCAGAAAAGCCTGGGAAGCTGCAATTCCTATTTATAATGGCGTTATTTTAATGCAAATTATTAACAGACCAAAATGGTGGATTGTTTTATTATTCATACCTGTGGTAAACTTGTTAATGTTTCCTGTACTTTGGATTGAAACCATTCGAACGTTTGGATTTTACAAGAAGTTAGATTCCTTGTTGGTAATTCTTACTTTAGGATTGTATATCTTCTATATTAATTATGCTACAGACGCAACTTACAATGCAGAAAGAAGTTTAAAGCCACGTTCTGAAATAGGTGAATGGATCAGTTCTATAACCTTTGCTATTATCGCAGCAACCTTAGTTCATACGTACTTTATGCAACCTTTTACAATTCCAACATCTTCATTAGAAAAATCTTTATTAGTAGGAGATTATCTTTTTGTAAGTAAGTTTCATTATGGAGCAAGAGTTCCATCAACCGTTATTGCAGCGCCTATGGTGCACGATTCTTTGCCTTTTACAGGAATTGCTTCTTATTTAAAAAAGCCTCAACTACCGTATACTCGTTTACCAGGTTTGCAAAAAATTAA
>JBNMOF010000078.1:0-8800 GCA_051277175.1 Polaribacter sp.
ACATTAAAAGAAAAATGTTTGGGTTTGTAGTTTCGAATACTAGATAATTTCTGATTAGAGAACAATGCTCTAATATCATCATAGGCTTTTATATAGGTAACCGGATTTGATCGTGAAGAACGTCCAATTGGATTCTGATCGATAAATTCTACATGTTTTAAAGTATCAAAATCACCTTTTACCTTTGTATGTTGTCCTATTTTATCGCCATAACCAACTAGTTTTTTTTGCATTACTGGATATAAAATCTTTTTTACCAGTGTACTTTTCCCAGAGCCAGAAACTCCCGTAATCACAGACAAGCAATTCAATGGAAAAGTAACATCTATATTTTGTAAATTATGTTCTCTGGCGCCAATAATTTCAATTTTATTTATAGTGGTTCTTCGTTTTGTAGGCACTTCAATTTTTAATTCTTCATTTAAATATTTAGCAGTTAAAGAATCTGATTTTAAAATTTCTTCAAAATTTCCTTCTGCAACGACATGTCCACCAAAAGTACCAGCTTCAGGACCAATATCTATGATATAGTCTGCTTCTTTCATGATGTCTTCGTCGTGTTCTACCACAATCACTGTATTGCCGAGGTCGCGTAAATCTTTTAAAACACCAATCAATCGCTCGGTATCTTTTGGATGTAATCCAATACTTGGTTCATCTAAAATATACATGGAGCCCACTAAAGAACTACCTAAAGAAGTTGCCAAGTTTATACGCTGGCTTTCCCCGCCAGAAAGGGTGTTAGAAGTTCTGTTAATTGTTAAGTAATTTAAACCAACATCTGTTAAAAATTGCAATCTATTATTTATTTCTGTTAATAAACGTTTTCCAATTTTTGCTTCATAAACATCTAGTGTTAGATTTTTGAAGAAAACAGCTAATTCATCCAAAGGAAGCGCCACTAAATCAGAAATATTTTTCTCATTTATTTTTACATAATTGGTTTCGTCTCTTAAACGTTTGCCATTACAAGTAGTACATTTTGTTTTTCCGCGGTAGCGAGAAAGCATTACTCTATTTTGAATTTTATAACTTTTTTCTTCTAGGGCAGAGAAGAAATGATGAATACCGCGAAAAGATGTATTGCCTTCCCAAACCAATTCTTTTTGTTTTTCTGACAATTCAAACCAAGGTTTGTGAATTGGAATGTCAAATTGGTAAGCAACTTCAATTAAATCTTCTTTATAATGAATATATGAAGGAGTTTTAAAAGGGAAAATAGCATCGTCAAAAATTGACAAACCTGTATTTGGGACCACTAAATCCTCATCAATTCCAATTACATTTCCATAACCTTCGCAAGTTGGGCAAGCACCATATGGATTGTTAAAACTAAATAGATGAGTGTTTGGTTCTAAAAATGTAAGTCCATCTAAAGCAAACTTATTACTAAACTCAGTAACCTTATTGTCTGCTAAGTTTTCTATAAAACAAATTCCTTTGCCCTCAAAAAAAGCAGTTTGAATTGCATCTGCTAAACGGTTTAAGAAATCTTCATCATCTTTTGTAACAACTCTATCTACCACTAAAAATAAAAGTTCATTTTTAAACTCTTTCTGCGGGAAATCTGAAATTTTATACACTTTATCATTCCATTTTAAACGCGCATAACCTTGTTGTTCTAAAACTTGTAAAACAGTTTTTAAATCTCTATTTTCGTCAATAATAACAGGCGAAAGCAATAATAATTTTGTTTTGTTTTCGAATTTTTTTATGAAATTAACAACATCAGAAACGGTATCTTTTTTAACTTCATCACCAGAAATAGGAGAGAAGGTTTTACCAATTCTAGCAAATAATAATTTTATATAATCGTAAATTTCTGTTGATGTACCTACGGTTGATCTCGGATTTGTAGAATTTACTTTTTGTTCAATGGCAATTGCTGGTGCAATTCCTTTGATATAATCTACTTTTGGTTTGTGCAATTTTCCTAAAAATTGACGCGCATAAGAGCTTAAACTTTCTACATACCGTCTTTGACCTTCCGCATATAACGTATCAAAAGCCAAAGAAGATTTACCAGAGCCAGAAAGTCCTGTAATTACTACTAATTTATTTCTAGGAATTACAACATCAATATTCTTTAAATTATGGAGTTTAGCTCCCTTTATAATGATGTTTTCTTTTGGATTTACTCTTGAAATATCTGTCTTCATGTATCAAATAATATAGACTATAAATTTACCAAAAAATAAGCGCATTTCATGGTGGGTAATTTTTTTTTAACATAAAGTTTGTTATATCGTTAAATAATATCCATATTTGTAACTTATAAACCACACAAAATTAGACTTCTATAGCTATAAAATTACTTTAAAAATTATTAATAATTAATAATAAAGAAAAGCTCTAAAGCTTTTCTCAAAGTAGTTATGGCGGGTAAAAACTCAATTTCAGATAGTATATTAGTAAACGATTATATTAATGGTAAAGAAGCTTCTTTATCAATATTAATCAATAGACATCAGCAACGTTTATTTAGTTTTATTTACAGTAAAATAAAAGATAAAGACCTTACAGAAGATATTTTTCAAGACACTTTTATCAAAGTCATTCGGACTTTAAAAAAAGGAAAATATAATGAAGAAGGTAAGTTTTTACCATGGGTAATGCGAATTGCACACAATTTAGTGATTGATTATTTTAGGAAAAATAATAGAATGCCATCATTTAAAAATACAGATGAGTTTGATATTTTTTCGGTTTTGCACGACGGAACGTTAAATGCAGAAAAACAAATTATACAAGCACAGATTTACGAGGATGTAAGAGAGCTCATAAATGAACTTCCAGAGGAGCAAAAAGAGGTTTTAATAATGCGCATGTATAAAGACATGAGTTTTAAAGAAATTAGTGAAAACACAGGGGTTAGTATTAATACTGCGTTAGGCAGAATGCGATACGCGTTAATTAATATGCGTAAACTAATAGAGAAGCACAAAATTATTTTAGTAAACTAACAATAAAGTAAAACAAGTGTCGTTATTTATTTAAGAACCAATTAATTAAATAACATATGATGCAACTTTACTCAAGAAAGTCTTCTGATTTACAGATGCAACCTAATAAAGAAACAGTTCAATTTTTGATTAATTTTTCCAAATCGTTGCGAGTTGTAAAAACCAAATCAAAAGATTTCATTGAATTGAATTTGAATTAAGAGTGGAAAAAGCCTCAACATTTGTTGCGGCTTTTTTTTTGTTTTGGAAGTTTCCTAAAAAGAGAGTATTTTATATGATCTCTTTTTTACGCCTCTTTAACAGGATTTCATTTAAATCACTAACGTAATTATATACTAAAAAAAAGAATATTATTTTTTGAAATATGCATTTAAAACTGCTTTTCTACCAACTGTTTTAGTAATAATATCATCTTCTAAATTCCACCCTCTTGCTGGAGAATATTCACGTCCATACCAAATCATTTGCAAATGCAAGTCGTTCCATAATTCTTTTGGAAACAATCTTTTAGCGTCTTTTTCTGTTTGCATAACATTTTTTCCATTGGTCAAATTCCAGCGGTACATTAATCGGTGGATATGGGTATCGACAGGAAAAGCAGGAATACCAAAAGCTTGACTCATGACTACACCTGCTGTTTTATGGCCAACTGCTGGTAGTTCTTCAAGACCTTCAAAACTTTGAGGAACTTCTCCGTTGTATTTGTCAATCAAAATTTTAGATAAACCATAAATCCCTTTACTTTTCATTGGAGACAATCCGCAAGGTCTAATAATTGCCTTAATCTCTTCCACAGACATTTTTATCATGTCAAAAGGATTATCCGCTTTTGCGAATAACAGAGGCGTAATTTTATTTACTCTTATATCTGTGCACTGTGCAGATAAAAGCACAGCAATTAGCAATGTAAAAGGATCTTTATGGTCTAAAGGAATTGGTATTTCTGGATATTTTTCTTCAAGTGTATCAATTACAAATTGTACTTTTTCTTGTTTATTCATTTTTACATTTTATAGTAACAAAGATACAAAGTTGAGATGCAATTTTTTAGGTAAGTTTTAGGGATTTATTTTAAGACGTTGTAACTTGCATACTTTGTAATTTTAAAATCAATTAAAAATGACAACATTAAAAATAGGAGATAATGCTCCACAATTTGAAGCAAAAGACAATACCGGTAAAACTATAAAGTTAGCTGATTATACGGGTAAAAAATTAGTTTTATTCTTTTATCCAAAAGCAAGCACACCAGGATGTACAAATGAGGCTTGCGATTTAAGAGATAATTATCAAACTTTTTTAGCAAAAGGATATGATATTTTAGGGGTAAGTGCAGACGCTGCGAAAAAACAACAAAATTGGATTAACAAACATAAATTACCTTTTCCGCTTTTAGCAGATGAAGATAAAGCAGTAATTGAAGCGTTTGGTGTCTGGGGACCAAAGAAATTTATGGGAAAAGAATATGATGGTATTCACAGAACAACTTTTGTTATTGATGAGAATGGTCTTATTGAAAATATTATTTTAAAAGTAAAAACAAAAGCACATGCTGCTCAGATTTTAGAGTAAAATTATTCAAATATTAGAATATTTAAAAGAGTCGGCGGAAGTCTGCTCTTTTTTTATTTCTTACTCTTTAAAAAAAAAATAGTTTTATTTTTAATTGAATAGGTATTCCTCTAATCCAAAATTTTTAGATGTTCAAATTATACTTAAATGTATCTAAGAAGGAACTGTTCTTTTTTGTCACTAATTACCTGTTAATATATAAATAAGTAATCTTATTTTGTTTGTATGGAAATGTTAAATATATACCTACAAATGGTATTTGCTCGCCGATAATAATAAGAAATTAAAAATATAAAAGAAAAATAAATTTAAAAATCAGCGAATTGCTCAGCAGAAATCGTCAGCCAAAAACCTAAAAATAGAAAGCAAAATTGTAAACAAAAGAAACTCTTTACCAAAAACTATTTTAAATCAATACTCATCGTATTAAAGTAAATTTCAGGGTTCCTTTAAAATTTCATTCCAACTTTAAAGTTTAAAACCCTACCGGTCATAAAATTCGGAATTCCAAATTGATTTTTAGAATATACATCTCTAACCCAGGTATTGGTTATTGAATTTTGAATGTCGAACATATTAAATAGTTCTAAACCTGCTGTTAATTCTTTAAACTTAGAGAGTGGTCCTATAGTATATTGTTTATTTACATCTGTAAAAACATAAGAAATGCCCAAATCTGCGCGCTTATAGTCTCTTAAGCGTCCTTGAAATTTATACACATCTGCATACGCCGGTGCACCTCCAGGAACGCCTGTATTGTAAACTAAGTTCAAGTAGGCTTTTAAGTTTGGTAAATTTGGCACATAATCTTGAAATAATATTGCAAATTTTAAACGTTGATCTGAAGGTCTGGAAATAGCGCCTCTATTATTAATATTTTCTTCTGTTTTTAAATATCCCAAACTTACCCAACTTTCACTTCCCGGAACAAATTCACCATTTAAACGAAGATCAAAACCTTGTGCATATCCTGTAGTTACATTATCTGCTCTGTATCTAATTCTCACATTATCTATCGCATAAGCGTTTATATCTGTCAAACCTTTGTAATACATTTCTGAGGTTAGTTTAAAAGGTCTTTCCCACATATCGAAACTATAATCCATACCAGCAACAAAGTGAATCGATTTTTGTGCTTTTACATCAATATTTATTTTTCCATTAAAATTTTTTAATTCTCGATAAGATGGTGGTTGCGAATACCAACCACCAGAAAAACGGAATAACATGTCTTTTTTCCAGTTTGGTTTGATGGCAAATTGCGCTCTTGGACTGATAATTGTTTGACTTTCAGAAGCGTTATTTTTTGATGAAACGGTCCAGTTTTGAGCTCTAACCCCTAAATTATACCACATTTCGTTATCGTTCCAGAATACTCGCTGGTTCAACTGTAGAAATCCAGAAAGACGCTTTATTTTTACAGTATTATCTTCTCTAATATTTTGAAAAGGTATGATCGGACCCTCAAAGGGTTCGTAAGGTTGATTGTTACCTAAACTGTTTGGCGGTCTAATAGAAAAACCCAAAGAATCAATGACTTCCCATTCCCGAATTCGTTCTCTAATGTCTTCATTTTGATATTTTACACCAAAATCCCATTGCTGGTTGTTTTTTTTATAGGTTCCTTTGAGTTGCACATTATTAATTAATGCGTCTAAATCGTTTCTTGCATGATTTAATTGTGAGCCAATTCCTTGAGAGAATTCGACTTCTCCAAAATTTTCTGAACCAATATCAGCATCCACTTCACCTAAATTATAAGAAGCTGCAATGTCATAATGTTCTTCTTCTTGAGTGTTGTAACTAGAAATAGTACCTACAAAAGACAATTCTTCATTGATTTTAAGATCTCCAGAAATTGCATTAAACAGCGTCAAATAGTTATTTTCTTCGTTTCCATTATAAAAAACAATTAACTCTAAAGGATTTATAACAGTACCAAAACGAGTTCTTCTAGATACAGGTTTATAATTGTAGCTATTTACAGAGAAATTGCTTAAATAATTCAAAGAAAAATTCTTTGAAAATTGATAGGTTACAAAAGATTGTAAATCTGTAAACCGAGGACTAAAATTAGTTTCTATTTGTTTACTATTCACAAATAAACTGTTATCTCTATATCTTATACTTGTGATTACGGTTAATTTATCTTCTAAAAAAGGACTTTCGAAGGTTACGCTTCCACCGAGCAAACTAAAATCTACACTCGTTGCTACTTCCTTAGGTTTTCGGTATGTTATATCTAAAACAGAAGATAATTTATCACCATATTTGGCTTGGAATCCACCAGCGGAAAAATTAATATTTTGCACCATGTTAGGATTGATAAAACTTAAACCTTCTTGTTGCCCAGAACGTACTAAAAAAGGCCTATAAACTTCAATTCCGTTCACATACACTAAGTTTTCATCAAAATTACCACCTCTAACATTGTACTGTGTACTTAATTCGTTGTTATTATTTACGCCAGGTAATGTCATTAAAATGTTTTCTATACCCGCATTTGCACCAATAATATTTTTCGCTTTTGCGACATCTATACTCGTAATACCGCTTGCTTCTTTTCTTCTATCTTTTATTATAACTTCATCTAGCTTTTCTGTTTTTAGGGAAAGAACAGGAGAGTAGCGTGTTGTGTTCCTGCTTTTGGCAGTTGTCTTGTAATAAAATATTCGATAAGAAATATGGCTAAACTTTAATGTTATTTCCTTTTGATAAGGAATTCTAAGAGAATAATTACCATTTTTGTCAGTAACAGTGCCTGTTTTACCAAATTCTATAGATACATTTTCTATAGGAGTTTTGTCTTTATTTTTAACAACTCCCCTTAAAATGGTTGTTTTTTGTGCAATTACAAAAGATGGTATTAGTACTAAAAAGAGTACGATGTTTTTCATTTGTTTAAATTATAATTTATCTTTTGATATTTACTGGTTTAATATATTCCGAAAATTTGAATTGGCTCTTACTATTCATTTCTCAAAAGGATAAGTAATTCTATTCACCTTGTTTCTTAAAGAACGTAATAGAACGCTCTGTAGTATTTCCAACATTGTCCGAGACTACAATTTTAAAGATATGTTTGCTACCAGCCAATTTATTATCGCTAAATTTATACGTAAGTATGTTTTTTTTGTGATTGTAGTGCATTAAAACCCATTCACCATCTAGTGTTGCCTGCCAGTTTTTTATGCCAGAATCAACATCAATAATCGCTACTTTCAGTGTTTTAGAACTTGTAATCCATTGTTTGTCTTTAATGTATAAGATGTTTACTTTAGGTTTTTTAGTATCAAATTTTAAGCTGTAATCTCCTAAAGTCTTTGTTGTTGTGTAAAAAATGCTGTCTTTTTTTCTCGTGTAAACATATCTTGGGTATTTTTCATACTCAAGATTGGCAATATATAATTGTTCTTTTTCTTCTTCAGAATAGTCGGAAACATTAAAAGTTAATGTATAATTTTTATGTAAAGGAATTGTTGGGTGGTGTATTTTAGCAATGCCTTTATCAACTTTAAAATCTAAATAGACATCTTTATAAAAGGTGTTTTTAGGAAAAGCTATTGTTATATTTTCTTTTGTAAACTTCTGAAAATCGGAGGCAATAATCTTATAAGCAGTGGTGTCTTTTTCTTTTTTGAGGAGGGTATTACTCTTTTTACCAATAATAGGAATTTCAACAGAACTCGTATTTCCTATAAAGTCCTTAGCAATAATTTTAATGGCATAATTCAATCCATTTTGGACCTCTAATTTACCATTATTAACGAGGTCTTTATAAATAGAAAGCTCATTTTTATTAATTTTAAAAGCTTTTTGAATTCTACTTCTGTATGTTTTATAATATTCGTAATCAATTAGAAGGTTTATATATTTACTTTCAGCAAAAGAAAAAGTTGCTAAATTATGATAATAGTGTCTTTTTCCGTTTACAAGCAATTCAAGACTGTAAATACCATTTTTATTCAACGCATTATTTAATCGATCAAAAACAGTGATTCCAAAACCAATTGTTCCGCTTGCAGAAATTCTTTCAGCACTGTATTTTCCGTCACCTACTCCTTTTACTGAAAGATTAAAACTATTGTATTGTTCGTTTACGCTGGCGTTATTGCTCAGTGGGTATACTTGTAGCGATTGAATGGTTGGTCCTTTAGAATCTGGAATATCGAATCCAAATAACATTGGGTTGATAACATGCTCTGTCTGTGTATCTCTGATTTCGAAATGCAAATGAGGTCCACTAGAGCCTCCACTATCTCCAG
>JBNMOF010000079.1:0-8651 GCA_051277175.1 Polaribacter sp.
AACCTGTAAATCTATTCCCTTAAATTGGCCAATTTGCTCTTTCCATCCTTCATCACTAAAATCAATCCCCATCGTTTGGCATTTTAACTCTCGCTGGCATGCTTTTAGAAAACTTGGGTTCCCACAACCAACATCCAAAATTAACGATTCTGATGACATCGAATACGTATCTTTTACCCGTTTAACGCGTTTTAAATCTAACTTTTTCTGACTTCCTTCGACCAATTTCTTAAATTTACCCCAAGCTTCTGAACCTCGGTAAGGCAAGTAATGTGACGTATAGTAGTTTTTTAGATTGTCTAAATCTACCCTCGGATTTAAGAAAACCATCTGACATTCATTACATTGGTCAAAATTAAACAACTCTTTACTTGAGTGCATTTGAGCAGTTGTTTTTATAAAAGAAGCAATGGAATTGGTATTACAAATGGGACAGTTGTGAAGCTGATGCATATAATATAAATAGTAATTATAATTATTAAAAAAAATGTTTTACACTGCTGAAACCTTTTTTACTCTCTAACGGTTCCTGTAAAATGATTTACTTTAGAATTAATTGGGTTTCCAGAAGATCTTCTGAAGCTTGCGATTTGACCAGCATGCCAAATGGCATCTGACATTGGTCCGTTAATCACATTAAAAAAGGGCACTGTGATTTCCCCAGCTATTTTTACTGTAAATTCAGATAAATTTTCACTCATTTGTATGTGATTACTTAACGCTTGAATATTTAAAAGTGTTTGTTTTCTCATTTCTACAAACGTCATTTTATCTTTTTCTTTTTCTTGTTTGAAATCTGTTTTTGTTAAACGCAACATCATCTTAGATAAATCATACAAGTGATTCACGGTTTGTTGACAATTTCTACCTTCACCTTTTGGTTGATAGGCTAAATCTTCGGCTCGCAAACCTTCTGTAGACCAATAAAATCTAAAACCTAAACCATCTACCATTCTTGCCACTATGTTTTGCGCTGAATAATTTTCTTCCATATCTGGAATTTGATAATAAGGTAAAGTTTCTTGTGAATTTATTGAAATAGTAAAAAATAGCATTGTAATTATTAGAAAATTAATTTTCATGTTTTTTTTTACTTTAACGCTAAGTTAAGCTAAAGTTTAAACGATTCCCTTTTCAAAATCATAATTGTGCTATTTTTAAGAAATAATTAATCTAAATATTGCGGCATTTATATGCAAACATATTTAAATTTTAAAAGGTCTTTAATTTTGCTACAAAACTTTAGGCAGAATTAGCCCTAATTGAAAGGATTTCCTTTTCTGAAGCATGAAGAAAAGATATCATAAAAAGCAGAACATAGCTTCTAAAAAAAGAGCAAAAGAAAACCCAATACAAAAAGTGTATCGGGTTTCAATTTAAAGTACAATGTTAAAATTCTACTGAAAAGGGGGAATACTTTTAATGAATTATTTTTACTAGTAATATGTAAATCTTCTAACTTTTGCAATGTGTTTTGCCAAACGAATCACTTGGTGTGAATACCCGTATTCATTATCATACCATACGTAAATTACAATGGTTTCATTATCTGTGATGGTTGCTTTGCTATCGAAAATTGAAGGTGCAGTTACTCCTACAATATCAGAAGAAACCAGCTCATTATCTAAAGAATACTTTATTTGCTCTACCAAATCGCCTTCTAAAGCATATTTTTTCATCAAAGAATTTACCTGCTCTGTCGTTACTTTTGTATGTAATTGTAAGTTCAAAATAGCTAACGAACCGTTAGGAACCGGAACTCTAATTGCATTTGAAGTTAGTTTACCTTCTAACGCTGGTATCGCTTTTGCAACTGCTGCTCCTGCACCTGTTTCTGTAATTACCATGTTTAAAGCGGCGGCTCTTCCTCTTCTGTATTTACTGTGCATATTATCGACTAAATTCTGGTCGTTTGTATATGCATGAATAGTCTCTAAATGTCCTTTTTTAATTCCGTAATTATCTTCTAAAACTTTTAAAACTGGTGTGATTGCATTCGTTGTGCAAGATGCTGCAGAAAAAATGTCTACATTATCTGGATTGTTCTGTTTATGATTTACACCATGTACAATATTCGGAACTCCTTTTGCTGGCGCTGTTATTAAAACTTTGCTTGCTCCCTTTGCTTTTAAATGTCTGCTTAATGCTTCTTGATCTCTAAAAGCACCGGTGTTGTCAATAATTAAAGCATCATTAATTCCGTATTTTGTATAATCGATGTCTTCTGGATTCTTTGCAGAAATCATGTGAACAGTTGTTCCATTAATAATTAATGCATTATTTTCTGCGTCTACAACCACAGTTCCTAAGAAGTCTCCATGCACAGAATCTATGCTTAATAAAGAGGCTCTTTTTTCTAAAACTGTTTGATTAATTTCTCCACGAGTTACAATTGCTCTTAACCTTAATTGAGAACCTTTACCCATTTTTGTCATTAACTCTCTTGCTAATAAACGCCCAATTCTACCAAAACCATATAAAACTACATCTTTTGGTTGAATGTCTTTTGCTACTGTGGCATCTTTTAACTTGTTCTTTACAAAAGCAACTTTATCATCGCAATTTTCTGAACTTAAATAACACTCATAGGCCAGTTTACCAATATCTAGTTTAGAAGATGGTAACGCTATTTGCTGAATTGCTTTTGCAATATCTAATGCGTCTAGAATTGAAATTGGTTTGCTTACAAATTCTTTTGCGTACTCAATTAAGTTTAATACTTCACTAGCTCTTTTATCTACCAAAGGATTTCTAAAAAGTACTAACTCGATAGATTTATCATACCATAAATCATGTACGATATTAATAAACTCTACAGTAGCTCTTCTTGTTTGCGCTTGCAATAAAACTTCTTCGTTGTAATTTGCTTTTGTTGACATAGTTGTGGTACTATTATTAAATTTTCGGCAAAAGTATTTAATTTTTTTAAAATACGAAATCGATTTCGTGAAAAGTTTTAAAATAAAAAAATCCTGACAGAAAATCAGGATATTAAAAATATATTGTTTGAATGCGATTTATCTGAAAGCGTAGCGTTCTTTTTCGCCCTCTAAATTTAGCACTTCAATATACACTGGCTGACCACTTCCTAATAAAGAGTCTAATAAATTCGAGGCCTCTGCAGCTGTTAAAACTGGTTTTTTATTTATTTTAGTGATAATAAACCCTTCTTTAACTCCGTAATAAATCAAGTTTCTATTTCCGTTTCTAATGATTTTAGCTCCATTTAAAATATCATATTTTTTTTTATCACTCTTTGAGATATCTTTTAAAATAATATTAAAACTAGTGGAGACAAAAGTATCTTTTTTACTTAATTTCACTTTTTTGGTAAGAAGCTTCCCATCCCTGTAAACCGTAATATCTAAAGATTCTCCTGGTCTCATTGCAGTTAATTGTCCTCTCAACTCAGAAAACTTAGAAATTTTCACATTATTTAGTTTTTTAATAATGTCTCCAGACTTCAATCCTGCATTTTTTGCTCCGCCATCAGCAACAACAGTTGCAATTTTAACGCCATCTATGTTTTCGTCCGTAGTGTCTATATTAATTCCTAAAATAGCTTCTTGTACAGCACCGAACTCTAAAATATCATCAATTATTTTTCTTGCAATATTAGAGGGTACCGCAAACGAATATCCAATAAAAGAGCCAGTTTTTGAAGAAATTGCTGTGTTTATTCCTATCAGTTCTCCTCGTGAGTTTACCAAAGCACCTCCACTATTTCCGGGATTTACGGCTGCATCTGTCTGTATAAAAGATTCTATATTTCTGTTTCCTTCTAAATCTCTCCCTTTTGCTGAAATAATTCCTGCTGTTACTGTAGATGTTAAATTATATGGATTCCCGACTGCTAAAACCCATTCTCCAATTTTTATATTGTCTGAATTTGCAAAAGGCACGTAGGTTAAATCTGTATCTGCTTCAATTTTTAACAAAGCAATGTCATTTGCAGCATCGCTACCTATTAATTCTGCTTTGTATTTTCTTTTATTATTTAAGGTGATTTCCAATTCGCTGGCACCATCAATTACATGATTATTGGTTACAATATAGCCATCTGCAGAAATAATAACACCACTTCCTGTACCAACTTGTTCGTACTTTCTCTGTCCGTTTCCTCTTCCAAAAAAAAGATCGGCCCTATCTGTTTGTGTTCGAATTGCGGTATTTTTTACATGTACAACTGCATGTACGGTCCGCTCAGCAGCAACGGTAAAATCTGTAGCTGTTTCCACTGAATTTGCTTTGTCATAGGTGGGGTTAAAGTTTGATTGAAGGGTTTTTACTGGCACAGGAAGACTTCTTTCTATAATTACTTGTTCATTAAATAACATCTTGTAAAAACCTAAAGTAAGTGCTCCTCCTAAAATTGCCATACCAAGAAAACTAAACGCTTTTTTCATTATTATTATTTTTTTTACACTCAAAGATATAATTTTAACACCTCAAAAAATTCTGTTTAACTTCTTTTTAACGGACTTTAACCACTTTTTAACACCCTTAATTTATTCTTTAAATACCTATCTTTGAGGCATGAATTTGAATTTTTATAAATATCAAGGAACAGGAAACGATTTTGTGATGATTGATAATCGGTCCAAGACTTTCAAAAAAAACAATATTGATTTGATTTCGAAACTTTGTGATCGCCACTTTGGTATTGGCGCAGATGGAGTTATTCTGATTGAGAATGCTAAGGAATTTGATTTTAGAATGCTCTATTTTAACGCAGACGGAAGCGAAACTTTTTGTGGAAACGGCGGAAGATGCGCTACAGCTTTTGCAAAACATTTAAATATCATTGGAGACAGCGCTCATTTTATTGCTGTTGATGGTGCACATTTTGCTACCGTAGAAAACAATATAGTATCTTTAAAAATGATAGATGTGGATACTATTCAAGTTCAAGAAAATTCAGTGTTTATATATACCGGCACACAGCACCATGTAGAACTTGTAGAAAATTTGGATGCATATCCTGTTTTTGAAAACGGAAAAAAAATAAGATATTCTTACAAAGATCCTGGAAGTAATGTGAATTTTGTAGCGCAAGTTAACGATGCTACTTTTAGAGTTCGCACCTATGAAAAAGGCGTAGAAAATGAAACTTTAGCATGTGGAACTGGTGTTACAGCTGTTGCGATTGCCATGCACAAAATAAAAAAAACTGCTAGCAAGTTAATTTCTTTACCTGTAGAAGGTGGGATTTTAGAAGTTTCATTTACAGAAGAAAATGGAATTTATAAAAATGTATTCTTAAAAGGGCCGGCTTCCTTTGTATTTAAGGGTGAAATTTCCATTTAGAGTTTAAAGAGTATACATTGATTAATAATATATTTTTTAAGCTTGTTGAAGAAACTTTAGGTTGTTCTATCACCTATTATAAATTCCCGTTTTTTGCAGGAATGACCAACTTAAGACGCTTGTGCAATTCATATGTGTTTTTTACAGCAATTTTCTGCCAAGCCATCTGTTATAAAAGAAGATAAACCATGACGTTAAGTAGTAAAAAAACAACTCTAAGAGCACTAGAACCAGAAGATTTAGAATTTCTATATACCATAGAAAATAATGAGTCTTTTTGGGAAATAAGTCATACTCAAACGCCTTTTTCTAAATATATTTTAAGGCAATATTTAGAAAATGCCCACCTAGATATTTTTGAAGCAAAACAATTACGCTTGCTGATTGAAGAAAAATTGACCAAAAAAAAAATAGGAATGATTGATCTCTTTGATTTTAATCCACAACACAAAAGAGCAGGGGTTGGAATTTTAATTCATCCAGAATTTCAGCAAAACGGTTTTGCTTCTGATGCATTATCTATTTTAATAAATTATGCTTTTTCACATTTAGGCTTGCATCAGTTATATGCTAATATTACAACAGATAATTCCAAAAGTATTTCTTTATTTACAAAGCATCAATTCGACAAAATTGGTGTGAAAAAAGATTGGATTTTATCAAAAGGAAAGTTTAAAGATGAAACTATATTTCAATTGATAAAATAGTAACTTTACATTCTTAAAATATTTACAATTGAAAAAAAAAGTAGTTTATATAGTAGCGGTTCTTTTTATAATTAGTGGGATTTTTGGTTACAGCTATTATCAAAAAATATTCGGTAACGCAATTACAAAAGAGCATATTCTTTTTGTAAGATCGACAGATAGTTTACTAGATGTTCAAAAAGAAATTTCAGCAATTTCTAAAAACTCAGACTCATTTCTTTGGGTTGCTGCTAAAAAAAACTTTTTGAAACCAAAAGCAGGTAGGTATGTTATCGCAGAAGGAATGTCTAACAATGATCTTATAAATATGTTAAGAATTGGAAGACAAACGCCTTTTAAATTATCTTTTAACAATCAAGATACTTTAGAAAAATTGGCGGGTAGAGTTTCAACGCAAGTGGCAGCAGACTCTGTTTCTTTGCTGGCTACTTTTAAAAATAAAAACTTTTTAACTGTAAATAACTTAACAACAAAATCTGTACTTCAAATTTTCATTCCAAATACTTATGAGTTTTATTGGACCGTCTCTCCAAAGGAATTTAGAAGAAAAATGTTGGTTTCTTACAAGAGGTTTTGGAATAAAAGTAGATTACAAAAAGCTAAAAAACTCAATCTAACCAATGAAGAAGTAATTACTTTAGCATCCATTGTGCAAAAGGAAACTGCCCAAGCTTCTGAAAGACCAATTGTTGCTGGTTTGTATTTAAACCGATTAAAAAATGGTTGGCCTTTGCAAGCGGATCCCACCATAATTTATTGCATAAAAGAAAAAAAAGGTCAAGATTATGGCGTAAAAAGAGTTCTAAATATAGATTTAGAAATCAAATCTCCTTACAACACCTATAAGAACCAAGGCTTACCTCCTACTTTAATATCAATGCCAGATATTTCTGCTATTGACGGCGTTTTAAATGCTCAAAAACACAACTATTTCTATATGTGTGCAGATGTTAGTAAGTTAGGGTATCACACTTTTGCGAGATCACTTGCGCAACACAACAGAAATGCTGCGAAATATCACCAATGGATGAACAAACAAAAGGTGCATAGATAGTAATCTTTCCTTTTTAAATATAGACACTACTCAACTGCAACTTCTAGTCAGAAATTTTTATTTTTCAAAAATAATTTGAGATACTATTATTTTGTGTTTGTCCCTTAAATGCTACTAAATTTTCAGAAAGTGCTTCATAGCAAAAGCAAGTTCTCTTAGCTACATTGCGCAGTGCAGAAGCAGTTTTACTACTTGTAACGGTGTTACCACTAAATAAACAAAACCCGTGATTTTTATTTAAACAAAGTAGTGACCAAAAATTATATTGAAAAACAATATCACAAAACTCATACAATCTGCACCTTCTGTTGTTATCTTCATAAAGGTTCGTGCTTTTCCTATTGAAATTAACACTAATAGTGCAATAACATTTCATTTATTATATAATTAGTAAAATTTAACATATTGATAATCAATTACTTTTAAATTATATTGTAAATTTGCATCGCATAACAGAAAAATTTATTTTATCAAAAAAAAAATACTTTTATTCAGTGTAGTTATCCTTTTTATCAATGGAATTTCTATTGATAAAAAAAATAATTCAGAATCGGAGACAGCGTTCTCGAATAAGTTAAGCTTTCCAAAATCTATTGGAAGTGAGATCTTCTATTTAAAGAGAGATTTCGTTGCTTTTAAAGAAGCTGTCGCTTTTAAAGAATCTCAAGGAAAGTATGCCGCTGTAAATACTTTAGGATATTTAGGAAAATACCAGTTTGGCAGAACCACTTTACACAGATTTCATATTTACAACACCCAAGAATTTTTAAACAATCCGATTTTACAAGAAAAAGCGTTTGTGGCTTTGTGTCAAGTAAATAAATGGATTTTACGAAAAGATATTAAACGATACATTGGTAAAACAATGAATGGTATCAAAATTACAGAATCAGGAATTTTAGCAGCGGCTCATTTAAGTGGTGCTGGAAATGTAAAGAAATTTTTACGAAGTAATGGCTCCAGAGGTTTTTCTGACGCTTATGGGTCAAGTATTCAATCTTATTTAAAAAAATTTAAAGATTACAATGTTTCTAGTATTGTGGCGAATCAAAAAGCCACTGTTTAAGTATCAAAATTTTTGCAGTAGTTAATTACATGGAGTATTTTATTAATAAACAGCAATCAAATACCCCACAGTTATAAAGCTTCTAATAAACAACTTTTAATAAACCATTTCAGAATCAACGGCTAACCTTAAAAATTGTTCGTTTTCTATTTGCTTTTTATTTCTGAATAATAAAAATAGCGGGTTTCTTATGTAAATCTGGTGTTTGATGCTTCCAATCTTGAATAGATAGTGTTTTAATAAATTCTGACGGCAACGTAATATCTGCTGCAATGCACAAACTTGTTGCTGGTGTTAATGCCGCTTTTAAATCTGCAAACATTTTCTCATTTCTATAGGGAGTTTCGATAAAAATCTGAGATTGATTTTTATCTTTAGAAAGCCTTTCCAAATCTTTAATAGCCTTTTTCCTCTCTCCTTTATCAATTGGTAAATACCCGTTAAAAGCAAAGTTTTGGCCATTCAAACCAGAACTCATCAATGCCATTATAATAGAACTCGGACCAACTAAAGGTAC
>JBNMOF010000080.1:0-8553 GCA_051277175.1 Polaribacter sp.
CAGCACAATTTGCGATTACACAAGCTGGTTTAACGGTAACTGCTAATGCAAGTCAATCTAAAATATATGGGGCAACCGAACCAACACTTACGTATACCCTTGCAGGATTCCAAGGAATAGATAATGAAGCGAGTTTAGACACACCAGTCAGCATTGCAAGAGCGGTAGGAGAAGATGTAGGAAACTACACAATCACTCCATCTGCAGCCGCTGATGTGAACTATAGTGTAAGTTTTGTAACAGCACAGTTTGCGATTACACAAGCTGGTTTAACGATCATTGGATTAGTAGGAGATAATAAAGTATTCGATGGAACTACAGTAGCTTCGGCTTCAGGTACTCCTGTTCTTTCAGGAGTGTTATCAAATGATGATGTGGTTTTAGAAGGTAATCCAGTCTTTATATTTGAAAGTGCAGAATTAGGAACTGATATTACAATTACCACCACAGGATTTATCATTACTGGTAATGACAATGGAAACTATACCTTAACACAACCGACCTTATCTGCAGATATTGTTGCTACATTGGGGGTAGATGATATTACAGATATGAAATTATCATTAAAATTATTTCCTAACCCATCGGTTAATTTTATTAAAATATCAGGTTTATCTGAGAAAGCAAACTATATCATATATAATTTGTTAGGCAAAGAGATCCTTAGAGGAAAGGTTTTAAATGAAGAGAATATATTCATTCAGGACTTAAGTAACGGAACGTATTTTATAAAAGTTGAAAATGCAAAAGCTATTAAGTTCATAAAAATGTAGTTTCCTAATATAAGAACCTATAAAAAAAAAGCGTTTGGTTGTATACCAAACGCTTTTTTTTGTGAAAATAATTTCTAAGAGTTATTTAACAATCCGAACCTATAAATTAAAAAATAAAAACATTCATTTTTATGAATAAAAGACCTTGAATAAAAACGTAATTACCTTGTCAGAATTATCTTTGGCTTTTGTAAATCAATTACCATTTGTTACAAGTAACATTATTGGAGCAACAAAAATGAGTCAGTTAAAAGAAAATATTGGAAGTATCCATATCAATTTATCTGAAGAAACTTTAAAAGAAATAGAAGCTGTACATGCAGCGATTCCAAATCCTGCACCATAGATAAGTACAGCGTTTTTTAGTGTAAAAACCAAAAATCCGAAGTAAAATATTTTACCTCGGATTTTTCTATGTCTGTACTCTTATTTCTATGTTTTTTATTCTAAATCATCCACTAACTTTATAGCACTCGCTTTAAAACGTCCGTTTTCGACAATACCAGAAATTTCTGCTTTTCTAATTACTTCGCAAAAACCAGTATGTTCGTCATGGGCATCACCAAAGGCATCAATATTAAAACCATCTACAAAGTAGGCTTTATCATCTATACGAACGGCTAAATCACACCCATTTTGACTATCCAAAGCAAACTGACATTGTCCACAAGAAATTTCTGCAAGCTGCTTTACTTCTTTACTATTTGAGCAAGAAGCTAAAATTAATAAACTTAAAACAATTATTTTTTTCATAATTATAAATTTAAAGAATTAATATTTATTGTTATCAAAGCAAGTACGGTTGAAAATTGTAAACAGTTCACATAAGTTTATTTTCCACCCCAAGAATCACGCAATCCAACAATTTTATTGAATACTAAATTTTCAGAAGTAGCATCATCATCCACATTAAAATAACCCAATCGTTGAAACTGAAAACGTTCGCCAATTTTAGCAACTTGTAAACTAGGTTCTAAAAAAGCATGAATTATTTCCAAAGAATCAGGGTTTACAAACTCCATATAATCTTTATCTTTGTGCGCGTCTGGTGCTTCATCTAAAAACAGTCTGTCATAAGCTCTAATTTCTGCTTTTACGGCGTGTTTTACAGAAACCCAGTGCAAGGTTCCTTTTACTTTACGCAGGCTCTCTTCAGATCCACTTCCAGATTTACTCAACGCATCATACGTACATTGAATTTCGATTACGTTTCCGTTTTCATCTTTTGTACAGCTTTCTGCCTTGATAATATAGGCGCTTTTTAAACGGACTTCTTTTCCTAATTTTAAGCGAAAGAACTTTTTATTAGCTTCTTCTCTAAAATCTTCTTTTTCTATATAAATTTCTCTTGAAAAAGGAACTTCTCTAAAACCAGCAGCTTCGTCTTCTTGATTGTTTTCTGAGGTTAAAAATTCTTCTTCTCCTTCAGGGTAATTTGTAATGACCACTTTTACTGGATCTAAAACAGCCATTACTCTGTTGGCATTTTTATTTAAATCTTCCCGAATTTTAAATTCTAATAACGCCACATCAATGATGTTTTCTCTTTTAGAAACGCCAACCGTTTCTACAAAACTCTTTATAGAATTTGGGGTATAACCACGTCTTCTTAAACCAGAAATTGTAGGCATTCTCGGATCGTCCCAACCAGAAACAATTCCGTTTTCAACTAAAGTTAACAATTTACGTTTACTCATAATTGTATAACTCAAATTCAAGCGAGAAAATTCGCGTTGTTTTGGTGGATTTGGATATTTAGCTTTGCTAAAACCATACACATGGTCTCTAAACCAATCGTACAATTCTCTATGGGGTTTAAACTCTAAAGAACACAAAGAGTGCGAAACTTGCTCAATATAATCACTTTCACCGTGCGTCCAGTCATACATTGGGTAAATGCACCAATCGTTGCCAGTTCTGTGATGTTCTTTGAACATAACTCTATACATTAAAGGATCGCGCAATAACATATTTGGATTTTCCATATCAATCTTTGCACGCAAAGTATGTTCCCCTTCTTTAAATTTTCCGTCTTTCATACCTTGGAATAATTCCAAGTTTTCTGCTACAGAACGCCTTCTAAAAGGACTCTCTGTTCCAACAGAAGTTGGCGTACCTTTTTGAGCTCTCATTTCTTCCGAAGATTGAGAGTCTACATATGCATTTCCGTCTTTGATTAACAAAACTGCCCAATCGAACAATTGCTGAAAATAATCTGAAGAATAACATTCATTTGCCCAAGAATAGCCTAACCAAGAAATATCTTTCTTTATAGCGTCTACATATTCTTGCTCTTCCTTTGCAGGATTTGTATCGTCAAAACGCAAGTTTACAGGTGCATTATACGTTTCACCCAAACCAAAACTAATTCCGATTGCTTTTGTATGACCAATGTGCAAATACCCGTTTGGCTCTGGTGGAAAACGAAAACGTAAACTTTCTTTTGGCATTCCATTTGCCAAATCTTCTTCAACTATATGCTCTAAAAAATTGAGCGATTTTTTCTCTTCAGACATCATTTTTTACGAAAAATTAAGTAACAAAATTACGTAAAATACTTCATTGGCATTGAGAGTTTGTAACAAAATTGTAAATTGAAGTTCTAATGTATAAACATAATTTACAATGAGCGATCAAATTAGAAATTATACCTGTCCAAAATGCAATTCTAAAACATGTAAAATAGGAGAAATGCGCGCAACTGGCGGAACATTGTCAAAGATTTTTGATATTCAAAATCAGAAATTTACGAGTGTAACTTGCGAGCGTTGCACGTACACAGAATTTTATAAGACGAAAACGAGCGCAATTAGCAATGTTTTTGACTTTTTTACGAGTTAATGAAATTCAATTCAAAGAAGGCGAAGATGAACTTTAAAGTATAGATGAAATTAAGCGCTATATTAACGGAATCCACCAAGTTATAGGCCTTTTTTTAGATAATTTATGGACGTACTTTTTTGGGTTTTACAGGATGCGTTGTTTTTTATTGAAATTTTGAACTTCAGAAAAATCACTTGAAGTGCTATTAAAAAAGGACATCCATTTAAATAGAAAGGGGACATGATTTTTTAAAGAAAATTAAAGTATTAAAGTGCTTTAATTCGTTTATTTTTGGCTGTTAAAGATTTCTAAAAACTTCTGTAGTACTTTTTTTTTGTCGTAATTTTGTAAGTATGAAAAGAGATGGAGAAAAAAAACCAGATTTAGTTGTTTTTAATGAAGAAACACAGGCCTACGATGCTGCCTTAAAACCGTATGGAACTTCTGCAAGTTCACCAGTAATTAAACCTTTAAATACAGCAACTTGGCGAAATGATGGTGTACAAAGGGTAAACAAACAATTCAAATCTAAGTTTGACGAAGTTAGAAAGGAATACGAAGAATTGATACAAAAATTTCAATACAACGATTTGGTCTATAATTCTAAATTTAATTTTGAACCTAATATTGGTGAAATTTATCATTTGTACAACAATAGAAAAGAGGAACCATTTCTATCTATAATTTCACCAGAACAATGCAGTTTTCATCATTTGGGATCTTTTAGGTTAAATACAGATAAAATGTGGGAAAAGTTGGCATCAGCTTCAACAACACCTGCAACATAAATTTTATAAATGGGAATTATACAAGTAAATAACATCAAGCTTTATGCGTTTCACGGATGTTTAGACGAGGAAGCAAAAATTGGTTCGGAATACCGCGTTGATGTTGAGGTCAAAGCCGATTTAAAGAAATCAGCAAAGACAGATGAATTGGCAGATACCGTAGATTATGTGCATTTAAACCATATTGTGAAAGAAGAAATGGCCATTCGTTCTAAGTTGTTAGAAGAAGTTGCACAACGTATTTTAAATCGTTTTTTCAAAGAGCTTAAAAAGATTAAAAGTGCGAAAGTTTCGGTTTCAAAAATTAATCCACCAATTGGCGGAAACGTGGACGAAGTAGTTATAATTCTTACAAAAAAGAGATAAGATTAAAAAAGACTTGCAGTACTTGTAAATTTGCTTAAATTTGCAATCCTTAAAACAACTATTCAATTTATTGACGGTTCGTTTTAAAATTTAAAAAGGTGTCTTGGCCGAGTGGCTAGGCAATGGTTTGCAAAACCATGTACAGCGGTTCGAATCCGCTAGACACCTCAAAAAAACCTCAATCGAAAGATTGAGGTTTTTTTATGAAAAACAGATAATAAACATGTTATTTTTCTTTTAAAGACATACTTTTATCCATTCATTTAAAAGCTAAAAAGTATTTTAATTTGATTTTACAAATTTTGAGATTAATAAATTATTTTAGAATATTTATGGAGTAAGCATAAGGCGTTATTGAAAAAAAAAGATTCCTTAATAGACGTTTGCAACTTCAACTGAAAGTGATTTTGATACACCAATGTTTGTTTTCAGTGATGATAGCAGTAGTATTTGCGTCTGTTAAAGAGCTGAAGTTTTTGAGTAAAATGAAAGTTTCTTGAAAAGTCAAAAAATTAAATTATACTTCACAAGAATTAAATTTTTATTAACATAAAATCCTACAATTTTCTTCATATTTGTGGACTACAAAAATTAATTTTGTGGCTTATTGCTTAACAAATTATTGAATTATTATCTCCAAAGTATTTTTTAATGATTTTTAATTTTTTTTAAATGAAGATTTATCCCATAGAAACAGGAAATTTTAAATTAGATGGTGGTGCAATGTTTGGCGTTGTTCCTAAGACTATTTGGCAAAAAACAAATCCAGCAGATTCAAATAATTTAATTAATATGAGTATGCGTTGCATGCTTATTGAAGATGGTAATCGTCTTCTTTTAATTGATACCGGTTTAGGTGCTAAGCAATCAGATAAATTTTTTGGCTATTACTATTTATTCGGAGATTTTTCTTTAGATAGCTCTCTTGCAAAACTAGGTTTTCATAGAGATGACATTACAGATGTTTTTTTAACACATTTGCATTTTGATCATTGCGGAGGGGTTATTGAATGGAATTCTCAAAAAACTTTATTACAGCCTGCTTTTAAAAATGCAAAATTTTGGTCTAACGACAGTCATTGGAAATGGGCTACAGAACCAAACCCAAGAGAAAAGGCATCGTTTTTAAAAGAAAATATCAATCCTATTAAAGAGAGCGGTCAATTAAATTTTATCCATGAAAACGCGCTAGAACAACTTGGTTTTGAGGTCTTGTTTATGGACGGTCACACAGAAAAACAAATGTTACCAAAATTGAAGTATCAAGGGAAAACAATTGTTTTTATGGCAGATTTGTTACCAACTGTGGGGCACATTCCTTTGCCGTATGTAATGGGATATGATACAAGACCTTTACTAACTATTAAAGAAAAAGCTACTTTTTTAACGGAAGCTGCAGACAATAATTACTACTTATTTTTAGAGCACGATGCGTACAACGAAATTTGTACAGTGCAGCACACAGAAAAGGGTGTTCGATTAAAAAACATACATAAATTTACAGATATATTTAATTAATAGATTAGGAATGAACATATTAAAATCGATTATATATACTGGTGTTATTACACTTTTTTTAGTAAGTTGTAAAACAGCGATACACACAATTCCTGTTCCAAACGGAGCAGACACCATACTTTATATTCCTGCGAAAAAAGGAGCATTATCAGAAACTGAGTTGCATGTTTGGAGTCATATGGATTTACAAACAGATTCAATTCCAGGAATGAGTATTGTAAAAGCATATCAATTTTTAGCCGGGAAAAAAGGGAGTACTGTTATTGTTGCAATTGCAGACTCTGGTATAGATGTGGAGCATGAAGATTTAAGAGGTGTTGCTTGGGTAAATCCAAATGAAATTGCTGGAAATAATAAAGATGACGATCAAAATGGATATGTAGATGATGTGCACGGATGGAATTTCTTAGGAAATAAAATGGGGGCTATGGTGCGCAAGGATCAGCTAGAGTTAACACGAATTGTAAAGCAGGGAATGGAGCGATTTGGCGTTAAAAAAGCCTCAGAAATTTCTGATATAGAGAAAGCTGAATTTGATACGTATTTAAAGCGAAAAGAAAAATATACGAAAGCAGTCAATGCGCACAAACTGAAAATAGAAAACCTTGAAAAGACCGCGAAAAGAATTACTCAAATTTTGGAGAATTTTAAAGATGTAAAAGTGTTTCTTGGGAAAGTTGATCTCACGGTAGAGAATTTAAAAAGAGCGCGACCAGAAAGCGTTTTGCTAGCTGTTAAAATAGCAGATGTCATCAATTTGTTAACCAACGGTTTGAGTGAAGTGGAAGCGCTGGATTATAAAAAGAAAATACTGAAAGAGAAGACAGCAAATGAAGAGTCTAAAGCATATGATTTGGATTTTAATGCACGAGAATCTTTAGGAGATAATTTATATGACCTTGCAGATGCCTTTTATGGAAATAATAATGTAATTGGTTCTAAAGACTTCGAAAGTCATGGAACCCATGTTGCTGGAATTGTTGCTGCTGCTAGAGACAATGGCAAAGGGGTAAACGGTGTAGCCGATAATGTAAAAATTATGGCAGTAAGGGTAGTTCCTGATGGAGATGAACATGATAAGGATGTTGCTTTAGGTATTCGATATGCTGTCGATAACGGTGCAAAGGTGATCAATACGAGTTTTGGTAAAGCATATTCACCCAACAAAGAATGGGTATATGCAGCAATTAAATATGCAGCAAAAAAAGATGTTTTAATTGTGAATGCTGCTGGGAATGATGGTAAAAATATAGATGTGGTAAGCACATTTCCAAACGATTCTGAAGATTTAGTAAATGAAGTTTCTGATAATGTTTTAACAATTGGTGCAATGAGTTTGCATTACAATGAGAAATTACCCGCAACTTTTTCGAACTATGGTAAGAAGAATGTAGATGTATTTGCTCCGGGTGTAGATATATACGCATCAACGCCAAAAGATGAATATGCTCTAAACAGTGGAACTTCGATGGCTGCACCCTCTGCTGCAGGTGTTGCTGCTTTGGTGCGTTCTTACTATCCGCAATTATCTGCAAGTCAGGTAAAACATATTTTAATGAACTCTGGAATCATAATTAACTTTGAAGTTATTAAACCAGGTACAACAGATGAAAGCGTGTCTTTCAAAGATTTATCAGTTTCTGGTAGAGTTATAAATGCGTACAATGCTTTAAAAATGGCAGATAGAATCGTAAACGGAAAAAAATAATTTCATAAAAAAAATAGCGACTACTTTAGCGCTGTCTTTCACTTTAATATTTAAAAATTAACCAATTTACAATATGAAAAAAAACCTTCTTTTAATTTTCACACTTGCACTCATAACCTCTTGTACTCAAACAAAAGACGTTACATACCTGCAAAAAACAGCTGCTACTCAAACTACATATTGGCAACAACATGTAGCGTACACAATGGCGATTGATGTAGATGCAAAAAAACATCAATATAAAGGAACTCAAAAAGCAATTTATACAAATAATTCACCAGATGAATTGACAAAAGTATACTATCATTTATATTTTAATGCGTTTCAGCCAGGTTCTCAAATGGATGTTCGTTCTTTAAATATAAAAGATCCTGATAGAAGAGTCAGAGATAGAATTAGCAAATTAAATGCGGATGAAATCGGGTATATAAAAGTAAACTCTTTAAAACAAAATGGCACTGCTATTTCTTATAAAACAGTGGGTACTATTTTAGAAGTTACTTTAAATACAGCAATTAAAGCCGGTGAAAGTATAACTTTGGATATGGATTTTTCTGCACAAATTCCGTTACAAGTT
>JBNMOF010000081.1:0-8446 GCA_051277175.1 Polaribacter sp.
TATAAATAATTAAATCATCTCTTTGAAACGCATTCGCAATTTGTTGTGCTGTAACTTCTACTAATTGCTTAATTTTTACAGCATGAGGAGAATAAAAAACAACAGCCTTATCAGCAAAATCTAATGCACCTTTATATTCTTCTAAAAACTCAGCATTTAAACTAGAATAGGTGTGCAACTCTAAACATGCTAAAACCGTTCTTTCAGCATATTGTTCCTTTACGGCTTTTGTCGTTGCGGCAACTTTGCTCGGTGAATGTGCAAAATCCTTAAAAATTACTGTTGACTGGTTTTCAACAATTTTTTCTAAACGCATGCTTGCTCCACTAAAACCTGCAATCGCTTCATAAAAAGCATCTTCATCAACGCCCATATGTTGACAAATCCATTTTGCACCCGCTAAATTTTGAAGGTTGTGTTTGCCAAAAATTTCTAAAGGCAAATCGCCTTCAGCAGTTTCTAAATAGGTAATTCCGTTTTCAATAAAATGCTCTGGAGTTTTATATGAATATTTTTTTATGTGATTTTCTGAAGATTCAACAACATCTTTTACATGTGCATCTTCTATATTATAGACCATACTTCCTCCATGAACCATAGAATCTGTAAAAATTTTAAATTGTTCTATGTAATTATCAAAAGTCGGAAACACATTGATATGATCCCAAGCAATACCACTTAACAAGGCAATATTAGGTTTGTATAAATGAAATTTAGGACGCATATCAATTGGTGAACTTAAATACTCATCACCTTCTAAAACAATAAAATCGTTTTCATTGGTTAAATGCACCATGGTTTCAAATCCGTCTAACTGAGCACCCACCATATAATCCACTTCCTTTTCATGATAATTAAGCACATGTAAAATCATAGAAGTAATGGTTGTTTTTCCATGAGAACCTCCAATTACAACACGTGTTTTATCTTTAGATTGTTCGAATAAAAACTCTGGATAAGAATAAATTTTCAATCCTAATTCTTGTGCTTTCAACAATTCAGGGTTATCTTTTTTAGCATGCATTCCAAGAATAATCACCTCTAATTCTGAAGAAATCTTTTCTGGAAACCAGCCAAATTCTTTGGGTAATAATCCATATTTTTCTAATCGAGATTTAGAAGGATCATGAATTGTGTCATCACTTCCAGAAACTTGGTCTCCTTTTTGATGTAAAGCAATTGCTAAATTGTGCATTGCACTTCCTCCAATAGCAATAAAATGAATGTTCATATACAAGAATTATAAAAAAGTAAAAATACAAAAGCTTACAACAATATAAAGTATCTTTAGAGTGAAACTCATTTAAAATATCGTTTCATGAAGTCAAATGGTTCGTTTACTAATTCTTAGTTGTTTTATAGACTCATTTTAGCTTGCTTTGATAAGACAAAATTTTTAGATTATGAAAAAAATTACAACCACAATACTACTAATTATCTTCTTTTCATCAACCATAAATTCGCAAAACAACTTTAAAGACCTATGGTTTAAAGTTGAACAATTTGAGGTAGATGGTTTGCCTAAATCAGCATTAGAAATTGTAGAAGATATTTATATAAAAGCTGATAATGAAAAGAACTCATCACAACTAATAAAGTCACTTTTTTATAAAAGTAAGTTTACACTAACGCTCGAAGAAGATGCTCAAATAAAAGTAATAAATAGTTTTAAAGAGCATATTTCTAAGAGTAAATTTCCAACAAAAAATGTGCTTCAAAATATTTTAGCCAATTTGTACTGGCAATATTTTAATGAGAATAGATACAAATTTTACAATCGCACAAAAGCTTCATCAGATTCAACAATAAAAGAAGAAGAAGACTTTAGAACTTGGGATTTAAATACACTCTTTGAAAAAATCCATGACTATTTTAATGCTTCTTTAGAAAATGTTGATGCACTTCAGAAAATTAAAATAACAACCTTTTCCGATGTTCTACAAATCAATAAAGAATCTAAAATTTACAAACCAACGCTATTTGATTTCTTAGCAAACAATGCTTTGCATTTTTATAAATCTTCAGAAACGGCAATTACAAGACCTTCTTACAAATTCAGTATAAATAAGGCTGATTTTTTAGGTGATTCTAAAACTTTCTCAAAATTACAGATTTCATCAAAAGACAGTTTGTCTTTACAATTGAATGCATTAAAAGTGTATCAAAAATTAATTAATTTTCACTTGAAAGAGAACAACAAAAATGCACTTGCAGAAATTGATATTCAACGATTAAATTTTGTGAATCAACATGCGGATTTTGATAAGAATAAAAGTATTTTACTTGCTACTTTACAAACATCAAAAGACCAATTTAAAAACGATGAAGCAAATGGTTTGTATGCTTTTGAAATTGCTAAAATTAATAGAGGACAATCTGAAAACCAAAAAGCGATTACTACTTGTGATGCAATTATTAAAAAATTCCCAAAAAGTTTAGGCGCTAGAAAATGTGTGATTTTAAAAGGTCAGATTGAAGCCAAAACACTTTCAATTCAAGCCGAAGAATATATTCCAATTGATAAAAATTCTAGATTATTAGTAGCATATAAAAATGTGAAACAACTATTCTTTACGGCATATAAAATAAATAGAAAGCAACAACAAGAATTTAAGAAACTTTCCCTGTTTAAAGATAGAATAGCTTTTATCAACAAGCTAAAAAAAGGTGAAACTTGGAATCATAAATTACGAAATGAACATGATTATTTACAACATACTACAGAAATAATTGTACCAACACTTCATAATGGATTGTATTTAATACTTACTTCAGAGACTGAAGACTTAGAAAAAAATTCAATTTACGGAACAACAAATATTCAAGTAACTAATTTAACTTTGGTCGAAAACACTTTTGAGGGTGTAAATAATTATCAAGTTGTAGATAGAAATACTGGAAAACCTATTAAGAATGCAAAGATTCAACTTAAAAACACAAGTTATAATGAAGACAATTACATCAACAAAAAACTAACAACCGATAAAAACGGATTTGCTTCTTTTAAAAGCAGTGATTATTTCAGAGACGTTACTATTTCTATAAAAACACATAATGATTTTGCCCTATTTGGAAATCACTATTTATATGAATATCAAAGAAATATTTATAAAAAAGACAATGATAAAAAAATCATTATTAAGCCATTTATTTTTACTGACAGAAGTATTTATAGACCCGGACAAACTGTTTATTTTAAAGCCATTGTCATTAAAAAACAAGGAGATAAATCGGAAGTTTTGAAAAATGAATATGTAGAAGTCACCTTATTTGATGTGAACAATCAAGTTGTAAAAATGCTAGATTTAAAACTAAATGAATTTGGCTCTGTGGCTGGAGAGTTTACAATTCCTAATAATGGTTTAACGGGAAATTTTTCGGTTGAAGTTAATGAAAGTTATGAATATGATAGTAAATTTTATGACAAGGTAGATTATGATTTTGATTATAATAATTCCACTACCATTTCGGTAGAAGAATACAAAAGACCAAAGTTTAAAACAGCATTTAAACCTGTTACAAAAAGTTTTAAAATCAATGATTCCATTACTGTAATAGGTTTTGCCAAAGCATTTTCTGGCGCAAATATCACCGATGCAAAAGTAATGTATAAGGTGCATAGAAAAGTACAATATCCGAGTTGGTATTATTGGTACAAACCAAATCCTAATTCTAGTTCTCAAGAAATTACACATGGAGAAAGTGTTACAAATGAAAAAGGGGAATTTGAAATTATTTTTAAAACAATTCCTGATGAAAGTGTTTCTAAAGAAAATTTACCAGTTTTTACGTATGAAATCTCTGCTGATGTTACAGACATAAATGGCGAGACAAGAAGTGCGACAACAACTGTAAAAGTTGGGTATCATTCTTTAATAGCTTCTATTTCTATAGATAACAAAATTGATAAAAATGCCAAAGAAAATATTTTAAAAATTGAGACAAAAAACTTAAATGGTGAGTTTGTAGCCGCAAAAGGAATCGTAAAAATCTATAAATTACAAGCTCCAAAAATGGTGCAAAGAAAAAGACCATGGTCTGCTCCTGACTATCAAGATATTTCAGAAAATACGTTTCGAACATTATTTCCACACGAAACTTTTACAAATGAAGAAAATGATGAGAAAAAATGGAAAAAAGGCAAACTAGCTTATAGTACAAATTTTGACACCTCTATATCCAAAGAAATTAGTTTAAAAAACACAGATAATTGGTTGTCAGGTAAATATATTATTATTTTAGAGAGTAAAGACCCTTTTAATCAAGAGGTAAAAGATGAAAAAAGAGTTACACTTTTCTCTTCAAAAGAAAAAGAAGTTGCAGACCATAAACTCTTTACAATCAACGCCAATAAACCCTTTTATACAATTGGTGATGAGGTTGAAATACAAATTGGTTCTGCTTCAAAAAACATGACAGTTGTTGTTCAAATCGAAAAGAATTATAAAATTGTTGGAACACAACTCATCAAACTAAATAACACTACAAAAACAATTAAAATTCCTGTAAATAAAGAAGATATTGGCGGCTTTGCAGTTAAATATCACTTTGTAAATTACAACTACTTTGAAAGTGGAAGTTTGATTATTAACGTTCCTAAAAAGCAAAAATCAATAGAGATTACCACCAATATTTTTAGAGATAAATTACAGCCAGGGCAAAATGAAACCTGGAGTTTTACCATAAAAGATGACGAAAATGATGCCGTTGCGGCAGAGGTTTTGGCTTCTATGTATGATGCGTCTTTAGATGAATTCAATTCTCATGATTGGCAATTTAACCCAATAACATCAAAAGAAAGGTACTATTCTTACAATGTAAGTCGTGCGAATAAAAGCTTTAGCAATGTTAATTTTCATATCAAAAATAATCAAAAAAGATATTATAGATTTCCTTCAATTGGCAATGATACATATAATTGGTTTGGGTTTAGTTTAAATAATAATCAATGGAAAAATCAGCAATATTTAAGAACAACCAAAAGAAAAATAAATAGTTCTAGAACGGATTTTGATGGCACAATTACAGGAGTTATAGAAGATGAATCTGGTGTTTTACCCGGAGTTTCAATTATGGTTAAAGGAACTTCTTTTGGTACAGAAACTGATTTTGACGGGAATTACTCCATCAAAATTAAAAAAGGAGATGTATTACTTTTTACATATTTAGGATATAAATCCGAAGAAATAACGATCAATAATCAAACAAATATAGATGTCCAATTAGAAGTAACTGGAGAAGTATTAGATGAAGTTATTATTACTTCACAAGGTATTAGAAGAGAAAAAAAGGCATTAGGGTATGCTGTTCAAAGATTATCTGGTAAAGCATCTGGTGTACAAATTACTTCTAAAAGTGGCACTTCTGGTTCTGGGACAAATGTTGTAATTAGAGGATACTCTTCAATATCTGGAATGAATAATCCTCTATATATTGTAGATGGTAACATACTAACTGCTAAAACATTTAAAAACTTAAATATAGAAAATATTGTAAAAACAGCTGTTTTAAAAGGATTGGCAGCAACTTCTTTATATGGGGCAAGTGCAGTAAATGGAGTTGTAATTATTACCACAAAAGCTAGTCAAGCAAAATTAGACAAGGAATTATCACAAGTAAAAGCGCGTAAAAACTTTAAAGAAACAGCTTTCTTTTATCCGCAGCTAAAAACTGATAAAAACGGAAAAGTGAGTTTTTCTTTTACAATGCCAGAAGCACTAACAAGATGGAAATTACAATTGGTAGCTCATACATCAGGATTAAAATCAGCCACTAAAACTTTACAAACGGTTACACAAAAAGAATTAATGGTGGTGCCAAATTCACCAAGGTTTTTAAGAGAAAAGGATACGATTACGTTAAGCGCTAAAATCACCAACTTAATAAATAATCAATTAAGTGGTTTTGCAAAACTGATGTTAACGGATGCTATTTCTGGGAAAGAGATCAATACAGCACTACAAAATAAAAATTCTAACAAAAGCTTTACCGTTGATAAAGATGGAAACACAAACGTTTCTTGGCAGATTTCAATTCCTGAAACTGTGCAAGCTGTTCAATATAAAATTGTCGCAAAAACAGCTGATTTTTCTGATGGTGAACAAAATGTTTTACCTGTTTTAACAAACAGAATGTTGGTTACAGAAACGCTTCCTATGTGGATTCGATCAAATCAAACCAAAACTTTCACCTTAGATAAACTAAAAAACTCAACTTCTTCAACTTTAAAAAATCATCAACTGACTTTAGAAATGACGTCAAATCCTGTTTGGGTTGCGATTCAATCTTTGCCCTATTTAATGGAATATCCTTATGAATGTGCAGAACAAACGTTTTCTAAGTTTTACGCAAATACATTGGCGAGTTTTGTTGCTAATTCAAATCCTAGAATTCAAGAAGTTTTTAATGCTTGGAAAACATCGGATGCTTTGTTATCAAACTTAGAAAAAAACCAAGCATTAAAATCATTGATTATTCAAGAAACTCCATGGCTTAGAGACGCCCAGTCAGAAACAGAACAAAAAAAGAGAATTGCCTTATTGTTCGATTTATCAAAAATGAAAAACGAGCAAGAAAAAGCCATCCATAAATTACAAGATATTCAGATGAATTCTGGCGGATTCCCTTGGTTTAAAGGAGGCAGATATGCAAGTACTTTTATTACACAACATATTGCAACTGGTTTTGGTCATTTACAAAAATTAGGTGTTTCTAGTTTTGATGCATCAACCAAAAGGATGATTGAAAAAGCTGTTAAATTTCTGGATGATGAAGTATTAGATAACTATAAAAAAATATTAAAAAGAGCATCCGAAGTTAAAGAAACAGCAAAAACAAAAAAGAGAGGAGAAACCGTTTACAAAGATTATTTATCGAAAAACAACTTGAATTATTTTACCATTCAATATTTATACATGAGAAGTTTTTATGCAACGATTTCTTTGGATGATAAAACCAAAACCGCAGTTGATTATTACAGAAACCAATCTGTTAAATATTGGAAAGAATATAATTTATATGCAAAAGGTCAGATTGCTTTATCGCTTTTTAGAAATGATAAAAAAGCAATTGCGAATAAGATTTTAAAATCATTAAAAGAAAATGCGGTTACTTCTGATAAATTAGGAATGTATTGGAAAACCAACACTGCTGGTTACTACTATTATCAAGCGCCAATTGAAACACAAGCTTTAATGATAGAAACATTTTCTGAAATTGGTGGTATTTCAAATGAATCTGAAAGTGTGAAAAAAAACCAACAAGATGTAGACAATTTAAAAATTTGGTTATTAAAAAATAAGCAAACGAACAAATGGAAAACAACAAAAGCAACCACAGATGCGGTTTACGCGTTGTTATTAAATGGAAGTGATTGGATTTCTATAACAGAAATAGTGGCTATTAAAGTTGGAGATCAAAAAATAAATCCTGCAGAAATGCCAACTATAAAAGTAGAAGCAGGAACAGGTTATTTTAGAACTTCTTGGAATGGTGATGAAATAAAACCAAAAATGGCTGAAGTCACCATCAACAAAAAAGGAGATGGAATTGCTTGGGGAGCATTATATTGGCAATATTTTGAGGATTTAGACAAAATTACATCCGCAAAAACCCCGTTAAAATTGAATAAAAAATTATTCTTAAAAATAAATTCTGATGCAGGAAAAAAGTTGAAAGAAATCAATAAGAACACACCCCTAAAGGTTGGAGATTTAATTACTGTAAGAATTGAATTGCGTTCAGACAGAAACATGGAATTTATACATATGAAAGACATGAGAGCTTCTGGAGTTGAGCCAATAAATGTTTTATCAAAATACAAATGGCAAGATAATTTGGGCTATTATGAAAGTACTAAAGATGCAGCAACCAACTTCTTTTTTGACAGATTGCCAAAAGGAGTTTATGTTTTTGAATATGATGTTAGAATAAATAATGCTGGTAATTATAGCAACGGAATTACAACCATACAAAGTATGTATGCTCCAGAATTTAGCAGTCATTCGGAAGGTGTTAGAATTAATGTTCAAAAATAGTGATTTTGGCATATTTATTGGTGACAAGTCTACTTTAAAATAAAATAAGAAATATGAAAAAAATAGTATTAGGTTTAAGTTTATTATTGGGCTCTTTATTAACTATAAATGCACAAGAAATTTCAGACAACGCAGTTGGACTGCGTGTAGGAAGTAATGATGGATTTGGAGCAGAAATTTCTTTTCAAAGAAAACTAAAAGAAAATAATCGTTTAGAAGTAAACTTAGGTTTAAGAAATGGTTTTAGCGATTTAAAACTTTCTGGATTGTATGAATGGGTTTGGAGTTTAGAAGAAAACTTAAACTGGTATGCCGGCACCGGTGCAGGTTTTTACGATGCGAATAAAGCGTCTGTTTTTGCTTCTGGTGTTGTTGGTATAGAATACAATTTAGAGAATGATGTCAATTTA
>JBNMOF010000082.1:0-8434 GCA_051277175.1 Polaribacter sp.
GGATGTAGATGCTTTGGGTGTAAAGGCTAATAATAGAAAATATTATGCGCAAGGAATTCAAACCAAATTAGATTACCACTGGTATAAAGGCGATGCTTTTCATGATTTAGAGATTGGTTTTCGCGCTCACTATGACGAGGAAGACCGCTTTCAATGGGTAGATAAATACCGGATGTCGAGCAACAAAAGTATGGACTTAACCACTGCAGGAATTCACGGAACAGATGCAAATAGAATTGCAAGTGCTACTGCCTTTGCAAGTTATCTGACCTATAAATTAAAATACAATAACTGGACGTTTACGCCAGGAGTTCGATATGAAAACATCACCTTAAAGAGAGAAAATTTTGGTAAGAATGATGTCAAAAGAACGGGTGTTAATTTAGCGTTAAGAGAAAATTCGGTAGCTATTTTTATTCCTGGAATGGGAACAAACTACAAATTTCATAATGATTTCTCTTTATTTGGTGGCGTGCACAAAGGATTCTCTCCTCCTGGAAATCAAAACGGACAAGAACCGGAAGAAAGTATCAATTATGAGTTTGGTACTCGTTTTAATCTCGGAAAATTAAAAGGAGAAGTCGTTGGTTTTTTTAATGACTATTCAAATCTTCTGGGAAGTGATTTAGCAGCAACTGGAGGAACAGGCTCTTTAGAACTGTTTAATGCAGGTGAAGTAAATGTTAGTGGAATTGAAGTGTTATTAAATTACAACATCGCCTCAGAAAATTCAAAAATAGCGATCCCTGTTTCTTTTGGATATACATTTACCAACTCCGCATTTCAAAATAGTTTTGGAAGCGCTGATGGTTTGTGGGGAACTGTAACCAAGGGTGACGAAATGCCATATCTTCCAAGGCATCAATTAAATACTAGGATTTCACTTGAGCACAAAGACTTTGAAATAAATTTAAACGGAAGATATAATGGTGAATTTAGAACGCTGGCAGGAACCGGAACCATCGCCAACAGTGAAAAAGTAGCTGCTAATTTTATTGTAGATCTCTCTGCTAAATATTTTGTCAATAAAAAATTGAACATCACAGCGAATGTCATCAATCTATTAGACAATACCTACGCAGTTTCTAGGGTTCCAGCAGGTTTAAGACCAGGACATCCCTTTGGAATTTATGGAGGGTTAGAATTTAGATTCTAAGAAAAATTCTCATAAATATAAAGAGCGCTTATTCTTAGCGCTCTTTTTTATTTCGTTTTTAAATAAGCAATTACTGCTTTTCGAATATCAGAAGCCAATTCCCTCTCTTTTGGTGTGTAAATTTCCAAAACTCCTGCACTCATGTCCGACAAAAAAGGAATGTCGAATCCCTTGAGTAAATAATCTGAAAATGCAACCGTGTATGTTTTATTTACATTTAGCTCTTTATTTTTCACAAGCCATTTTTCTCCATTTTTTTCCGCATTAAATCTTTGTAAATAAGCACCTGTTCCAGAAGCCAAAACACCAAAATCTAAAACACGTTTTAACAAGCTTCCTTTGATTTCAACTTTCAATATATTACCACCATAAGGCAAAACTCTAAAAATAGCTACAGATGTAATATTCCCTGTTAATTCGTCATCAATTCTTATAGAACCACTATTTATTAAAGCACAATCAACATCGTCCTGAAACGCAAAAGACATGGCCTCTGTAATAACTTCTCCTAAATTTGTTTGTATGCTCCTAATCGGTGTATCTCTCCCATCTAAAGGGACTTTCGTATTGTAAATAATTTCAAATGGCTTTGGTATGATTTCTTTAATTTTTGAAGTCAAAATTGTCTGCCATTTATTTACAATTTGTCCTACTTTTTCATCCTCCTTTATTGCTGAATTTATTTTTTTTAATTCTGATATGATACGGGTCTTCTTTGTTTTTTTATCAAATGAAATTTTGTGTATGTATACGGTCTTGGCATTTGCATCTGCCTTAGAAATTTGCACATTACCCACAAAATTCAGGCTATTTGTATGTTCATGCCCGCCCATAATTAAGGGTAAATCAGGAATCAACTTTGCAATTCTTTTGTCATTTGCCAATTTTACATGCGTCAACCCAAAAACAACATCTACTTTATCTTTAAGAGCAGCATACGATACTTTTGCTTTTTCAAACATGTTCTCATATTGCACAAACTCTTTTGGATTTGACGGAATGCAAACACTTATAAAACCTACTTTTATTTTTGTACCATCTTCGTCTGAAAATTCCTGTATAAAGGTCTCGTTTACGGCTTGCTTTTTATCATTTATTTCCTTGTAAAAAGGAATCGTTGCTTCTTTTGTTTTTAGTTTTACATTGGCAGAAATCCAAGGAAAAGTACTTTCATTCAATCTTTTTTGAAGGTCTTTTTGCGATACATCAAACTCGTGATTTCCAAAAGCTACCAAATCAAAATTCATGGCATTCATTACTGCTATCATTTGCTTTCCTCGAACCCGTTCTCCTTGCACTTTTATAGTTCCTATTAAAGACGGGTTCAAAAAATCGCCTGCCATAAAAAGCATCGTATTTTTATTTTCTTTTAACAACTCTTTATGTACGGTTTCTACTCTTGCCATTCCACCGAATTCACCGCCCTGTATGGGTGCAATTTCATATACATCATTTAATTGTAGAAATGTAAAGTCTATTTTGTGATCGTCTTGTTTACAAGAAGATAATAACACTATTGCTGCTACTACTAATAATTTTGTAAATTTCATTTGATAATTTTTTTTGGTTGCGACGGCGTGCTAACTGATCTAGCATTATAAGTAACTAAAACGGTCACTTACAAATATTCAACTTTAATACACACTACTTTTTAATTTTAATCAAAAATATCTAAAGCTTTATTATAAGCACTTTCAAAGCGCATTGGTTTTATATTTGTATTTGCTTTTTCTGCTGTAAAATAAGAGAGTAACTTTTCAGTTGGCATATTTCCTGTCAATTCATCTTTTGCCATTGGACAACCTCCATACCCTTTTATTGCACCGTCAAAACGATTACAGCCTGCTTTGTAAGCAGCATTTACTTTTTCGTGCCACTTGTTTGGAGTCGTGTGCAAATGTGCACCAAATTCTATTTCAGAATATTCAGGAATTAAATTAGAGAACAAATAATCAATTACTTCAGGTGTTGAGCTTCCAACGGTATCTGAAAGTGATAAAATTTTTACGCCCATTTTAAACAATTTTTCTGTCCACTCAGAGACTATGTCTACATTCCATGGATCTCCATAAGGATTTCCAAAACCCATTGATAAATAAGCAACCACTTCTTTTTTAGATTTGTCTGCAATATTCAGAATTTCGTCTAATGCTTCTATAGATTCTGCTATTGTTTTGTGCGTGTTTCGCATTTGGAAGTTCTCTGAAATAGAAAAAGGATATCCCAAATAATCTATTTCTTCAAATTGTGATGCATCATTAGCACCTCTAACGTTGGCAATAATAGCTAATAATTTACTATTCGTTTTAGACAGATCTAACTTCTCTAAAACAGCTGCAGTATCGCGCATTTGAGGTATTGCTTTTGGAGAAACAAAACTGCCAAAATCAATCGTGTCAAAACCTACATTTAAAAGTGAATTTATGTACAATGCTTTTTTCTCTGTCGAAATAAAATGAGATTTTATTCCTTGCATAGCATCTCTTGGACACTCTATGATTTTGACTTTTTTCATCTCCTCAAAGATATATAAACTAAGTGATTTCTAAGATAATTTAAAATTGATTATTACATTATTTTCAATAGATTCGCACTACTAATGAAAAAATGTAAAATAGTACTTCCTATTATTGTTATTTCACAATTCTGTTGCACCTCTCTTTGGTTTGCAAGTAATGCTGTTTTAAATGATTTAATCGCAAATTTCAATTTAGGGGTTAATGCTCTAGAAAATCTGACTTCTGTTATTCAGTTTGGTTTTATTATTGGTACCCTTTTATTTGCTTTATTTACAATTGTAGATCGTTTTTCACCTTCTAGCGTCTTTTTTGTTTGTGCTGTTTCAGGTGCATTCTTTAATAGCTGCTTAGTTTTTGATGACAATACTTATTCTAGTTTACTCATCTTAAGATTTTTAACTGGTTTTTTCTTAGCAGGAATTTATCCTATAGGAATGAAAATTGCTACAGATTATTACCAAAAAGGATTGGGAAACGCTTTGGGTTTTTTAGTAGGCGCTTTAGTTTTAGGAACTGCATTACCACATTTATTAAAAGGTAGTATGCATTCTTTTTCTTGGGAAAATGTTATTATATCTATATCTATTTTAGCTTCTTTTGGTGGCTTACTGCTCATTCTTTTAGTACCAAATGGTCCCTTTCGAAAAAAAAGTACTTCTTTAGATTATACAATTTGTTTTAAAGTATTCAAAAATACTGCTTTTAGAAAGGCTGCTTTTGGATATTTCGGACATATGTGGGAATTATATACCTTCTGGGCGTTTGTACCTATTTTACTAAAAACATATTCAAATATGTATGCTAAAGTGCAATTTAATATTCCTTTGCTGTCCTTTTTTATTATTGGCATTGGAAGTGTCTCCTGTGTTTTAGGTAGTTATCTCGCCACGAAATTTGGAACTAAAAGAACTGCTTTCTCAATACTTTTACTCTCTTGTGCTTGTTGTTTGACCTCACCACTTTTTTTTATAGTAGCAAATGATACTACTTTTGTGCTCTTTTTACTTTTCTGGGGAATGGTTGTAATTGCAGATTCACCGCTATTTTCTACTTTAGTTGCACAAAATGCACCTAAAAAAGAAAAAGGAACTGCATTAACCATTGTAAATTGTATCGGTTTTTCTATTACCATTCTTAGCTTACAATTGGTAAGCACTCAATATCATTCTACAAATTCTATTTTTGTTTATTTGTTATTGGCAATTGGTCCTATTATCGGGCTACTTGCCATAGGAACTAAAAGTAGATTATAGTGCAACAGAGTGTATTTATTTTCCCTACGATATTCATTATTTATTTTAAATAAGGCTGTATCCTCTTTTTAAAATCTCACAATACTATAAATTCTACTCATTTCAGCTTCACTTAAGGTCTCAGAAATGCTATTCTAGCGATTCTTTGGAAATATAAAAAATTTATATTCCATCTTTAAAGAGATTGTATTCTAAAATAAAGGATCGCAATACAATTATAATTAGTCATTTAAAAAAAGTGCAATAAAAAAGAAATTCGCCAACACATTTAAAAAAGCAGTATTCGAAAATAGAACAAGTGTGCACACCAGAAAGCCGCAACACTGACTAAACTAAAATTCGAAGCGAAACACTGGGCGTTTCCCTCCTTTATAAAAAAGGGCACTGCATCACAAAAAAAGATTTAGAAACAGTCAATCACTGCAAATTAAACACGCTTTTACACACGGATTGGTAAACAGCGAAGTTCTCTTTGTGCTACTTCTCTTGTATTCGTTGACATATCTACTCCTCACTTAAAAAAGGTTTAAAAGAACCCTTGTTAAAATAGACGCTCCCAATTATTTTATTTACCTTTGAAGATGCTAAAAAAGCAGCAATACCGTCGGTTTTTAAGGGATAATCCTAGAACAAAAGAGCCCCGTATTGAGACACTACACGTCAACCGTCCTTGCCATTTGAAAAGGATACATACTTTACTGTTAATTTTAAAACGACCAAGTATATAAACGGCATCAAAATCTTTTTTTCTTGAAATTTTCAATGGCACAATGCATTTGTATGCGGGCCTGAAATACTCTTTTCACCGAAGTACAATACTACCGTTTTTTCTAACATTATAGGCAAAGGCAAAAGCACGCACCACCCAATACATCGCAATATTAGCACTTTTACAAGTATGCTGTCGTGCATTCCTGCGCTTCAAAAACATTCACCTTGTATTTCTTTCTGCAAAAAACAGTGTTTCTGGTTAGAAGCAGAATGCAGCGCTCAATTGCATATAAAATTGGGGATTTCCTAATGTCTTTTTGAGCGCAATGCGCCAATATCAAAATAAGAATCCTAATTAGTAATTAAAACAAGTACCTATGAGTGTAATATATTTGAATACCAAGACCAGAGGAATCACAAAGACTGTTGCAGAGTTTTCTAAGCAACAAGGTCAGAGCAATCGAGAGTTTCGTGAATTTATCAGAGAACAAATAGTAGATCACAGAGAAGAGGGCATGGACGTTTTTAAATCTCCAAGACCTGGAGATGATCGCAACAACGATTAATGCTATAATAATTAAAGAAAAAAAGGCGCTTTACACATACGAAAGCGCCTTTTTTATTTTTAGTATTTCAACTAAAAACCACCTGCCATGTACCAATGAAAACTTTGACATGCTTGCTAGTAGCGCAACTTATAAATTAGTAGCTGAAAGAATAAAAATTTGGTAAAAGAACTTATCTCTATTAGAAAATGAGCAACAGGCAACAGAAACGCGCATCCAATTAAAGCTACAGAGTACATTAAAAAACAGTTGTTCTGAATACGTAAACTCTTCTCCTAAAACACCCTACTTAGGGTCATTGAAATTATACTGGATGCAGGAATTGACAAACTCTTTTTTATCTGCGACCTTTAAACACCCATAACTTGATAGTACCTATTTGGAATCTCTCGTGCTTATAAAACGAAAAAAAACAGATACAAAAACGTTGGCATACATTACGACTCAAACTCTGTGAGCAGATTACAAGTACATGCAAACAACTACGTATGGAAAATACACTACTAAATCCCTTTTTTAGGGTCTTTAAACACGAAACACAACTATTTCTTAAGCTGTAAAAATAAAGTGGTGCAATTGGTTTAAAATAAGCATGCTATAAACTTCTCTTTTCTTAAAAAAAACCAAAAAAAAAAGGACTAGATATACATCTTGTCCTTTTTTATACTATCGCAGTGGTAGCTTATCCTTTAAATACAATTTTACGCATTCTTAAGTTTTCTGGAGTCACCTCTAAGTACTCATCAGCCTTAATATATTCCATATTTTCCTCTAAAGAGAAATCTACTTTCGGTGCGATTTTCATAGCTTCATCTGTACCAGATTTACGCATGTTTGTCAATTGCTTTCCTTTAATTAAGTTTACTGCCATCTCATCAGATTTACTATTTTCTCCAATTACTTGGCCAATATAAATCTCTTGATTCACATCAATAAAGAAACGTCCTCTGTCTTGTAAACGATTTAATGCATATGCTGTTGCTTTACCCGCTGCAGAAGAAACAATTGCTCCTTTTACTTCTTCGGTGAAATCTCCTTTATAAAGACCATATTCACTAAATCTGTGATTAATAATTGCGGTACCAGCGGTTGCTGTTAAAATTCTGTTTCTTAAACCAATCAATCCTCTTGAAGGAATTGAAAATTCTAAGTGTTGTAAATCTCCTTTAGGCTCCATAATTAACATATCACCTTTTCTAAGAGATACTAAGTTAATTGCTTTAGAGGCCATGTCTTCTGGCACATCAATAGACAATGTTTCCATTGGCTCATGTTTCTTACCATCAATTTCTTTTAAAATTACTTGTGGTCTTCCCACTTGCAATTCATATCCTTCTCTACGCATTGTTTCAATCAATACAGATAAGTGTAAAACTCCACGCCCAAAAACGTTAAATTTATCTTCACTATCGGTAGTTTCAACTTTTAATGCTAAGTTTTTTTCTAATTCTTTAAACAGACGGTCACGAATGTGACGCGAAGTAACAAATTTACCTTCTTTACCAAAGAAAGGAGAATTGTTAATTGTAAACAACATACTCATAGTAGGTTGGTCTATTTCTGTTCTTGGCAACGCTTCTGGGTTCTCTAAATCTGCTATGGTATCACCAATTTCAAATCCATCAATACCAGTAATTGCACAAATATCTCCACAAGGTACTTTCTCTACTTGAATTTTACCCATTCCTTCAAATACGTGTAATTCTTTAATTCTTACTTTCTTAGTAGAACCGTCAGCTTTACATAACATATATTCTTTACCAACTTCTAAATCTCCACGAAATACACGTCCAATAGCTATTCTACCTGTAAAAGAAGAAAAATCTAAAGAAGTAATTTGCATTTGTGGTGTTCCTTCGTTGTATTTAGTTGCTGGAATAGATTCTAAAACCGCATCTAATAAAGGGATAATATTATCTGTTTCATTTCTCCAATCTGTACTCATCCAATTGTTTTTTGCTGAACCGTAAACAGTGGCAAAATCTAATTGCTCTTCCGTTGCTTCTAATGCAAACATTAAATCAAAAACCTTTTCGTGAACGATGTCAGGAGTACAGTTTTCTTTGTCTACTTTATTTACAACAACAATAGGAGTTAAACCTAAGTCTAAAGCCTTACCTAATACAAAACGAGTTTGTGGCATTGGCCCTTCGAATGCATCTACTAATAATAAAACACCATCAGCCATTTTTAATACACGCTCTACCTCACCACCAAAATCGGCGTGAC
>JBNMOF010000083.1:0-8282 GCA_051277175.1 Polaribacter sp.
TTAGAAATGGATTAATGGCACAATTAATACGAATTAATTTAGGAGACGATATTGAAGAAGATCATATGGTGAATCGTCAATGGGTTTCTGCTTGGGCATTTGAACAAGGTGCAGAAGAAAATGTGATAGAAAAAATAGTAAAAGAAAATGGAAACACCTATTTCAATATTACTGATTATGAAAAGTTAAGAGCAATTTTTGGAAGATTATTACGTGAAACGCAACGTATAAAATCTGAAGGAGATTTTGCCGCAGCTAAAAGTTTAGTAGAAGGGTATGGAGTAAAAGTAGACCAACAAATTCATAAAGAAGTTATCGAAAGAAATAAGCAGTTTACCTCAGCACCGTATAGTGGTTTTGTAAATCCTGTTTTAGAACCCACTTTAGATGAAAATGAAATGATTACAGATGTTGTTGTGAAACAACCTGAAAGTTTTGAGGAGCAAATGTTATTCTACGCTAAAAATTACAACTTTTTAGGAACAGAAAATTAAAAAACTTCAAATAAATAATTTCAAAAACCGACGCCAAAAAGCGTCGGTTTTTATTTACAAAAAGATACATCTCCTAGGTTCTAAAAAAGTATATGATTTTTCTATTATTTTTATTTTGAAGACAGAAAATTATAAAAAGCGAATTATAAATTTAAAAAAGACTAACGAGGTTAAGAAACCACTTCATTTACAACTTTATAAATCAAATCGTTTTCAAAACCTTTTCGCATCAAAAAATCGATTAACTTTTTCTTTCTCTTATAGATATTAGGTTCAGAAATAACATTATTTCTATTTTCAGTAATTCGGTAAATAGTTGCAATATATTCAGTCTCGTCAATTTCTTTTAGCGCTGTTTTTAAATTGTAAGCAGAAATATCTCTAAATTTTAGTTCTCGAACAATGCGTTGTTTTCCCCAGCTTTTGATTCTAAATTTTCCTCTGGCATAACTTTTAGCAAAACGTTCTTCGTTTAAAAAATTATCTTTCATTAAACTTAAAAGAATCAATTCTCTAGCTTCCGGAATTAAATTGTACTCGCGCATTTTTTGCTCTACCTCTTTGTGGCATCTATCTTGGTATACGCAGTAATTTTCTAATTTCCCCTTAAGTTCGTTAACGGTAAAAGACTTTTTTTTCTTTTCAAACATACTTTCGAAAATACAAAAAGAGGACGAAATCGTACTGCTTTCATCCTCTTTTAAATATATAATTATAATTTTTAATTAATTTCTTGAACCTGATTTTTCAACAATCCTTTCATTCTCATTTTAAACTTTGTAACTAGGAAAAACAAAATAGGCACTACGATTAATGTAAGGAAGGTTGCTATAAATAAACCGTAAATAACTGTTTTTGCTAATGGCCCCCAAAAAACAACATTGTCTCCTCCCATATAAATATTAGGATCAAATTCACTAAACAGTGTAAAGAAATTGATATTCAAACCAATTGCCAACGGAATTAAACCTAAAATAGTGGTAATAGCAGTTAATAAAACGGGTCTTAAACGGGCTTTTCCTGCTTTTACAATTGTTTCATACAGACTATTCAAAGGCAAATATGCTTCTTCAGAAATACCATCTTGTAATTTTCTCCTACTAATTAATAACTCGGTATAATCTAATAAAACAACCCCGTTATTTACAACAATTCCGGCAAGAGAAATAATACCAACCATTGTCATCATAATTACAAAAGGAGCTCCTGAAATTACCAAGCCTCCAAAAACACCTATAAAACTTAGAAAGATTGCCAACATGATAATTCCTGGTTTTGAAACCGAATTAAATTGGAAAATCAAAATAAAGAAAATCAACATTAATCCAGTAAGAAAAGCACCATTTAAAAAATCTTGTTGCTTTTTCATTTCCTCTATTTGTCCCGTATAGTCTATGTGAATTCCTTTTGGTAAATTCTTGAAACTCTTCATAGAATTTTGAATTCTGGCCACAACAATTCCAGCATCCGTTTCTCCTGGAGATAGTGCAGAATACACCGTTACCACTCTTTTCACATCTTTGTGCTTTATGGCACTAAAACCAGAACTATTACTTTGAGAAGCCACTGCAGAAACGGGGATTTCTTTAATCTTACCGGTAGCAGGATCTCTAAATGTTATTTTCTGATTGAAAACAGCACTTTTATTATATCGATCGTCCTTATTAAAACGAACATAAATATCATAATCTTCACCATTTTCTTTATAAATTCCAGCTTTGTTTCCAAAAATAGCAGCTCTTAATTGTTGCCCTACTTGCCCCGTAGAAACTCCCAATTCTCCTGCTTTTTTGCGGTCTACCAAAACCTGCATTCCAGGCTTCGATTTATTCACATCAATTTTTAATTCATCCACACCAGAAATACTCTGCGTATTTAAGTAATCGCGCATTCTTTCTGCAGTAAAAATTAAGTCTTCATAATTTTCACCATTTAATTCAATATTTATAGGAGCTCCTGTTGGTGGTCCATTGGCATCTTTTTCAACTGAAATTAAAACACCCGGATAAATTCCTACCAAAGCCGCTTGTACTTTTTGTCTTAACACTTCACTGTCTTCTCCCTTTCGATATTTATACTCACGCATAGAAGCCGTAATTTTTCCTTTGTGCGGCATTTCTGCGGAAGAACCGCCGTCTGTTTGCGGATTTCCTGCACCTTCACCAACCTGAGAAACGGTACTTTCTACCATGAAGTTGTAATCATTGGTAGTGTACATGTCTTGATTTAAAACACGGTACACTTTCTGTTCAACTTCTTTTGTAATTTGATTGGTTTTCTCGATATCTGTTCCCTCTGGATATTCGATATACACAATAATCTGATTTGGTTTGTTGTCTGGGAAAAATTCAATCTTAGTTCTTTGAGACTCTATTGACATCCCAAAAATTTTAACAGCACCCACTAATAATAGAATAGTTGCAAAAACTAGAACATAAGGTCTCCAGCCAGAAAGTGCTGTTTTTAGTTGCCTTTCATACCAGTTTTCTAAAGAAACCAGTGTGTTTTTTTGAAAAGAATTTGCCGCTTTTCTTAGAACCAACCGATACACCCACAACATAATTGCTGTGAATATAATAAGAGTTCCTAATGCATTATAAGAACCCCCAAAGAAGAATATTAACAACCCAATAACGGCCATAATACTCGTAAGTCTGATAATACTTTTCAATGGCATGTCTTTGTCTTCTGTGCTCATAAATTGAGAAACTAGCACTGAATTAAAGAAAATTGCTACAAATAGAGAAGAGCCTAAAACGATGGATAAAGTAATTGGTAAAATAACCATGAATTGCCCCATAATTCCTGGCCAAAGACCCAAGGGTATAAAGGCTGCAACGGTAGTTGCTGTAGAAATAATAATAGGAAAAGCAATTTCTCCAATTCCTTTTTTAGCAGCTTCTATTCTTGTCATTCCTTCTTCGTCCATTAAACGATAGACATTTTCGACCACCACAATTCCGTTGTCTACCAGCATTCCAAGCCCCATAATTAGCCCGAAAAGTACCATTGTATTTAAGGTATATCCTAATGCACCTAAAATCATTAAAGACATAAACATCGACATTGGAATTGCAAAACCAACAAACAATGCATTTTTAAATCCGAGAAAAAACATCAACACAATGACTACTAAAATAACTCCAAAAATAATATTGTTTACCAAATCATCTACCTGCCCAATTGTTTTTGGTGATTGATCATTTGCAATGGTTACTCTTAAATCTTGTGGGAAAAATTCTTTTTTAGCATTTTTTACAATTACCCCTATTTTATCAGCAGCAGCAACCATGTTTTCTCCAGATCTTTTCTTAACATCTAGCATCACAACCGGTGCACCATTTTCTCTTGCATAGGTTGTTTTATCTTTATCTTTAAAAGCTATTTGTGCAACATCTTTTAAATAAATAGGATTTCCTTTTTCTGATTTGATAACAAAATCCCCCAAATCTGAAGGTTTGTCAATTTCGCCAATAATTCGGATGGTTCTTCTTTGCTGGCTGGTAATAAAATTACCTGCAGACATGGTAACATTTCCACGTTTTATGGTATTGGTAATATCGTCAAAACTAACTTTTGCAGCCATCATTTTGTAAATATCAACCGCAACCTCGATCTCTTTGTCTTGTGCCCCACGGATATCTACTTTCTTAATTTCAGTTAAATCTTCAATTTCGTCTTGTAAATACTCTCCATATTCTTTTAGTTTTGAAACTGGATAATTTCCAGAGATATTAATATTTAGAATTGGCACTTCCTCAGACATGCTTAATTCAAAAATATTAGGAGTTACTTTTGCTCCATTAAATATGGGCCAATCTTCACTTGCCGTTTCTTGATCTATTTCATCTTTTACTTTCTGCTTTGCCTTGTCAACGGCAATACTCTCGTCAAATTCTACAGTAATAATAGAGTAATCTTCCTGAGAAGTAGACGTAATTTCTACCACGTTACTAACAGACTTTAATCTGTCTTCTAAAGGGTTTGTTATTAACTTCTCTATGTCTTCGGCCGTGTTTCCCGGGTATACAGCACTAATGTAAATTTTGGTTTCATTTATTTCTGGAAAATTTTCTCTGGGCATCGTGAAATATGCTGAAATTCCTAAAAAAAGAATTAAGAACATCAATACATAAATAGTGGTCTTGTTATTTATTGCCCAAGAAGAAAGTTTGAATTCTTTATCTATTTGTTTTTTTCTATCCTCCATGTTTCTACTATTTATTAATCACTTTTACGACTTGACCGTTCGTTACACTTCTCGCGCCTTCCATAACAACCTCAGCATTTTCAGTCAGATTTTTAGTTACTTCTATAAGGTCTCCTTGCGTTTTTCCTGTTTCAATAATCAATCTTTCTGCAACCGCCTCATTATTTTCTTTTTTATCTTTTACGATGTAGATAAATTGCGCTCCTTTTGAATTTTCAGAAATAATACTTTGCGGTATTAAGAGTGCATTTGTATTGGTATAATCGTTTAATTTTAATTTTGCAGTTAAGTTTGGTTTTACTTTTCCATTTAAGTTTGGCACCCCAATTTCTATTTTAAAAGACCTATTATTCGGGTTTATGTAATTACCAACGTGTCTAATTTTAGAGTTTACCATTTCTCCCAATACTGGGAAACTAATCTCAACAGCTTTGTTCTCTATGATATTACCGATGTAGGTTTCTGGAACGTCTGTTTCGATGTACATATTAGAAAGGTTTAGAATTCTAAAAATTTCTGATCCTGCTCCCGGAGCTACAACAGTGCCTCTTTCTTTAAAAATATTGTCTATAATTCCTGAAAAAGGAGCGTTAATTATAGCTTTTTCTAACTGACTTTTAAGTTGATTTACAGCACTTTTCTGAGCTTCGTATGATGTTTGAGCTTGTAAAAACTGAATTTCCGATCCAATTTTCTGATTCCACAATCTCTTTTGTCGCTCATAAGTAGTTTTTGCCAATTGCGCATTCGCATTCAACTGTGCTAGTTGTTGTGTCATTCCTCCATCATCAATCGTTGCCAAAGCTTGTCCTTTAACTACTTGCTGTCCTTCTTTTACAAGAACACTTTTTAAGATTCCTGGCATTTCAGGGTATATCAAAACATTTTGCTTTGTTTGCACATTACCTTGTAGTTCTATAAAATGTGTAAACGTAACTGCTTTTACTGCAAAGGTTGTAATTAACGGAATATTTTTATTTTGGTTTAAATCATCTAACCGATCGTTTAATTTTTCTAACGCAATAGACAACTTCGCTTGTTTCGCGTCAATCTCCGCTTTTTTAGATTTTATCTGCGTCACGTCATTCGTGGCCAAAACAGCATCTAAAGAAACTTCTTTTTTATTCCCGCAAGAAGTTAAAATTAGTGCGGTTAAGAATGTTACATATATATATTTCATAATCGGGAGGTTATTTAATTGGTAAGTTTAATGCGTTTTCTAGGGTTGCTTTTGTTGCAATTACGTTTAACATAGCTTGAATGTAGTTTTGCTGTTGCGCGTATAATTGATTTTGTGCTTGTAATAAATCGAAACTAGAGGAAATTCCTTCAAAAAATTTAATTCGTTGTTTCTTTTCTATTCTTTCCGCTAAACCAACATTTTTCTTTGAAGTCTGATAATTTTCGATACTTAATTGATATTCACTTTTTGCTTTTTGTGCAAGTAAAGAAAGTCTTTGTTTGGTTTCTTCTAATCTTAAATCTGCAGTTTCTAAAGCTATTCTAGCTTGTGACGTTCTTGCTTTTCTTCCAAAACTACTAAAAATAGGAACATTTAAACTAACCCCTAATAAAGAAGATGCAAACCATTGTTGATCGCCTTGAATAAATGAAAAGGAATCTGAAAAAGCCTGACTTCCATAATTTACAAATGCGCTGAGACTCGGTAAAGATTTACTTTGTTCCAATTTCATCATTAAGCGCTTTGTCTCTCTGTCATTTTCAGAAATTTTAAAATCGATGTGGTTCGTGAAATTAAATGCGGCGCCAATCAAATCTAAATCAATATTATTTTCCGCCAAACCATCTAAAGAATCTGTAAGAATTAACTTTGTATCAATGGTAGTTCCTAAAGAAAGATTTAGCATTTGATATGCAATACTTTTCATTCGAATTACACTATTTAATTGATTTTTAAGATTTCCTAAAGTAATTTCTAATTGCTCTACATCTTCTTCCTCGTTCAATCCGTTTTCATAAATTTTCTGAACATCACTAAAATTTTTTTCTAAAATTTTAATATTTTCTTTTAAAATTGAAATGCTTTTTTGGGTAACTAAAACATTTCCGTAGGCATTAATAACAGCTTCTCTAGTTAACAGTGCAGTTTTTTCTTGCGCTTGTTTAGAAATTTTTAAAAATGTTTTAGAAGCTTGTAACCCCACAAGATAAGAACCGTCAAACAAAAGTTGGGTTACCGTTAAAGAAGCATTTAAATTTTGTTTTGTCCCAAAAACTACTGGAATAAAACCATCTGGTGGCGATGGACTGCCTTCTCTACTAATATCAAAAAAGTCCTCTACTGTCTGAACAACAGATTCTCTATTATCAAATGCTGCAGCTGGCAATAACGAAACAGGTTGTCTTAGAAAATTTTGATAGTCTGCTCTTGCATTTATTTGGGGCAAACCAATAGTAGTTGTTTCCCAAACTCTCTCTTTAGCAGCAGCAATGTCGTTTATAGCAGCTTTGGTGTTGTAACTATTTTCTAAAGCAAAACTGATGGCTTCTTTTAAAGAAAATTGATGGATTTTTTCTTGTGCTTTTGCAGTTGTGGCAAAAATAAAAAAGCACATTAAATAGCGATATCTTTTCATTTAAAATTGATTATTTTTTAATTGATCTTCTAATTGTTGTATTCCTTTTTCTGTACTGATAGCTCTTAAGTGGTATTCTAAATAATAATTCATTAAAGTATGCGTACCATATTCTTTTAATGGAAATAAATCGTTGTCCTTGATCCCTAAGGTTCCACTAAAATAAATACGAGATGTAAACTCTAAATCTATGTTTTCTCTGTAAAAACCAGTATCAATTCCTTTTTTTAAATTATTTATTACACAACTTTGCATTACATGAAACTGTTTTTCCTTTAAAGCATCGTAAATTTTAGGATAATATTTTTGAAGTTGGTAGTGTGGTGAAGACTTTTCGTCTTTTAAGTGCTCGGTAATTAATCTTTTTATAGAGAAAAGCTCAACAATAGGGTTTCGTTCCAATTCGCGAATACTATCTACTCCGCTACAAATAGTATCAAACATATGATGCGTTACAGCGGCTACAAGTTCGGTCTTGTTCTTGTAATACTTGTAAATAGTTTTCTTAGAAACCCCCAAAGAAGTGGCAATTTCATCCATAGTAACACTTTTAAAACCTAAGTTTAAAAAGAGCTCATTGGACTTTTCTAATATTCTTTCTGTCATAATTTGAGCGCAAATTTACGAAAGGAAACTTTAGAAACAATTACAGTTTCCAAAGTTTTAGTGTTTTTTTAACGTTTCATGTTGAAAGCAACAATTGTTTACATTATTTTTACAAAAAATTTAAAGTTTGGACATTTTACATTATCAAAAAGAATTTCTATCTTATTTAGAATCAAAAGACTGGATTCACGAGCCTAAAAACTTGTATGAGCCCATAGACTATATTTTAAAATTAGGAGGAAAAAGAATTCGACCAGTGCTTACTTTAATGGCAGCAGATATTTTTTCTAGTGATTTTAAAAAAGCACTACCTGCAGCTTTAGCAGTTGAGGTTTTTCATAATTTTACATTGATTCACTATGATATTATGGATGC
>JBNMOF010000084.1:0-8210 GCA_051277175.1 Polaribacter sp.
TTATCCTACCCAACAACCATTTTACTATCTAAAACAGAAGAAAAACTACAGAGTATTCCTGGTTATTTAGATAAAAAGACCTTTGAAAAAATATTGGGGTTTTTCTCTGAAGAGCACTACAAAACCAGTAATTGGACAGACTTTGAAAAGAATTTTAAAAGTAAATTATAGCGCTATTTACTGAGAATAAATGCTCCTTTTTTACCGGTATAATGAAACGGAATGGCATTTTTTAATGCAGTAGTTTCCCATCTATTTATATCGCTTTTATAATTTGAACCGTCTGCAATTATTAAGCTTGGTTTTAGCGTTTGAATTAGTCTTTCTAAATTAATTTTTGGTGCGTATTGTAAAACTACAATCGGTTCCTTTAATTTATCAAGTTGATAAACACCTAAACGATCAATCAACAAAATATCCTGTCCTTTAAAATTGATGTAATTCTTAAAATCAACATTCTCGATGTTTTTAATATGCGCGGCAATGCGGTAAGATTTTACGGCTTTAATTTCTTTAGATGTTATGGTGGCTAAATTGTGCTGCAGCTTCATCTCCGCTCCTTCCCTTCTCCCTAGTATAGAAAATCTACTTTTATGAAATACAATAAAAGCGTCTTTCTCAAAAGCAGTTTTCCTTTCAATAAAATATAGATTTTGAACCAATAGTATCGAAATGAGAAAATAAATAAATCTTTTTGGACTCCTATTAATTAAAAATATAACTCCAGAAAACACAAGGTAATAACTCCCAAGCATCATTAAAAAGGAGATGGATAGGTCTTTGAATAAAAATTGTTCTTGGTGAGAAACCCAACGAACAAAACCATTCATCAAAGAAATTACAAAACCATAAATATCTCCCAAAAACTGAGGTAAAATGTCTAGTAATGACATTGCTATGACCACAATTCCTCCAATTAAAATAGCTCCTAAAAAAGGAATAATTACCAAGTTAGAAACTACAAATAACCCTGGAAATTGATGAAAATAATAAATACTTAAAGGCAGAATTCCAACCTGTGCCGCTATAGATACTGTACATAATTGCCATATTTTTTTATCTATTAGAAATTTTGGTTTATAAACTGTCACCAATTTTGGTTGCACCCAGATAATACCAAAAACGGCTAAATAACTGAGTTGAAAACCAACATCAAACAAAAAGATGGGCTTTATAATTAACATAAATAACATCGAGGAAATTAGAGAAAACACTACTACCTTTTTACGCTGAAAGGATTGTCCTACTGCTAAAAAAGTAAACATCGTTACTGCTCTCACAACAGATGCCGAAAGCCCAGCAATAAAAGCAAACATCCACAGTAATAAAACAATACAAAAAGCTTTTAAATACTTCCCATTCTTTAACTTTTCTAAAGGCTTAAATAAGAAGGATAAAATGAGTAAAATAATACCAATGTGCAAGCCAGAAACGGCTAAAATATGAATTGCACCTGCACCCGCGTAATCTGTTAATAATTCTTTAGAGATATCTTGTCTTTGGCCTAATAAAAGGGCGCTAATTACTGCAAGTTCATCCGTTTTAAAGTTAAATTTTAATAATGATTGTTGAATTTTATCTCTAAAAATCTCAGAAACAGCAACTAAAGAGGCCGCTGAATTTGATCGTTTTAAAAACTGATGAGTATCCAAAAATAATTGATGATGCATTCCTTGTTTCGCTAAGTAAAACTTATAATCAAATTGATTTGGATTTAAAGATGGAAGCACTAATTTAAAAGTAGGTTTTACAAAAATTTCAGCATCAATTTTAAGAAGGTTTTGTAAACTGTCTTTTTGTATGTTTAGCAAGATTTCTCCGCTCGTTTTGTGCGCATTAATTTGAAGCACTTCTGCTACATATTTATCGTGATAAAAACCTGATTTTAAAACTTTAGAAATTCTTAAAACTACGTTTGCATCTTGCGTTGAAAAATTAGAATAATAGTTTTTAAAATTTCTAGCATCTTGCATATATACAGCAGAAATACCAATCATAAAGAATAAAAAAAAGGTAACAAATGTGATGTCTTTTTTCTTCCAAAGTAAGACAAGAGAAATTATTAAAAAAAATATGAGCAATAATAAATTTAGAAAACCAAAAGTCCAAATTTGAGTATAAAATTGAATTCCGATTCCTAAAATTAGAAATATCAAAAAGTGTAAAGGCAAGTATTTTAGCAACCTTTTCATAGCAGTGTGAAGTTACTGAAAATAAATTACAGTATTCTTTTGACTTTTACAAAGGCATTTTTCCAATATTTATTTGATAATAGAGAAGTAGTAACACCTCTAGAAGTAGTTGCGTGTATAAAACGGATCTGATTTTTTTTAACGGAAATAATCAGGCCAACATGATTAATTCGGTTTCTTTTTTTAGATGTTTTAAAAAAGAGTAAGTCGCCCTTTTTAGCATTTTTTAGAGACACTTTCTTTCCTTTCTTTGCCATATCTCTAGAGACACGAGGTATTGGTATCTTTTCTTGTAAAAAAGAGACATAAACAAGACCAGAGCAATCCATTCCTCTTTTTGTTGTCCCGCCAAACGTATAGGGAACGCCTTTATATTTTAAAGCATTAGAGATAATTTTATCTATTTTGGTTGCCCCTCTTTTTGTAGTTTTTACAACCGTTTTTGTCGATGAGCACGAGGCCAATCCCACAGAAGTTAAAAGCAATAAAATAAACCACTTCTTCATCTTAAGTTTGAGTTTTTAAAGCGGCAATAATCTGTGTTGCTACATTTTCAGAAGCGCCTTTTCCTCCTAATTTTTTCTCTAAATCAAAATAATTTAAAAACATATTTTCTCTACAAGATGCATCTAAAATATTGATTAGCTCCATTTTTAAATTTCGTTTATTAAAATCGTCTTGAATTAATTCTTTCACTACTTCTTTCTCAAGAATTAAATTCACCAAAGAAATAAATTTCAAAGTGATAATTCTTTTTGCTATTTGGTAAGAAATAGTTCCCCCTTTATAACAAACAACTTGCGGAACTTTAAACAAAGCCGTTTCTAAAGTAGCAGTCCCCGAAGCTACCAAAGCAGCATAGGAAATACTTAATAAATCATATGTTTTATTGTTGATAAAAGCCACCTCTCTATCGCCAATAATTTCTTTATAAAAAGAAAAATCTTGGCTTGGTGCACCTGCAATTACAAATTGATATTCAGGAAAATATGCTACCAAGGACAGCATTACAGATAGCATCTTTGTAATTTCTTGCTTTCTACTCCCTGGTAATAAAGCAATGATTTTTTTATTACTTAATTTGTATTCCTTTCTAAAATCTAATTCAGATACTTGCTTTCTGTCCGCAATTGCGTCAATTAAAGGATGCCCAACAAAAGCTACTTCATACTTGTACTTTTTATAGAAATCTTTCTCAAAAGGAAGAATTACAAATAATTTATCAATATCTCTTTTTATATCATTTACTCTGCCTGCTCTACTTGCCCAAACTTGTGGCGAAATATAATAATTAGTTCTATAGTTATGCACTTTTGCCCATTTTGCAATGCGCAAGTTAAAACCAGAATTATCTATAAAAATTAACACGTCTGGTTTAAATATGGCGATATCCTTTTTACAAAATTTAATAAAACCCAGTACTTTAAATACGTTTTTTAAAACCTCAAAAAAACCCATAAAAGCTCTTTCTTTATAATGACTTACTAGATTACCGCCAGCCGCCTGCATTAAATCTCCTCCCCAAAAACGGATATCTGCAGTTTTATCTTGCTTATATAGTTCTTTCATTAAGTTTGCACCATGCAAATCTCCAGAAGCCTCACCAGCAATTATATAATATTTCATATTAGAAAAATTTTAAAATAAGCGTTGTAAATGCAATTAAAAAAGTAGCCATTAAAACCCCTCTTGCTCTATTATCTTGTCTCTTTTTAAGGAAAATAAAAAACACAAATAAATTCGGCACTGCCGCTAATGAAAGCACTTTGCCATATAAATTCCCGTCATGTATCATTTGTACTGTATCCTCAAAATTAAACTTCGAAAAATATTCTAAATACAAGAAAATTCCACCAAAAGTGGCAAATAACCCAACTAAAACTCCAATTAATAGATCCTTTTTTATAGTTCCCAAGTGTTTAATTTTTGAATCATGTGATGCGCAGTCATATCAAATTGAACAGGGACTATAGAAATATACCCATTTTCGAGCGCATACACATCTGTATCTTGCCCTTTATCTTTATTTATAAATTTACCGGATAACCAATAATACTCTTTTCCAAATGGACTTTTGCGTTTATCAAAATCTTCTTTCCAATATCCGTTTGCTTGTCTGCAAATTTTAATACCCTTAATTTCTTTCTTTTTCAAAGCAGGAATATTTACATTTAATACAACGCCTTCAGGAATTCCGTTTGCCATCGCATTTAAAGTAATATTTTTTATGAATTCTTCTGAAGGTTTAAAGTCTGCATGCCATTTAAAATCTAATAAAGAAAAACCAATTGCTGGCACACCTTCGATTCCTGCTTCAATTGCAGCACTCATGGTCCCTGAATAAATTACATTTATAGAAGAGTTTGCTCCGTGATTTATACCAGAGACACACAAATCTGGCTTTCTGTTTAAAATTTCACTAATTCCCATTTTAATACAATCTGCAGGTGTTCCAGAACAAGTATATTCTAATTGCGGGCCATCATCAATAGTTATAGGATTACACGTTAGCACATTATCTACCGTAATTGCGTGTCCCATTCCGCTTTGTGGACTGTCTGGTGCAACAACAACAACGTCTCCAATTTTGTTCATTATTTGTATCAATGCCCTAATTCCTGGAGCAGTAATTCCATCATCATTTGTGACCAAAATTAACGGCTTTTCTTGCATAATTGTATATTTTAAATACAAATGTAATTCATTTAAACTATTTTCGTTTTAACAATTTGTAAAGAAAATAAGAGTCCTTTTTTCTTTAATATTGTAATCGTGGATATTTTACAAAACTTAGTGTAACTTTATAAAAAGTTGAAGTAAATACCTTATTAAAAATTTGGCATTATTTTAATAGTTCAGCAAATAGAAAAAAGTAATTTTATACAAGATATAACGACAAAAATTTTATGAAATTAAAAAATAAGATCAACATCACTTTAGCCTCATTTTTACTCTTGTTTGCAACTATTAATGCGAATAATATTAAAAATACAGATCCAGAAAAAGACAAAATATTGGTTTATGTTTTAAAAAACATTTTAACGAGAGGACATTTTGTTGTAAAAGATATGAATGACGATTTTTCCGAGGAAGTTTTCACAAGTTTTATTGAAGGTCTAGATCCAAGTAAGCGTTATTTTACTCAAGAAGATCTCAAAGAATTTTCTAAATTTAAATATGAAATAGACAATCAACTTTTAGAAGATGATGTTTCTTTTTATAATGTAGTCTACAGCAGTTTTACTGAAAAAATAAAAAATGCAAAGTCTTATTATGGCGAATTGCTGGCCCAACCTTTTAATTTCAAAAAAAAAGAAACTATAGAAGTTGATTACGATAAAATTACGTTTGCGAAAAACGAAAGTGAGTTGATTAATAATTGGCGCAAGCAATTAAAATTAAATGTACTTAGTAGAATTCAAGATAAATTAGAAAAGCAAGAAGCTAAGGTTGAAAAAGATGAAAAGTTCAAGATAAAATCTTTTGAAATTTTAGAAAAAGAAGCGAGATCAGAAGTCTTGAAAAATATGGATGAACTGTATTTAAGAATCGAAGAATTAGAACACGAAGACTGGTTTTCTACTTTCTTAAATAGTGTTGTTGGTGCTTTTGATCCCCACACAACGTACATGGCACCTCGAATAAAAGAACGTTTTGACCAAGATATGTCCGGCAAATTAGAAGGAATTGGGGCACGTTTATCAAAAAAAGGAATTTATACAGAAATTTTTGAATTAGTATCTGGTGGACCTGCATGGAAACAAGGGGAGCTAGAAGCTGGAGATATTATTTTAGAAGTTGCGCAAGGAGCAGAAGAACCCTTAGATATTGTTGGTATGCGTTTAGATGACGCGATTAAGTTCATCAAAGGAAAGAAAGGAACGGAGGTACGACTAACGGTTAAGAAAAAAATAAATGGTGCTACGAAGGTGATCTCTATTATTAGAGATATTGTCGAATTAGATGAAACTTTTGTAAAATCTACGATTGTAGAAAAAGAGGGTAAAAAATACGGTTTAATAGATTTGCCAAGGTTTTATATCGACTTTTCTGATGTAGATTCTAGGGATTCTGCAAAAGATATGGAAAAAGAAATTGAACGTTTAAAAAGCGAAAATGTTTCTGGTCTCTTAATCGATTTAAGAAACAATGGGGGTGGTTCTTTAAAAACTGCTATAGAAATTGCAGGTTTATTTATTGCAAAAGGTCCTGTTGTTCAAGTAAAGTATAGAGGACAAGAACCCATTGTAAAAAAGGATACAGACCCTAAAATGCAGTGGGATGGAGCTGTTGTTGTTTTAGTAAATGAATTGTCTGCATCTGCATCAGAAATTTTTGCGGCTGCAATGCAAGACTACGGGAGAGCCATAATTATTGGGGGAAACCAAACCTATGGAAAAGGAACTGTACAAAGTGTAATTCCTATCAATAATTTTTATCCGAAGTATGAAGAAGATTTAGGCGCAATAAAAATGACCATTCAAAAATTCTATAGAGTAAATGGTGGTTCTACACAAATTGAAGGTGTATATTCTGATATTGCAATGCCAAATAGATATAGTTATATGAAATTTGGAGAAAGAGATTTAAAAGGTGCTTTAATTTGGGATAAAGTTCCACAAGCAAGTTATATCAAAACAGACTCTTACGAGAATTTTAATGATGTTGTAAACGAAAGCAAAAATAGAATTGCCTTAGACAGTAAGTTTAAATTGATTAATGAATATGCTAAATGGCTGAAAATAAACCAAAAAAACACTTCTTATTCTCTTAATTTTAAAGATTTTTCTAAAGAAAGCAAATTGCTAGAAAACGATTCAAAAAAGTATTCAGCAGCCTTTAAATACGAATCTAACCTTAGTTTTCAGTCTCCTAAATATGAATTTCCTTTGATGGTAAAAGATAGTGTATTGGCAGATAAAAGAAGTGCTTGGCACAAAAATCTATCAAAAGATATTTATGTAGCAGAAGCATTAAATGTCTTAAAAGAATTAAAACTAAGAAGCAACGATAAAATCGTAAAAAACTAATTAACTAATAATCTACATTGCCTGATAAATTGAATATTTTATCAGGCAATTTTATACCTCTAAACATGAGTTTCCAAGTAACCTTTGCTACAAAATGGTCAGATTTTGACCCAAACAGACACATGCGTCACACCGCATATAACGATTATGCTGCTGAAATAAGAGTGCGTTATTTTGCCAAACATAATTTCTCTATTGATGAGTTTACTAAGCATAACTTAGGTCCTATTTTATTTACAGAAGAAACTTCTTTTCGAAAAGAAATTCATTTGGGAGAAGACATTACTGTCAACTTAAAATTACAAGGATTGTCAGAAAATAACGAACGCTGGAAAATTGTACATGAAGTTTTTAACAAAGCAGGACAACTTTCTGCAATTATAAAAGTATATGGTGCTTGGATAGACCTCAGCAAAAGAAAACTAAGAGTACCACCAATAGAGACCAAAGAAATGTTTGATTTTGCAGAAAGATCAGAAGATTTTGAAGTTATTTTAATGCGTAAATAAATGCTATAAGTAAACTTCTAAAAGTTTACTTTGCGCTGACAATGATTTTAATTCGATAGCCTCTATTGAGGCGGGTAATAAAATAGTTTCTCCTTTTTTTAGTGAATAGCGCTCATTGTTATGATTCAGTTCCAAAGAACCATCAACACATATGTAAATTACAAAAGAATCTAAGGTTGCATAATTTTTTTGTAAAATTCCTTCGACAATTATAAAATTAGAGGTAAAATAAGGCGAATGCACTAACTTGTTTGATGCATTCGTTTTCGTTTCGTAATTCGTTTTATATGCATCATGACATTCAAAATCAATCACATCGATCGCCAAATCATTATGTAAATCTCTTAATTCACCTGTTTTTGCATCTACTCTGTTGTAATCAAAAATACGATACGTAATATCTGAAGTTTGCTGAATTTCAGCCAACAAAACACCAGAACCAATCGCATGTACTCTTCCTGTAGGAATATAAAAAGTAT
>JBNMOF010000085.1:0-8198 GCA_051277175.1 Polaribacter sp.
AAAACTTCCTTCTTCGGAATGAATTCTCGCAATTCCTTTTCCTCCAAAAGCGTAATCTTCAATTTTTAGTTCTAAAACTTGATTTTTTTTTACAAATTTGTTGCGTTCTCTGCGTGGCATTTTCAATTATTTTAGATTGCAAAATTAGGAAAAGTTATTGACAGACTACCAATGAATATTATTTATGTTAATGGAGCATGCAATGTTGATTTGTTCATGCAATAATGTGAGAGGTAACTCCTAAAATTAGATTTTTACGATCGCAGAAAGGATGTGTAAGCTTCCAAATTTACAATTCTTGTTACAGGCATTATGCTTTCGTGATTGAAACGGCATCCTTTTCTGAAGTATGAAAAAAAGATACTGTAAATGCGAGACCTCTTGGAAATGCTCGCATTCTGATACCTGCATTCTGAAAAGAGTTAAATATTTTAACTACTTTTGTAAAACTTCGGGGATGATTTCTTTCCCACGCTGAATTTTCGAAACTTCGAAAGGATAAAGGTAGAACAGGAATGGTTATTTAATTATAAACATTTTAAATTAGAAGAATGGCTGTTTTAAACAAATTAACGTCGCAAGAAGCGATTGACTTAGAAAACAAACACGGTGCTCACAATTACCATCCACTTCCAGTGGTTTTGAGTAAAGGAGAAGGTGTACATGTTTGGGATGTAGAAGGTAAAAAGTATTATGATTTCTTATCAGCTTACTCCGCTGTTAATCAAGGGCATTGCCATCCAAAAATTGTGGATGCAATGACAAATCAAGCAAAAACATTGAGTTTAACTTCAAGAGCTTTTCACAATGACATGCTTGGAAAGTATGAGAAATTTGCAACTGAATATTTTGGTTTTGACAAATTGTTACCTATGAATACAGGTGCAGAGGCTGTAGAAACGGCGTTGAAAATTGCTAGAAAATGGGCATACGAAGTAAAAGGAATTGAAGAAAATAAAGCAGAAATAGTTGTTTGTGAAAATAATTTTCACGGAAGAACAACTACAATTATATCGTTTTCAAATGATGAAGTTGCCAGAAAGAATTTTGGACCGTATACCAACGGATTTATTAAAATTGAATATGATAATTTACACGCTTTAAAAGAAGCGTTAGAAAGTAATAAAAATATTGCAGCATTTTTAGTAGAGCCAATACAAGGTGAAGCTGGAGTTTATGTTCCTTCTGAAGGGTATTTAGCGACTGCAAAAGAAATGTGTGCTGCACATAATGTGTTGTTTATTGCAGATGAAGTACAAACAGGAATTGCAAGAACAGGACGTTTATTAGCTACTTGTGGAAATTGCGCTTGTCCAGAGAAAAACTGCTCTGGAACTCCAGAAACGAAAGCAGATATTTTAATTTTAGGAAAAGCCTTAAGTGGTGGTGCATATCCTGTTTCTGCGGTTTTAGCAAATGATGCTATTATGGATGTTATTGGCCCTGGTAATCACGGTTCTACATTTGGTGGAAATCCGATTGCTGCAGCTGTTGCAATGGCTGCTTTAGAGGTGGTTGCTGATGAAAAATTAGCAATTAATGCAGACAAATTAGGAAATATATTTAGACACGAATTAACAGAATTCTGCAAAGAAAATGACTTGGTAACTTCGGTAAGAGGAAAAGGATTGTTAAATGCAATTTTAATAAACGATACTGAAGATAGTTCTACCGCTTGGGATATTTGTATGAAGCTAAGAGATAACGGTTTGTTAGCAAAACCAACACATGGTAATATTATTCGTTTTGCACCGCCTTTAGTAATGACGGAGCCGCAATTAATGGATTGTATTTCTATTATTAAGAAAACAATTTCTGAGTTTCAGAAATAAAAAGCTTTCAATATATTTTAAAAGCCATAAATTTAATATTTATGGCTTTTTTTTTATCCAAATATTAAATTGACTATTTTTGAGTACTAAACTAAAATCAATAACAATGCAAAATGCAATTACAGAATTAGAGCAAATCACTTTAACTAGTGGCGCTAAAAATTTTTTAAGAGAAACTGCAAAATGGGGTAAATTCCTTTCAATTTTAGGGTTTATAGCTTTAGGATTGATGCTGATGGGTAGTTTTTTTATAGGTGCTTTTTATAATACGACGCCACAAGCAGATATTATGCCTTTTGATTTGGGAATCGTGGTAACTCTAATCTATATTGTAGTTGCCCTTATTTATATTTTTCCAATTTATTATTTATATCAGTTTTCTGTAAAGATGAGAGAAGCGTTGATTTCTAAAGATGATGCAGTTTTAGTAACTGCCTTCGAAATGCTAAAATCTCATTATAAGTTTATTGGAGTTTTTACAATTATCATGTTGTCCGTGTATCTTTTGGCCGGAGTAATTGGTTTAATAGGTGTATTCTCTGTTGCGTAAAAACAATGCGTAATAAATTAAAGACAGCAGCAAATGGCTGCTGTTTTTTTATGTTTAATTTTTCTTTGTGGTATCTTTTTTCTTACCGAATAAGCCACCTAAAACATTTTTTATTTTGTCTTCTGTTTTGTTTTTAGTTTTTGTTGAACCTTTTTTAGTGCCACCAAAAAGGAAATCTTTCAATTCATCTTTTCCTTTATTTAGTAAACTTTGTTTTTGTTTTTCTAAAATATTCTTCATTAAATCTGTTGTTGCATTTTTAATGTTTGAAGAAAAATTGGGCGTCGAAAAACTACCTTTTAGTGTTGCATTTATAGGAATGCTTTTAATAGCTGCAGCATCTTTTGGCGTTAATTGCGCAAGTGCTGTTGTTACTGCACTTCCTAAATATTTAACAGGAACATCAAAGGTAATGTCATAATTCATAGAATTATCGAAACCATGTTTACCTCCAATTTGAATACCAATATCTTTGTAATTTATACTGAAAGGTTTTACACTTACTGCACCATTATTAAAAGAGAATAAAGCACTTACTTCATTTAAATTTAGTTTGCTAACATCTAAGAAATCTACTTTAGAACCTAATAAGCTCAATGCTTTAGAATTGTTTGGTTTTACCTTTGTGTTTAATAATTGTCCCAATAAATCACCAGAAATAGACTTTAAATTTGGCGTCATATCATCCTCTAAATCTCCAGAAACTTGTATCGTAGAATTTATTTTCCCTTCGATTGTTTTTGCAATAGGAGCAATAGCACTTAACATGTCTAAACTACTAAAGGAATCTGCAATATTTAATTCTTTCAGGTTTAAATCCATGGTAAACTTAGATTTCTCTCCTTTGGTAGAAACTACGCCATCAAAATCAATATTACCTCCAAATACTGATGATTTTAAGTTTTTTAAACGAACGGTTTCGTCTTTTATGAAAATGTTTCCAGACACATTTGTCAAGTTGATATTGTCATATATTACTTTGTTAGCATTTGCATTTAACGTAATATTTAAAAAGGCAGGTATTTTTAAGCTTGTTGTCTTTTCTTGTTTTTCAACCTCGGTTGTGGTTTCGCTCTTCGCTAGAAAATCATCCACCTTAAATACATTTGAATTTAGATCGAAATTTCCTTTTAATTTCTGATTCTTAAAAAGAAATCCATAAAAGTTCTCTAAATTTCCTTGAATCGCTAAATCTGAAGCTCCTGTTTTTGCTTTAAATTCCTCTAACACGATGGTATTTGTATTAAAAGTAACGGAAGCTTTATCAATATAAAATGGATTTGCAACATCTTCACCTTTGTATTTAAAGTTAGAAACTGTAATATTTCCTTTATTTTTTATATTTTGATAGTTTCCTTTTTCAATAGAATTCATATCAAATTTTGTAGTGACATCCGCTTTTAAAAAACCTTTTAATTGGTTTTCTAAAGCAATCGGATATACTTTGCCAATATTATCTAAGTTGATACTTCCTTTTCCTTTTAAATTTATAGTTGCATTTTCTGCAAGGTTTGCAACGTTTCCACTTGCACTAAAAATATCTTTGTCTATCTTAAAGGCTGCATTATTAATGGCAACATACGTGTCTTTTATAAAACCTGTTGTATTAATTATATTTGCGTCTATGTTGATGTTATTCACCGCTTTTGGTAAATCTGCATATTTAAACATGGCATTTTTAGAGATAAAAGAAATATCTAAGGTAGGTATGGTGGTTTTAGAAAAAGTTCCTTTAACAGTCCCTTTTAAATCAAAATTTCCTTCGGTTTTGATACTGTTTAAATTTCCAGAATATTGCTTTGGTAATAATGCCAATAAATTTTTAAAGGATGATGTTGGCGTTTTAAACGTCATATCATACAACTGATCTTCTTTAATTAATTGAATAAAACCATTGAATTCTAAGGGCAATTGATTGATGTAACCCGTGTTTTCTTTAAAGGTATATTTTGCCTTTTTTAAATCGATTCCTAAAACAGCATCTAATTTTATATTTACATTCTTAAGGTAATTTACCTTTTCCATCTCAAAAGAAATCTTGGCAGTTGTCTTTGTATCAAGATCTAAAATATCTTTTTCGAAATTTCCTTTTCCTGAATGGTAAATGCTATTTATGGCCAATTTTATTTGTGAAGTTTCGTCAAAAAAACCAACGTCAATATTTTCTAATGTATACTCGTTTATAGACAAAGACAGCGTACTTCCTGATGCTTCTGATATCGAAGGACTCTTTTTAGCAATATCAAAATTACCAAGACTATTTTTATTAAAAAGAATATTGATAGCTCCATTTACTAGAGAAATGCTGTTAATTTCTAGAGGTTCCGTTCCACTATTAAAAAGTGATGTTAGCTTTAGGGTGAAGTTTATTTTTTCAGCATTAAACAAAGTGTCTCCTAAAAAAGGCGCCTTATTTATTACTGTTACTTCGTTTACGCTAAGACTTGCCAGAGGAAAATCTCTAAATAAGTTTAAGTCTGCTTCCTTAAAAGTAACCGTTGCATTTATATTGTCATTAATGCTGTTTGAGACCATTGCGACAATTCTATCTTTAAATAAAAAAGGAATCGCAATCAATGCAATTAATAAAATGACAATAATAGAGGAAATCCATTTGAATGTGCTCTTCCCTAAAGAAGAATTCTTTTTTTCTTTTATCATAGCTTCAACATATTAAAATCATTTTTTTAAGCAAGGTACATCAGCTTAAATGATATATTTACTATTTAAACATATCCATTCCGGGAATATTTGGCATATTTGATTTTGCAGCTTTCGCCATTTCATCTTCATTGATTTTGGATGCCTTTGCAAGTGCCTTGTTCAGGGTAAGAATTAAATAATCCTCGAGTTCTTCTGCATCAGAAAGAAGGGAGTTGTCAATAGAAATATTTTTGATTACGCTATTTGCTGTCAAAGTTATTTTAATTTTATTGTCTGCAGAAGTTTCCTCAATAATAACGGAATTTAATCTAGTTTTAGTCTTTTCAACTTCTTGTTGTGCTTCTTTCAATGTATTCATCATTCCAGATAAGTCTCCAAACATGCTTTTTTTTTGTGTATTAGTTAAACACAAATTTAGTAAATTGTATGCATATATAAATCATCTAAAAATGAGGATATTATTTACAACAACTATAGTTTTAAGTCTTATTTTTGCAACTGCTTGTAAAAATGAAAACATGAAAAATATAGATACGAAAGCACCAACAGCAGAGAAACAACCTACTAAATTAGAAAAACATGGCGATGTTAGAATAGACAACTATTTTTGGATGCGTTTGTCTGATGAGCAAAAACTTGCGGATGTAAAGGATGTTCAAACTCAGAAAGTAATTAATTATTTAGAGGAAGAAAATAGTTATCACGATAAGGTTACTGCATTTTCTAAGAATTTTGAAGGGCAATTATTCGAAGAAATGAAAGGTAGAATTAAAGAAGATGATTCCTCTGTGCCTTATAAAGACAACGGTTATTTTTATATAACACGTTTTGAAAAAGGAATGCAATATCCAATTTATAGCAGAAAGAAAGGCAATTTAGAAGCAGAAGAACAAATAATCTTCAATGTGAATGAATTGGCAAAGGATTTCGATTATTTTCAATTGGGAGGTTTAAATATTTCTACAGATAATAAATTAGCTGTATTTGCAACAGATACCATAAGTAGAAGACAGTATTTTTTACGAATTAAGAATCTAGAAACAGGAGAGATTTATAAAGATATTATAGAAAACACAACGGGTGGTTCTGTTTGGGCAAACGATAATAAAACTATTTTTTATACAAAGAAAGATCCAATAACTTTAAGAAGCGAGAAGATTTATAGACATGTTTTAGGAACACCGACTTCAGAAGATGTTGAAGTTTTTCATGAAAAAGATGAAACTTTTGGAACCTATGTAACCAAGTCTAAATCTAATAAATATATTATTATTGGCTCTTATAGCACTGTTTCAACAGAAGCACAGGTTTTAGATGCAGACAATCCGACAGGAAGTTTTACGATGTTACAAACACGTGAACGAGATTTAGAATACAGTGTTTCTCATTTTGAAAATGATTTTTACTTATTGACAAATAAAGACAACGCGACCAATTTTAAATTGATGAAAACTTCAGTTTCTAAAACGGAAAAAGAAAATTGGACAGACGTAATTCCGCACAGAGAGGATACTTTATTAGAAGACTTCTCTATATTTAAAGAGTATTTAGTTTTAGAGGAACGCACAAACGGTTTAAATAAAGTTCGTATCAAACGCTGGGATCAGAAAGCCGATTACTATTTACCTTTTGATGAAGAAACTTATTCTGTAGGCGTGTATTCAACCCCTGATTTTGATACGCACACGATTCGGTATTCATATAACTCAATGACAACTCCTGCTTCTGTTGTTGATTTTAATATGAGCGATAAATCTAAAGATGTAAAAAAGGAACAAGAAGTTTTAGGTGGAAAGTTTGATAAAGAAAATTACAAAAGTAAACGTGTCTGGGCAACTGCAAAAGATGGCGAAAAGGTCGCTATTTCTTTAGTGTATCACAAAGACACGAAATTAGATAAAAATACACCTTTACTGCAATACGCATATGGTTCTTATGGGTATACCATACCAGATGGATTTTCTACAACACGTTTAAGCTTGTTAGATAGAGGTTTTGTATATGCTTTAGCACACATTCGTGGAAGTGAATATTTAGGTAGAAATTGGTATGAAGACGGTAAAATGTTGAACAAGAAGAATACGTTTACAGATTTTGTAGACTGCTCTAAATATTTAATCGATAACAACTATACTTCTGCAAAACACTTATATGCAATGGGAGGTTCTGCTGGTGGTTTGTTAATGGGTGCAATTGTAAATATGAATCCTGAGTTGTATAATGGAATTATAGCTGCCGTGCCTTTTGTGGATGTTATCTCTACAATGATAGATGATTCTATTCCTTTAACCACTGGAGAATATGACGAATGGGGGAATCCGAATGATAAGGAATATTACGACTATATAAAATCATATTCACCTTATGATCAAGTAACTTCGAAGAAGTATCCTAATATATTAGTAACTACTGGTTTTCACGATTCCCAAGTACAATATTGGGAGCCAGCAAAATGGGTTGCTAAATTACGGGAGTTAAAAACAGATAATAATTTGTTGTTGCTAAGAACAAATATGGAAGCTGGTCACGGAGGGGCATCTGGACGTTTTGATGCTTTAAAAGAGACAGCAGAAGACTATACGTTCTTTTTAGCTTTAGAGAACAAGTTAGATGCAGATTCAATTAAGCTTTAAAATCAATTTAGTATTTCAATCCTAAAATGTATTTTTACATTTGGTAAAATCTTATGAAGCGTCATATCGAGCATATTGAAACACTTTCTTTTTCTTAAAAAAAAAAGTAAGTGTTTCGTCATTTTTCTCGAAATGGCATTTATTTATTAAAGTAACATGGCTAAAAACAAAGGTTTTAATAATAGTATTTTAGAATTAGTAGGGGAAACACCGCTCATTAAACTTCACAAAATTACAGCGGGTTTAAAAGGTTCTTATTTTGCAAAAGTAGAAGCTTTTAATCCTGGATTATCCTCAAAAGACAGAATTGCTTTGCATATTATAAATGATGCAGAAAAGAAAGGTATTCTTAAAAAAGGAGCTACTATTGTCGAAACTACTTCTGGAAACACAGGGTATAGTTTGGCCATGATTAGCCTTGTAAAAGGCTACAAATGTATTTTAGCAGTTAGTGATAAATCTTCTAAAGATAAAATAGATTTATTAAAAACAATGGGAGCAGAAGTGCACATTTGTCCT
>JBNMOF010000086.1:0-7961 GCA_051277175.1 Polaribacter sp.
GCTTCAACAGGGGTAATCACCTTTGCAGCAAATCCAGATTTTGAAACTAAGTCTTCATACACAGCCACTGTTACGGTAACCGATGGAACAAATGAGGTACCACAAGTGATTACTGTTACTGTAATCGATGTAAATGAAAGTCCTTCATTTACTTCAGCAGCTTTATTTACAGCTGCTGAAAATCAGTTAGCAATCGGAACTGCAACAGCAATAGATCCTGATGCAGGTGCTACCCAAGCATATAGTATTTCAGGAACTGAATTAGTAATAGATGCTTCAACAGGGGTAATCACCTTTGCAGCAAATCCAGATTTTGAAACTAAAAATTCATACACAGCGACTGTTACGGTAACCGATGGAACAAATACGGTAACGCAAGATATTACTGTTACTGTAACGGATGTGGATGAAATTCCTCCAATAATCACATTAATTGGAGAAGCAACCGTGACTATTGAAGTAGGAGGTGTATATGCAGACGATGGCGCTACAGCATCTGATAACTATGATGGCGATATCTCTGCAGGCATTGTAGCTGTATCTGACGTTGACACAGATGTAGTAGGAAACTATACGGTAACTTATAATGTAACTGATGCCAATGGTAATCCAGCAAGTACTGTTACAAGAACAGTTATTGTGGAGTCAAGTCTTTCAGTTGAAGAGAATGAAGAAAATGAGTTCAAAATATATCCAAACCCAACACTAAGTTCTTGGAAAATTAATTCTTCAAAAATTATAAAATCTCTTGAAATATTCGACTTAGTTGGCAGAAAAGTATTGTCTAAAAAGCCAATGGCTAAAGATTTTGAAATTGACGCTAGTTTTTTACCAACAGGAATATATGTTATGGTCTTAAATAATAAGATTATATCTAGATTAATTAAGAGTTAATTATATTTTACAAAATTATATAAGAATAATAAAACCCACATCTTCAAAGGTGTGGGTTTTTATTAAGTGGAGACGCCGAGAATCTAACTCGGGTCCAAACAAGCAGTCAAAATGCTTTCTACATATATAGTACTTTCTTAATTTTCGATTAAAAGCTGATTAAGAACAATCCACTTTAAACTTAACTTCTTTAATTTCAATAACCCTCAAAGCTTAAATAATCACTATTCAAAAGCTGAGATCTTACAAACAAAATAGAGCGATGACCTATCGTAAGAAGGCCATATTATTATTTTTAATGTATTTTAAATTGCAATATAATATAAAACTATATCTTAGACCACAAAATAGGATGTAGCTCAGTAAAAATGATAGTTAGTATGCACTAAACATGTCACTATGTTTATTTATCGTGTCTAATATCTATTTAAAAACAGAGAATATGAAACAAGTTATTACAGGATTATTTTTAACAGTTAGTCTTTTTGTAAACGCTCAAATAATCAACATTACCTATGTGACAAATCCAAGAGAGAATTCAGAAACGTTTTTAGAGTTACATGAGAAATTTATAAATCTCTCTAATTCGAAAGAAAGAACCATAACACAATCAGCTATTTTTGCACATGCCTTTGCGGGTAACTATACTTTTCCAATTTCTTTGTAATCAAAACTACTAATCCACCCCTTAACATCGCGGGCTAACTGAACTTTCTTAAAATATAAATTATTGACTAACAAAATTTAACACTTTTATTAAATCAGCTTCTTTCTTTAATGATAATTTATTTTTCTTAATAAACTCCATAATAAATTCTTGGCTAATAGTTTCTGATTGAAAAAGCTTAGAAAAATATTTATTAGATAGTTTTATCTTAGTTAAGCTACCTGCATCATAGAGGTAATATTTTTCTTTATTAATATATTCATTATCTTTTCTATTGACCATAGGATTTCGTGAATTTTTATAATAGGATACACTATTATATCTATAAATAGAAAGTCTATTATTAAAAAATAATTCAAAAATATTTAGCTCATTATCTAAAGTTAGGACTCTAAAAACTTTCTTATTGATCACTATTTTAACTAAATTATTGGTGTTAAATGTAAAGACATAACCTTCATCATAGATAGCTTCAAGCGTATTGTCATATAGATTAATATTAACTTTTTTTATTTTATACCGTTTGTTATCCTTCGTGTAAATTAATCCTTCCGTGTTCCAATTATCAAAATAATATGCAGAACCCTCAGTCTTAGCCTTTGCGTTTACAAAACCAACTCCCATATTTAAAAAGGCTTGCTCTCCAAAACCTTGACGTGTTACATTAAGATTTGGATTAATATCGTTATCTTTTTCCTGAGCAAAAGATGAGAAAATGCATAATATTTGTAGCAATAAAATAGTTTTTTTTTTCATAGTTTTTTTTTTTAATTTCTTTCTAAAATACGAATATTAAATAAGGTGCAAAAAATATATGACTATTTTAATGAGTCCTTTTTTTTAAAAGAATTCATCATATTTCCATTTCTATAGGAAGAGATAATCTATACAAGAAACTAATCTTTGTGAATTATAACAACTACTATAATATTCAATAGATTCAAGTAAATGATTAAGCAACTGACATTTAAATAGATAAAACCATTCGTGTTAATATTTTAATAAGGAGAAGTAAAATAAATTAAAGCAAAAAGTGGTATTGGAAGTTCCAATTACGAACCCAAACTTTAGAATTTAGATATTTTTTGTTCTTATATTTTAAATTTTTACAGCAACTCTAAAACAGCATTTAAAATAGGGTTCGTATTTTTTTTATTCCAAATCACAGAAAGTATTGTTTTTTGCGAAATCATATCCAATTCAATAAATTTAATTTGATGACCTCTTTTTTGAGCTAATGATTTTGGAACAATAGAAATTCCAAAATTATTTTCTACCAGCTTAAAAATAGAACTAGAATGAATGGTATTGTGAGAAATTAATGGAGCAAAACCACAATCATCAAAAATTTGCATTACTTTTTCATAGTAAGAAGCGCTGTATTTTGCATCAAACAAAATGAAAGATTCTGCCTTAAACTGATCTAAACTTTTAAAATTATCTTCATTAATAAGATGATTTTTTGGCAAAACCAAACAAAAATTTTCCTTTAAAATTGTTTTTATTTCCAAAGTCCTAGGAACTCTTTCTAAACGCACAAAACCAATATCCAAAGAGTAATCAAGCAACCCATCAAGCTGCTTTTGGTTGTCTATTTCTTTTAAATTAAATAAAATATTTGGATGATTTTTTTCAAAACGCAAGAGCAAATTAGGAATTACATCTTGCATGGCAGAACCCACATACCCAATTTTCAACGCGCCTTTTTTACCATCTTGTAACAATTTTGCAGTGTCTAAAGTATGTGAAAGTGTTTTTAATTGTAGTGTAAATTCCTCCTTTAAATATGCACCAACCTTTGTTAACACCACTTTTCTATTGTGCCTTTCAAACAAAACAACACCTAGTTCTTCTTCAAATAATTTAATTTGTCGACTTAACCCAGGTTGAGAAATAAATAATTTCTCAGCAGCCTTTCTAAAATGTAATTCTTCAGCCACTGCTATAAAATAGCGCATGTGTCTTAATTCAATTTGATAACTCATAGTTATTAATTACTCTAATAAACGATATTAATAAGCATCAAAAGTAATCATAACTTTGTTCAAACACAATTAACACAAAAAACAATGTTTAAATACGGAATAGCGCAACTTACACTTCACAAAGTAAAAGAGATTGCAAATGGTAATTTAAAAGCTACTATTGACAGTACTGCGAAAGAAAAAATAATTTCTTGTAGGAAAAAAGTAGAAACTATTACCAAAAATAACAAAGTAGTGTATGGTATTAATACTGGTTTTGGTCCTTTGTGTGATGTACAAATTTCTCCTGAACAAACAAGCCAACTTCAAACCAATTTATTAATTACACATGCTGTTGGTGTTGGGAAAAACATAGACAAAAATTTGTCAAAAATTATGATGATTTGCAAAGTGCATGCTCTTTGTCAAGGTTTTTCTGGTGTTCGTTTAGAATTGATAGAACGTATTATTTATTTTATAGAAAATGATTTATTACCAACAGTTCCAAAACAAGGATCCGTAGGTGCTTCGGGCGATTTAGCGCCGCTTTCTCACTTATTTTTACCCTTAATTGGTGAAGGAGATTTTTGGATAGGTGACAAAACTATTCCTGCGAAAGAAGTTTTAAAAAACCATAACTTAAAACCTTTAAAATTACAAGCAAAAGAAGGTTTAGGCTTGATAAATGGAACGCAATTTATTTTAGCACATACCATAACCGGACTCCTAAAAATGGAATATTTATTAGATTTAGCAGATATTTCTGGTGCCATGAGTATTGAAGGCTATAAAGGAAGTTCATCTCCTTTTAGAGAAGAATTACACGCAATAAGACCTTTTAAAGGAAGTATAAAAGTTGCAGAACGCATGCGGAATATATTTAAAGATTCTCAAAATATAACTTCACATGAAGATTGTGAACGCGTTCAAGACCCATACTCTATGCGTTGTATTCCGCAAGTGCATGGTGCTTCTAGAAATGCATTTTATCATCTATTAGAGTTGGCCGAAATAGAAATGAACGCTGTTACAGACAACCCTATTGTTTTAAGTGAAACAGAAGCCATTTCTGGTGGTAACTTTCATGGCCAACCCTTAGCAATGGCACTAGATTATTGTTCTATTGCCGCTTCAGAGTTAGGAAATATTGCAGACAGACGTTGCTATTTATTATTAGAAGGTAAATACGGTTTGCCGAGATTATTAACTGTAGGTGGCGGTTTAAATTCTGGTTTTATGATACCTCAATACACAACCGCAGCATTAGTTACAGAGAATAAATCTTTGTGTTTCCCCCCTTCCGCAGATAGTATCCCTACTTCATTAGGTCAAGAGGACCATGTTTCTATGGGCAGTATTTCTGGGCGACAGTTCAATCAGATTTTAGGCAATTTAGAAAAAATAATAGCCATAGAATTAATGTATGCAGCACAAGCATTAGAATTTAGAAGACCAAATACATTTTCTGAAATCATCGAAAAAAACTACGATATCATCAGAGAAAAAGTAGATAAATTAGTAGAAGACCGACTTTTAAAGGATGATATTAACAACATGATTCTATTGGTAGAAAATAAAAAATTTATTGTAAAATATAATTAGGTATGACATTTAAAGAACAAATTCTAGCAGGAATTCCAGCGACATTGCCTGCAAAAAAAGACTATCCAAAGGATGCAAATAGGGCTCCGAAAAGGAAAGATATTTTATCTGTGGAAGAAAAACAGTTGGCAATAAAAAATGCATTGCGTTATTTCCCAAAAGCATGGCATTCAGAATTGGCGTCAGAATTCGCTAATGAATTAAAAGAATTTGGTAGAATCTATATGTACAGATTCAAACCGGAATATAAAATATACGCAAGAGCCATTTCAGAATATCCTGCAGAAACACAACAAGCGGCAGCCATCATTTTAATGATTCATAACAACTTAAATCCTGATGTTGCGCAACATCCAGAAGAATTGATTACCTATGGCGGAAACGGTGCCGTTTTTCAAAATTGGGCACAATACCTTTTGGTGGTTCAATATTTAGCAATCATGACAGAAGAACAAACATTGCATTTGTATTCTGGGCATCCAATGGGCTTATTTCCTTCGTCTAAAAACGCACCTAGAGTTGTGGTTACCAATGGAATGATGATTCCTAATTACTCAAAACCAAATGACTGGGAAAAATTCAATGCACTGGGAGTTACGCAATACGGTCAAATGACAGCGGGTTCATTTATGTATATTGGTCCACAAGGAATTGTACATGGAACCACCATTACCCTAATGAATGCCTTTAGAAAAATATTAAAGAAAGAAGAAAATCCAAATGGAAAAATATTTTTAACTGCCGGTTTAGGTGGTATGAGTGGCGCGCAACCCAAAGCAGGAAATATTGCGGGCTGCATTACCATTTGTGCAGAAGTAAATAGCCGAGCAGCTAAAAAAAGACATGCGCAGGGTTGGGTAGATGTTTTAATTGATAATATCGATACTTTAGTTGAAAGAACCTTAGAAGCTCAAAAAAACAAGGAAGTAGTTTCCATTGCATTCATAGGAAATATTATTAATGTTTGGGAAAGATTCGACGAAGAAAACATTTTTATTCATATCGGTTCAGATCAAACTTCTTTACACATTCCTTGGACCGGTGGCTATTATCCAGCTGATTTATCGTACGAAGCATCCAATATTTTAATCAGAGAAAACCCGGCCCTTTTTAAAGAAAAAGTACAGGCTTCTTTAGTAAGACACGCAGCATCTATTAATAAACATACTAAAAAAGGAACCTACTTTTTTGACTACGGAAATGCATTTTTACTAGAATCCTCGAGAGCCGGTGCAGATGTAATGGCAGAAAACAACATCGATTTTAAATATCCTTCTTACGTACAAGATATTTTAGGACCCATGTGTTTTGATTACGGTTTTGGTCCTTTTAGATGGGTTTGTGCTTCTGGAAATAGCGCCGATTTAGACAAAACAGATGCAATTGCAGCAAGTGTTTTACAAGAGTTAATGGAAAATTCGCCGGAAGAAATACAACTGCAAATGCAAGACAATATTACTTGGATACAGAATGCCAAATCGAATAAAATGGTAGTAGGTTCTCAGGCAAGAATCTTATATGCAGATGCAGAAGGACGCATAAAAATTGCAGAAGCATTTAACAACGCCATTGCAAAAGGTGAAATTGGTGCAATTATTTTAGGTCGAGATCATCATGATGTAAGCGGAACAGATTCTCCTTTTAGAGAAACTTCTAACATTTATGATGGAAGTAAATTTACTGCGGATATGGCCATACATAACGTAATTGGAGATAGTTTTAGGGGTGCAACTTGGGTTTCTATTCACAATGGCGGTGGCGTCGGTTGGGGAGAAGTTATGAATGGCGGTTTTGGAATGTTATTAGACGGAACGAAAGAAGCCGATGAAAAACTAAAAAATATGCTTTTTTACGATGTAAATAATGGTGTCGCAAGAAGAAGTTGGGCACGAAATGAGGAGGCTATTTTTGCGATAAAAAGAGAAATGGAAAGAACTCCAAACTTAAAGATAACTTTGCCTAACTTGGTAGCAGAAGATCTATTAAAAGACTTGTTTTAATGAATGTACTTTTTAAAAATATTAAGGAATTAATTCAGGTTAGGGAAACAGCTATTGATTTTCTTTCGGGAAAAGAAATGAATGTTTTACCAACACTTAAAAATGCTTTCCTTTTAATTAAAGATGGATTGATTGCTGATTTTGGGTTGATGGAAAACTGTCCAGATATTGAAATAAAAACAATTGATGCAACCGGTAAAATGATTCTTCCTTCTTGGTGCGATTCTCATACGCACATTGTCTTTGCAGGAAATAGGGAAACTGAATTTGTAGACAGAATCAATGGCCTTTCTTACAAAGAAATTGCTGATAATGGTGGCGGAATTTTAAACTCTGCTAAAAAATTACAAGAAACGTCAGAAATCGATTTATACAATCAAAGTAAAGTTCGTTTAGAAGAGGTTATTCAATTAGGAACCGGTGCTGTAGAAATTAAATCTGGATATGGTTTAACAAAAGATGCTGAGCTTAAAATGCTCCGAGTTATCAAAAAATTAAAAGAAAATTATCCAACAGAAATTAAAGCTACTTTTTTGGGTGCACATGCAGTTCCTAATGCCTATAAAGAGAACAAAAGTGGATATTTACAGATGTTGATTGATGACATTCTTCCTGCTATTGAAAAAGAAAACCTTGCAGATTTTATAGATATTTTTTGCGAAACAGGGTACTTCTCAATTGCGGATACGCAACAAATTTTAGACGCTGGAAAAAAATACGGTTTGGTTGGTAAAATTCATGTGAATCAGTTTACTGCAATTGGCGGAATTCAAGTTGGTATTGAAAACAATGTACGCTCAGTAGATCATCTAGAAGAAATGAGGCCTGAAGATA
>JBNMOF010000087.1:0-7960 GCA_051277175.1 Polaribacter sp.
TCTTTACTTTTATTGCTAACTATACGTTTTGCAGACCAACGCCAATTATCTTCTAATTGCCTATTTCCCCAAATTTTTTGAAACTCAGTTTTACCAAAACCTAAAGACTGTGTGTTGTAAAAATACCATTTACCTTGATTTGAAGACTGTAATAAATTACTTGAATTACCACCAAAAGCAATCTGATTTAACCTTAACTGAGCAGCCTCTTCATCTTTCTTTTTTAAATTAGTTATATAATTTTGAAAAAAATCTTCTTGTCCTTTTTTAGACAAAGAAGCGATTCTAACAATACTGTCATTTATAGCAACTATATTTTCAAACTTGATTAAAGAAGCTAAGTTTTTATATTTTCTTTTTACCCTTCGAATACGCAGGTTTAAACTATCACTTGAAACTTTTAAAACACTGTCATAATAACTACTTGCAAGCAAATACTCTGAATCTTTAAAATATAAATTTCCTAAGTTCTCATAGGTAAAACTTTTCTGCTTACTTCCTCCCTTTTCAGCTCGTAGCGATTTGTTGTAATATTCCACAGCAGTCGAAATACTATCTTTTTTTTCATGCAACATAGCAACTTGATAATACAATTGATCTAAGTAAGGTCTATTATCTCTATTTTCGATTAATTTTTTCAACCTTATTAAAATACTTGATGATAGTGAATCATTAGAAGCATTTTTAGCCAATTCTATATTTGCATGAATTTTGTATTTGTAAGCAGCTTTTTTAAACGCTGTTAATTTATTAAATACAAATGCCGCAGAATCTTTTTTATTTTCGTTTGCATACATCTGTCCCAATACAAACATATTTCTTGCAGCTTGTGGTACATTTTCTTGAGTTCTAATGGCTAAATTTAAATGCTTCTTTACATTTTGTAAACTATCTGCTTTTAGATATGCCATTGCCAAAGCTGTATTTGCTTGCTCTTTAATTTCATCTGCGAAATCTACTTCTAAAGTATCTTTTACAAACAATAAAAGTTTCATGCTTTCGATAGCAAACTCTTCGTTATCTAATCTAATATTAGCTTTTGCCCGCCAAATCTTGGTTTCTGCAATTAAATTTGCATCGGGATAATTCGCAATTACATAATTAAAAGCTTCTATAGCAGGAATAAAACGCTGCGAATAATAACGCGCTTTACCCAGCAACAAATAAGCATCATCTATTTGACTGTTTCTTTCTAAACCGTCAATATTCATTCCGTGTTTTTGAATTGCCTTTACCGCTTTTTCTTCTGCTTTTTCAAAAGGACCAGCTTCTTTTGCTCCTTCCTTTTTATTATTGCCTCGAAAACCCGCTCCTGGACTATTATTTTTAAAAGTTGGTACTGTAATTTTACGATCGTCAAAAACAATTGGTTCTATTGGTAATTGTTCAAACCAATCATCTTTATACCCTTGATTAATACCTTCTATTCCTTTTTCAAAAGCTTCTTCACCATTAAATAAGATATTAAAATGAGAGGTTAAAGCGTGATAATTTCTACTAATAACAGTATCTTTCTTTGCGCTACAAGCATACAAGGCTCCACAAAGAATAGTAAAAAGAAGTATTTTTTTGATGTATTTCATAAATTAAGAAACTCTTATCTAAAACTATTTTCATATGAAAATAGTATAAATTAGCATGTAAAAATAAGAATAAAAAAAGAACAGCCTAAATTGTGAGTACAATTTATGTTTTTCTCTTTTTTTATACGTGTCGATTTTCATTTTTCTTTGTATAAAAATACGGAATAAAAAACGAGTGTTCTGATAGCAATAACTTCTTAATTTAAAGAGAGAAATTAAAAACCAAATTGCCAAATGATTGCTACTTGCAGTTAGAAAACTATTCGCAACGACACGTCTTTAATTACAGCGCAAAATAGCTCTCTAATTCTTTTAATGTTTCTTCAGATTTTTCGATATCTTTTACCACATTTCCTTTGTCTAAAACTACAATACGCTCACACACTTCTGTTACATGCGTTAAATCATGACTAGAAACTAAAACGGTAACTTCTTTAGTTTCTGTAAGGTTTTTAATAATTTGCTTGAGTCTAATTTGTGTTGTTGGGTCTAAATTTGCAAAAGGTTCATCTAAAATTATAACTTGCGGATTTCCCATAAGTGCCGCTACAATCCCTACTTTTTTCTGATTTCCCTTACTTAGATCTCTCAAATACTTTTTCTTACCAATAATTTCATCATTAAAAAAGTCAGAAAACGGGAATAAGAATTTAGCAACATCTGCGGAATTCATCCCTCTTAAATCTCCAATAAAATCAAAATACTCTTCTGCAGTTAAATATCCTATTAAAAAAGATTCATCAATAAAAGACCCCGTAAAATTTTTCCAATCTTCACTCTGGCTCACCACAATATTGTTATTGGTAATTATACCTGTAGTGGGTCTTATTAAATCTAAAAGAATGTTGAACAATGTTGTTTTTCCTGCACCATTATTGCCCACCAAACCAAAGCTTTGTCCTTTTGGTATTTCAATGTTTTCTACATTTAAAACTTCTGCTTTCCCGTATTTTTTTGATATTGTATCTATTGTAATCATTGTGTTTTCTTTTAAGTTGAAACTATGCTTCTTTGCCAAAAGCATTAATCATAACGTATTTTTTTTCTATATACTTTTTCTCTATAAAATTCATTGCATACTTTTTACAAAATAAACTGATAGCGCCAATTGCAGCAACGACAATATACCCAGAACTTGCACTAATAAATTCATTGAAAAGCCAAAAAAGTAACATTGGAAAAACCATTAAAGGTAGAATAATAAGAAACTGTGTTGCACTTGTACCTTGTGTATTTCCAAATCCACTTTTATTTAAGTCTATTTTTTTCCTATTAAAAGAACCTGCATATAGTAAAAAGAGTGAGTTAAATCCGATATTAAAAATAGCACCTGCAGTAATCATTAAGAAAATATCTACTCCGAAGTACAAATAAGGAAAACTTAGCACATATAAGAAGGAGGTCATTACCACCATTAAAATCCATTTAGATTCTAGGAATTTGCGGTATTTAAAGCTCTGGCTCATTAACATTTTATAATGAGCACTATCCCAGGCCGGAATAAACTGACCATAATTTAGCGCAAACCCACCCGTAATAAATAAAGATGCAAACATGAGCATTGCTGGAACTTCTTTATAAGTTTCTTGCGTGAAAAATATTAAACCATAAAAAAGAAACAGGAAAGACATTAAGAAAACGGTCTTTGTTCTTTTATTTCTCCATATTAAACGAATATCATTTTTTATAAAAGGTGCAACGTCTCCTAATTTATTTGCAAAAGACAAGTCTGCAGATTTCACTTCTTCAACCTTGGTTTGCACTGCACCATCTAAATATACCTGACTCCGTAATTGTTTGTAATTAAGTTGGTATAAACCTGCTAAAACTAAGATTCCAACTAAAGAATATATTGGATGTTGGTAGATAAAATCGAAAAATGCGCCGCCATCGCCCACCACATTCGCAATACCAAACTTTTGTAACCCAATTAAACTAAGCAATATTGCACCAATAACTACCAATGCCTTATTGTTTTTATTGATTAAAAAGTTTAAGAAGTTAGCTGACTGAATGCTTAAAATGATCGTAAATAACCACCCTAATACACCCGCTGTGTCGTAACCATTAATAATTAATACAACCGCAAAAGGAATGTAAAAAAACAAACCTAAAATATTGAAAAAAGAAACCGACGATTTCCCTAATACATAATGCACTAAATTACTTTTTTTAATAGATAAAGTAAGTAACGGCTTAATACTCATTACCGGTAACTTTTGCATTAAATAACGAAAGATCAAATCTCCTAAAACGGCATACAATAAATAGGAGTTTACAAATTGTAACGGATCTGAATCTGGGAATTGTTTCTTTAAAATATAATAACCTCCAATTCCTACCGCCAAGAAAACAGCGACAAAATAAAGTACAAAAAGGCCCATTATTATCTTTAATGCAATTCCTTTTTGCCAGTGAGAAGACCTAAAATATTGTTTCCATTCTAACTTTAAAAAATGTGAAATCATACGTTTAGTTAATTGATTTAGTTAATTGGTTTAGTTAATTGGTTTAGTTAATTGGTTTAGTTAATTGGTTTAGTTAATTGGTTTAGTTAATTGGTTTAGTTAATTGGTTTAGTTAATTGGTTTAGTTAATTGGTTTAGTTAATTAATAAGTAGTTTAAAAATTGATTTTGTTACAGATTGTTTACAAGTTTGTATTCTGGGTAGGTTTCCGCTAACAATTCTTCTGCTCTTTGCGGAATAATATAATTAATCACATAAAACAAAACAACTAACAGCGTCGCTATCAATGAAACAACAATAGACCAATGAATCTCTAAAGCACTAAAGTTTACATGAGAAAAATTAATAAAATTGAATGTGTTGATAAGTGTTATTCCTGTAAAACCTCCTTTTGTATCTCCAATCATAGATTCCAATAAAAATATTTTTTCTTTCTTTTGTCTCTTTTGTTTTTGAGTTTTTCTGTTCCTAAATTGGTTTATTAAATCGAAAACTACAAAAATAAAAAGCGTTCCTAATAAAATATATTCTGAAAATTGAATTTTTAAAAAGAAGAAAATTGATAAAAAAATAAGTGTTGTAGTTACTACTTTAGGCAATGTAAACCACTCTTTTGCAAAACGTACAATAATTTTCCAATACCGTTTATTCATTTGTTTTTGTTTGGCCTCTATAACATCCATAAACCCAAAAATACCGAATTTTTTGAATGACTTGTCTCTGGCATTATCAAAAGAAAGTTGTGGGTTTTCTACCCAAGCACTTTCTATATCATTTGCTAAATGATCTACCAGCTCCGACTGAACGTCATAAAAATAGACATAATGTTTCCGTGTAAATTTATAGAGTTTTGCTATTTGTGTTTCTGTTAACTTCATCTTACTCCAAACTAAATTTAGGGTTTACCAACTGTTGCATTGTTTTTAAAAACTCTTGCATTTCGACCAACTTATTTGCAGTTTCCTTCGTGCCACTTTCAGTGAGTTTGTAATACTTTCTAAGTCTGTTACCAACTTTAGCAACCTCTACATCTAAAAGGCCATCTGCTTCTAATTTATGCAACGCTGGGTACAAAGCTCCCTCGGTAATCTGTAATTCGCCTTTAGTGAGTTCTTTTACTTTTTGAGTAATCTCATATCCATACATTTTATCATTGCTTTCTAACAATCTTAATATTATGGTTTGCAAAGAACCTTTGTATAATTTCTGATTTCCCATAAGGTAAATATATACATAAATTTCTTATGCATAATATACATATGTATTGTTTTTTTTAATAAAAAAATCCTGAAAATTTAATTTTCAGGATATACGTACTTTTAAAAAAACTGTTACTTTTATATTGTGAGAACGCGTATTACCTCGCAGTACCCCAAATAAAATTACTTCTCTACTTTTAAAACATCAGCAATAATACGTTCTAACTCTGCTTTTGGCAAGGCACCATTTGCCATTTGTGGAGCTACATCTGCAGCACAAAATAACATCGAAGGGATGCTCTTAATTGCAAATGCTGCAGCCAATTCTTGTTCTACTTCTGTATCTATTTTATAAATATCAATCTTATCTCCGTATTCCTCTGAAAGAATTTCTAAAATTGGAGCAATCGTTTTGCAAGGTCCACACCAATCTGCATAAAAGTCGATTACTGCAGGTCTTTCTCCTTCAAATTTCCACTCTTTATTTTTTTCAAAATTAAATACTTTTTCTAAAAATGTTGCTTTTGTTAAATTTTCTGTCATTGTACTGTTTTAGTTCACTTTTAATAGTGATGATCCCTTTTTTTACTGCAATGATAGTCGTTATATGTTCCAATACATTACAAATTGAAAAAATCAGCAAATCCTTTAAGTTAAAACCGATTAAAATATTTTAAATGTGACGGATAATAATTAATTTTGACGACAACAAGTACAACTATTTATAAAATAGATTCCGAGTGCTGGTCCTATTTTTAAGTGTAATTTTTGTTTCTTGCAAAGAAGAAAATCAATAAAATAATAAAATTTGAAATACCCAAAAACTACTAAAAAACCAGTTATTGAGGAACACTTTGGTACAAAAGTGACTGATAATTACAGATGGTTAGAAGATGATAGAAGTAAAGAAACAGAAGCTTGGGTAAAAGCAGAAAACAAAGTAACCTTCGATTATTTGAGTAAAATTCCATACCAAGAGGCATTCACCAAAAGATTAACTGAATTGTGGAATTATGAAAAAGTAGGAACTCCTTATAAAGAAGGTAACTATATCTATTTTTCTAAAAATAACGGTTTACAAAATCAAGCGGTTGTCTATCGGAAAAAAGATGAAAATAGTACCGAAGAAATCTTTTTAGATCCAAACACTTTTTCTAAAGAGGGCACCACTTCTTTAGGAACGTTGCGTTTTTCTAAAGATGGTAAAACTGCTGCATATTCAATTTCTGAGGGTGGTTCTGACTGGAGAAAAATAATTATTTTAGATGTAGAAAGTAAAACCATACAAGAAGACACCTTAGTTGATGTAAAATTCTCAGGAATTTCTTGGTACAAAAACGACGGTTTTTACTATTCTAGTTATGACAAGCCAAAAGGAAGTGAATTATCTGCAAAAACAGATCAACACAAATTATACTATCATAAATTAGGAACTTCACAAAAAGAAGATGTACTAATTTTTGGTGAAAAAGAATCAGAAAAACATAGATATGTCGGTGGTTATTTAACAGAAGACAATACCTATTTAATTATCTCTGCTGCGAACTCTACTTCAGGAAATAAATTATTTATCAAAAATGTAACCGAAATAAACAGTGAATTAAAATCAATTATAGAGACCACTGAAAGCGATACGCAGGTACTAGATAACAGCGGTAGTACCTTATATTTACAAACCAATTTAAATGCACCAAATCAGAAAATTATAACGGTTGATGCAAAAAATCCTACTCCAGAAAATTGGATCGATTTTATTCCTGAAACAGAAAATGTTTTGCAACCCACAACCGGTGCTGGTTATCTCTTTGCCAATTATATGGTAAATGCAGTTTCTAAAGTTGTACAATATGATTTGAACGGAAATTTAATTAGAGAAATCGTCTTACCAGGAATTGGCACTGCTACTGGTTTTGGAGGAAAAACACAATTAGAGGAACTCTATTTTTCTTTTACAAATTACAATACACCCAATGCTATCTATAAGTTTTCACCAAAAGACGGAACCTATAATTTGTATAGAAAATCGGCAATCGATTTTAATTCTGAATTATACACAAGCCAACAAGTTTTTTATGCGTCAAAAGATGGCACAAAAATCCCGATGCTGATCACACATAAAAAAGGAATTGCGTTGGATGGAAAAAATCCAACTATCTTATATGGTTATGGTGGTTTTAATGTAAGCTTAACACCAAGTTTTAGTATTTCCAATGCAATTTGGATGGAACAGGGTGGCGTATACGCAGTTCCTAACTTGCGTGGTGGTGGCGAATTTGGTAAAAAATGGCACGATGCAGGAACCCAATTTAAAAAGCAAAATGTTTTTGACGACTTTATCGCAGCCGCAGAATATTTAATTGCAGAGAAGTATACGTCCTCAGATTATTTAGCGGTTCGTGGTGGTTCTAATGGCGGACTCTTAGTAGGCGCAGTCATGACACAAAGACCAGAATTAATGAAGGTTGCTTTGCCTGCTGTTGGCGTTTTAGACATGTTGCGTTACCATACATTTACGGCAGGTGCTGGTTGGGCCTACGATTACGGAACCGCAGCAGATAGTAAAGAAATGTTTGACTATTTAAAAGGGTATTCGCCGGTACATAATGTAAAAAAAAACACAAAGTATCCAGCAACTTTAATTACCACAGGAGACCACGATGATCGCGTGGTACCTGCGCATAGTTTTAAATTTGCGGCAGAATTGCAAGAA
>JBNMOF010000088.1:0-7927 GCA_051277175.1 Polaribacter sp.
TCAAAGGATCAGAAATGTGTTTCTGAGTTCTTTGTTGGTGGTCGACCTCAAAAAATAAGGTTTTAAAGTTATTGATTGCAGTTTGATAGGTTTTAGATCCGTCTTTAATTGAAAGCGCTTGCTCCAATCCACCATGCTCCAAATAAATATGTTTTAGTGATTTTATAAATTGCTGAAAATCGATGTAATTAAAAGTTCTGTGTACAAAACCTTCCAAACTTTTCAAGTCTTTTTCCTGATGATTTAAAATAAAGTCATGGGGTGCATTGTCAAACAATTCCATCATTTTAAAAGAATTTCGAATAATCATGGTTCTGTTCCCCCAAGAAATAATAGACGTTAAAAAAGCAGCAATTTCAATATCTTCTTTTTGACTAAATAAATGCGGAATTTGAATGGGATCTGAGTCTATAAATTTGGGATTGTTATATAAAATTACTTTCGCATCTAAAAATTCTTTTAGTTCGGCTTTTTTCATAGAGTTATGATTCAAATAAATATCTTATTAAAATGAGTGTTCCGTTATAGCATCCGTGCAATAGCATAGACCAAGGCAGTCCAAGGCGAACTCTAATATATCCAAAATAGCTTCCTAAAAGTATTTGAGGTAATACTAACAATGGTGATAATAACAACACACTTGTCGTTATTTCAAAGTTAGAAATATGAATAGAGCCAAAGAGCAAAGCAAAGGTATAAAATGCAATTTTAAAGGATTTTGGTTTTTTAAATGCTGTAATTGGACCTCTAAAAATAGTTTCTTCTAAAAGAGGCATAAGCATTGCACCCAATAAAAAAAATTGAAGAAACTCCATATTATCAAATAGTGCCTTTACTTTATGGTTCTCCATATGTATCCATTTCAATGCTTCGAAAAGTGCAAAAATAGGGGAGATAATGATTGTCGTTAAAATACTAATGATAAGAATTTGAGAGAAAATATTGAATCGGTAGCTTAAACTGGTGTTTGTGTCTTTCTCAAGAACTGGATTTTTTAAAAAAGTAATTAAATTCTGGAAAGTTTCCTTCATTGTAAAGTTTACACTATTTGTTGTAAAATAAATTCAATTGTTACAGGATTAAATAATTTTTCCATCTTTCATGGTTAATGTTCTATCCGCCATTGCAGCCAGTTCTTCGTTGTGCGTTACCAACACAAATGTTTGTCCAAATTTGTCACGTAGTTTAAAAAATAATTCATGTAGATTTTTAGCAGATTCACTGTCTAGATTTCCACTAGGTTCATCGGCTAAAATAACAGAAGGATTGTTAATTAACGCTCTTGCCACTGCAACACGTTGTTGTTCTCCTCCAGAAAGCTCATTAGGTTTGTGGTTCATTCTATGAGACAAGCCTAAAAAATCTAAAATTTCTTTTGCTTTTTTTTCGGTTTCTTTCTTTGATTTTTTTCCAATAAAAGCCGGAATACAAACATTTTCTAAAGCTGTAAATTCTGGTAATAATTGATGGAATTGAAAAATAAAACCAATATGCTTGTTTCGAAAAGAAGACAATTCTTTATCTGAAAGTGCGTTAAGAGAAATGGCATTTAAAGAAAGCTCAAAATTTTGCGTTATCAAAGGTTTATCCAAGGTGCCTAGAATTTGAAGAAGTGTTGTTTTTCCTGCTCCAGAAGGACCTACAATTGCAACAATTTCTCCTTTTTTAATATGCACATCGACTCCTTTTAAGACCTCGACATCGCCATACTTTTTGTGTATATTTTTACAGAAAATCATACTTTCTTTAATTTAAAACGAATGTATAAAAAAGAAATTAGAAACCCATAAATGCGCTTCTAATTTCAAATTGAAATGGGTTATAAATAAATATAAAATAATTAAAACATCGATTCTCAATTCAATTTTTCTTCATTCTTTATAAAAATCACTCGAGTGGATATTTCGATTATTAAAATAAATAAGCAAGCACAAGAGGTTAAAAAATATTTTTTATGGCATTGTAATCTATAAAATAAACAAATCTTACAGAAACTGTGTGTTGATTTGGTTGTTGGAATAAATTTTCTAGATTTTTGTAAAAACTAATTCCCGATTTATCATTCGCATCAAAAATAGAATTTCTATAAAAAACAATTAACTGACTTCCAGGAGCAAACTGCCAAAAGTAATTCAAGTCTAAATTCCAACTATTAAAATTCACATCATCGTTTGTGTACTCGTTGTTTTCAACCAAAGAACCATCTGTATTTAAATTGTAAAATCCGTTGTAAGTAACTGCACTCCAATAATGTCTAAAACTCAAGGATAGGGAGGCGTCTGTGCTAAAATTATAAGTTCCAGAAATTGTATTTGTATAACTTTTTCGGTCTCTTTGACCAAAAATAACAAGGTTGGCATTTTCCGAAACATACCCTTGATCATTCTGTGTTTTGTTGTAATTTAATCTGTATCGCAAAGAAAACTGATTTGTGAATCGGTAACGCGGACTGATACTAAAACCATATTCTTTTTGAGGGTGATTTGTATAGTTTGTGAAGAAGGAATTTACATTTAAGCCTAATTTCTTTTGTGAGTTGGTAGAAATCCAACCATTAATATTCATTCTTTCTGGTCTTTTAAAATAGATGCCGCTGGTACTTCCTTGTCTTGGTTCGAAATAGTCTCTGTTTTTTGAACCGTAATTTAAATTTCCACCAAAAGAGAACCGCTCTTTTGTCTGTGCACTTGCATTTAAACCGGAATTATATCCTGTAAAAGCGCCTGAGAAATGTTGAAAATTTACTTGATTGTAAAAATTAAAACGATATCGATTAAACTTTTTAGTGGGTTGCAGAGTTCGCCAACCGGCACTTCCATAGATAGTTTGCTGGTCATTAGAGAACAGAATACCTAAATCATTCGGGTTAAAGTCTTTATTTTCAAAATTATAGCCTGCTTCCCAATTCCAATTTCCAGAATTATATCCAAAGCTATTGTCAAAAGTATAGCCTATATTTGGGTTGTTTACATCGTCTGAAATGGCGCTCATTCCAAAAGAACCATCTATATTATACTTGCTATCTTTGGTTTCTATGTGCCAGTCTAGCGCTGTAACATTTGCATCTCTAAAACGGCCATTTCTGGTCACATTTGTATTAATTAAAGAAATTGTGGAGTTTTGGTTAAATTGTTGGTCTAATACCAATATGTTATAATTTGTAAAAGGATCTATTACTTCTTTTCTAACTTCACTAGTATTATTGTTTTTAATTGAGGCATTTGTTTTCTCTGTAATTGCATTAAAAAAACCAATTCCTAAACCTTTTTTTGTTCTTCCAGAAATTTTAATAGCATTTAGCATAGTTACTTTTCCTGGATAATCGATAATTTCTTCATCCGAAGAAAGTGAACTAGAAACATCAAATTGATCAATAGGTGAGCTTCCAATTCTTCTCGAGTAAAATAGATTTCCTTTATTAAATAACTCTGTTCCTTCTGTAAAAAATTGTCTTTGTTCTGAGAATTGTTGCTCAAACGGACCTAAATTTAATTCAACATTATCAAATCCAACCTGACTAAAATCGGGTATTAAAGTGGCATCCAAAGTAAAGTTATCTGTCAAACCATATTTTAAATCCATCCCGAGACTATAATCGAAGTTGCTTTCGCCGTCAAAAGAAGTGACGGTGGTAGAAGCATACGGATATAAATTTAATCTTGTTGGGGGTGTTATATTGTTAAATCCTTTAATTAAACCATCGTATTGCGTCCAATTTCCAACCGTATTGTCTACGTGCGTCCAAGCATGTTTCTCGTTTAACTTTTCTAAACGTCTGTGAAAATTAAAACTCCATGATTGTTCGGGGCTATTTGCAAAACGAAGGGTTCTGTAAGGTAATTTTATTTCTACATTCCAACCTGTATCTGTTATTTTTGTGGCACTTTGCCAAACGGCGTTCCAATTAAAGTCTTCATTTCCATTAGAAACTTTAGCGTCTAATTGGTTTCCTGTGGCTTGCACAATAAATTCAAATGGGTTCTGGCCATCATCATTTGGGTTAATGGTGACTACAAAGAAATCTGCTTGACTGTTATTATCTCTAACAGCGAACTCTTGGGGAATATTTTCAGCATCTGGATCTCGCATTTCAGCAGAAATATATACAGCATTGTCGTCATAAACAACCTTTACAAAGGTTTGATACTCTTTAGAAACAAGCGTTCCGTTATTTGGTCTATAAATAACAAAGTCTGTCAAGATTTCAGCTTTTTCCCAAGCTGTGTCTTTTAAAATACCGTCAATTTCAGGTGCTTTAGATACTCTTGTAGTCGTTGTTGTTTTTCTATCTTTGTTATTTTGTGCGGCTATTTGAAATACACACAAAATGCAGAGTGGGAGTAATAAGATTCTTTTAAACATGCAATTTTTTTTTATAAACATAGTGAGAAAGTGAAATTTCTAACAAGCTGAATTCATAAATTTGTGTTAATTACCATAAAGACCCAAATGCATCAAAATTGTTTCAAAAAATAGGTGTTAAAAATTTCTTAATAAAATTTTAGAACTATTTTTTATTTTATTTGAAACATGGCAGTAGATAACTTCTGAATTTGTACTTTTGGGGCGTTTTAAAACATTTATAGGATGAACTTACACGAATATCAAGGAAAAGAAATTTTAAGCAGTTTTGGTGTTAGAATACAACGCGGAATTGTTGCAAGTAATCATAAAGAGGCTGTAGATGCAGCAAAACAATTAACTGTAGAAACTGGAACAGGTTGGCACGTTATAAAAGCCCAAGTTCACGCAGGTGGTCGTGGTAAAGGTGGTGGTGTAAAGCTAGCTAAAAATTTAAAAGAAGTAGAGAGTATCGCAAACGATATCATAGGTATGATGTTAGTTACTCCTCAGACTTCTGCCGAAGGGAAATTAGTAAATCAAGTTTTAGTTTGTGAAGACGTTTATTATCCTGGAGATTCTGAACCAGAAGAATATTATATGTCTGTGTTATTAAACAGAGCAACCGGTAAAAATATGATTATGTATTCTACAGAGGGTGGAATGGATATCGAAACAGTAGCAGAGGAAACTCCGCATTTAATATTTACAGAAGAAATAGATCCTTTATTAGGGATTATGCCTTTTCAAGCGCGTAAAGTTGCTTTTAATTTAGGTTTGTCTGGCGTTGCTTTTAAAGAAATGACAAAGTTTGTTACAAACTTATACAAGGCATACATTGGTTCAGATTCTTCTATGTTTGAAATCAATCCAGTTTTAAAAACATCTGATTCTAAAATAATGGCTGTAGATGCCAAAGTTTCTTTGGACGAAAATGCATTATACAGACACAGAGATTATGCAGCAATGCGCGATTTACGTGAAGAGAATCCAATTGAAGTAGAAGCAAAAGCAGCTGGTTTAAACTATGTTGATTTAGACGGAAACGTTGGATGTATGGTAAATGGAGCTGGTTTGGCAATGGGTACTATGGATCTAATTAAAGAGTCTGGTGGTGAGCCAGCTAACTTCTTAGACGTTGGTGGAACTGCAGATGCACAAAGAGTTGAAACTGCTTTTGGTATTATCTTAAAAGATAAAAATGTAAAGGCAATTTTAGTAAATATTTTTGGAGGTATTGTACGTTGTGATAGAGTTGCACAAGGTGTAGTAGATGCTTATAAAAGTATGGGAGACAGAATAAACGTACCTATCATTTGTAGGTTACAAGGAACCAATGCAAAAGAAGCAAAAGAGTTAATTGACAATTCTGGAATGAAAATTATTTCTGCTACAGAGTTTCAAGAAGCTGCAGATAAAGTACAAGAAGTTTTAGAAGCTTCATAAATTTTTTAATAGTAAAAATAAAAAGCCTCGCAATTTGTGAGGCTTTTTGTTTTTATAACTTATATTGGCGCATCATTATAATTCACAAACTATGAAAAAATTTTTAATACTATTTTTATTTCCATTGCAAATAATGGCACAAGAGACACCTAAATCTGTTGCGTTTTGGAATACTTTAAAAGAGCACTGTGGAAAATCATATTCAGGAGAAATTATTGAAGGAGCTAAAGAAGGCGACGGTTTTACAGGAGAAAAGCTAGTAATGCACGTCCGTTCTTGTGAGGAAAATACGATTAGAATTCCTTTTTTTGTTGGTGATGACAAATCGCGTACTTGGGTTTTTACCTTAAATGATGCTAAATTGATTCAATTAAAACACGATCACAGGCATACAGATGGTTCTGAAGATAAAATAACACAGTATGGTGGTACAAGTGCAAATACAGGCTTAGATAGTATTCAGTTCTTTCCGGCAGATCAGTATACGTCCAACTTAATACCGTATGCCTCTAACAATGTTTGGTGGATTACTTTAGATGCAACTAGTTTTACCTATAATTTACGAAGAATAGGAACTGATCGACTTTTTTCTGTAAAATTTGATATTACAAACCAAATTGAAACTCCAAGTGCACCTTGGGGAAGTGAAGATTAATTTATCGATTAAGAATACAAAAAAACTAGAAAAAAAGATTAAAAAAGAAGCGATATATAAAACGCCTCATTTGAGCTGCACTTAATACAGTTTCTTTGAGGCGTTTTTAATATGATTATATGTAATTACAAGCTACGACCGGATATGACCGTCACCAAAAATATAATACTTATTGGTTACTAGCTTTTTTAATCCTAAAGGACCTCTATGGTGCAATTTATCTGTACTAATTGCCAATTCGGCACCCACACCTAACTGTCCACCATCTGTAAATCGAGTAGATGCATTTTTATATACAGCAGCGCAATCTACTTCTTGCATAAAGTCAGCTGCCTTTTCATCGTTTGTAGTCATAATAGATGCTGAATGCCCGCCACAATATGCATTAATCATTGCAATAGCTTCGTCGAGGTTATTTACAGCACCAATACAACATTTTAAAGATAAAAACTCTTCTCGCCAAATAGTATCGTCTGTAATTAATGACGGCTCTGTTAATACATTTTTTATAGTATTATCCACTAAAATAGTAACATTTCTCTCTTTTAAAACAGTTTGTAACTCTTTTAACTTGTCCTCATAATTTGGAATATTTTTATTGATAAGGATTTTATCTAAAGCATTACAAGCAGAAATTTTATCTGTTTTTGCATTGATGATTACGGCTACTGTTTTTTTCCAGTCGGCATTCTCATCAATATATATAAAGTTGTTTCCTCTTCCACTTATTAAAACAGCACATTTTGCATGCTCTTTTACAAAGTTAATTAAACGTTCACCACCTCTTGGTACAACTAAATCTAATTGCTCTGTAGGATTTTTTAAAAAAGACTGCGTTTCTTCTCTGTTCATTTGCAGTAATTTTATATAATCGGTACTTACCTTATTTTCTGTCAATGCTTTGTGCCAAAAGTCTACCAGTACTTTATTGCTATAAATAGCTTCTTTACCACCTTTTAATAAAATTTTATTATTTGATTTAAAGGCTAAAACTGCGGCTTCTACGGTAACATCTGGTCTTGATTCATAAATAATCATGATGGTTCCAAAGGGTGCGGTTTTGTTGGTTACTTTTAGTCCATTTTCTAAAACATCATCACTAATAATTTGATTTACAGGATCCTCTTGTGCTTTTACTTCATTGATAGCTGTAATCATTCCATCAATTTTTTGATCATTTAAAATCAAACGATCAAACATTGCTTGATCTTCTTTGTGAAATGCGTCTAGATCTTTTTTATTTGCTTGCAGTAACAATGCTCGATTTTCATCAAGAATTCTTGTCATGCTTTCTAAAACGTTGTTTTTTATTGTAGTATCTAATAATTTCATGCTGTAAATTTTAAAGTGCCACTTTTGTACCAACAGATTTTCCGTCAATAATATCAATAATGGTATTGTCTCTTTTACCGTTTGCAATGTATGTAGGAATATTATTTGCAGCAGCCTCTTGAGCATAGTCTAGTTTTGACCCCATTCCACCAC
>JBNMOF010000089.1:0-7921 GCA_051277175.1 Polaribacter sp.
ACAAATTCATATATTTATAGATGATAATTTTTAATTGTAAAATTATTAGAGAATTGGGAATATTTTACCATTTTAGGGCTCCTTAAAAAACAACAAATAATCAATTGTAACGTTAAAGAAATAAAGCAAAATATATGAGCATACAAATACTATGGGTGGATGATGAAATTGAATTATTAAAACCGCATATTATATTTTTAGAACGCAAGAATTATACGGTAACAACTTGTACAAATGGCGCTGACGCAATTAATTTAGTGGATGAAACAAATTTTGACATTGTTTTTTTGGATGAAAATATGCCCGGTCTAACCGGCTTAGAAACACTTTCCGAAATCAAACAAAAACAATCCAATTTGCCCGTGGTAATGATTACCAAAAGTGAAGAGGAGTATATTATGGAAGAAGCAATTGGTTCTAAAATTGCAGATTATTTGATAAAACCTGTAAATCCGAATCAGATATTATTGAGTTTAAAGAAAAACTTAGATCATTCTCGTTTGGTTACCGAAAAAACGACTTCTAATTATCAACAAGAATTTAGAAAAATTACCATGGATTTAGCGATGGTAAATTCTTATGAAGATTGGATTGAATTGTACAAAAAATTAATTCATTGGGAATTGGAATTAGAAAATATCAGTGATCCCGGAATGCTGGGAATTCTTGAAAGTCAGAAACAAGAAGCAAACACACAGTTTTTTAAATTCATTAAAAAAAATTATGAAGATTTTTTAACTGCACACGATAAGCCTACATTTTCACATACTTTATTTAAAGACTATGTAGTTCCTGAATTGAAAAAAAACCAAAGTGTATTATTGGTTGTTATTGATAATTTGCGCTATGATCAATACAGAATTTTAGAACCCTTAATTAACAATCATTATAAAAAAGAGGAAGAGTACGCATATTTTTCAATATTACCTACCGCAACTCAATATGCTAGAAATGCTATTTTTTCTGGGTTGATGCCCTCTGAAATGGAAAAAAGACATCCTCAATTATGGAAAAACGATACAGATGAAGGTGGAATGAATTTATTTGAGAACGATTTTTTATCGGCACAAATAAAACGCTTGGGTTTAGATATTAAACATGAATATTATAAAATTACTACCTTAAAAAGTGGAAAAGAATTGGCTGACAATTACAATGGCACAAAACAAAACGATTTAACTGCTGTGGTCTATAATTTTGTTGATATGCTTTCTCATTCTAAAACTGAAATGGAAGTAATTAAGGAATTGGCCGGGGATGACAAAGCATATAGAAGCTTAACATTAAGTTGGTTTAAGAATTCTGCTTTATTTGAAGTAATCCAAAAAGCACAGGGTTTAGGTCAGAAACTAATTATTACAACAGATCATGGAACCATTAATTGTAAACATCCAACAAAAGTAATTGGCGATAAAAACATCAGCTCTAATTTACGTTACAAGACGGGTAGAAGCTTGTCTTATGAAGAAAAAGACGTGTATGCAGTAAGAAATCCAAAAGATATTTTCTTACCAACAATAGCGATGAATAGTCCATTTATTTTCGCTAAAGAAGATTTGTTTTTTGCCTATCCAAATAACTTTAATCATTTTGTAAAATACTTTAAAAACACCTACCAACATGGCGGTGTTTCTTTGGAAGAGATGATTATTCCTTGCGCAGTTTATAATCCGAAATAAAAAACCATTGCTTACCTCCAATTGGAAAAGAACGCAATGTTTGACTCCCTAAAATGAGGTTCTAAAATAAAATATTTTAAAATTAAACCTCACAAGCTTTAAAAACTTGTGAGGTTTATTATTTTTGCAATATGAATACAACCTATTCTTTAGAAAAGTTACCCGAAGTTGCAGCTGCAATTATTGCAACTGCAAAAAATAAAACATTGCTGTTTTATGGAGAAATGGGTGTGGGTAAAACTACACTAATTAAAGAAATCTGTAAACAATTAGATGTTTTAGATAAAATCTCCTCTCCTACTTTTTCATTGGTAAATGAATATCAAACTTCAAAGAAAGAGGCCGTTTTCCATTTTGATTTTTACAGAATTACAAATGAAGAAGAAGCATTTGATATGGGAATAGAAGAATATTTATATAATAACAATTGGTGTCTTATCGAATGGCCGCAAAATGTGGAAAATTTACTACCTTTAGAATCTGTTGAAATCCATTTATCTATCTTAGAGAATGGCCAACGCAATTTGCAAATAAAATAACAATATTATGAGTTCATTTTCTCCATTTAGTAAAGAAGAATTACTTCCTCAAGAGGAAATGCTAGAAATACAAAAACGAAAAGGAGAATTGTTTATTGGCTTGCCAAAAGAAATCTATTTAAGCGAAAAACGGGTTTGTTTAACGCCAGATGCTGTGGGTGCATTAACCGCTAACGGACATAGAGTTGTTATTGAAACAGGTGCCGGAGATGGGGCCAATTTTACAGACAAAGAATATTCTGATGCCGGCGCAAAAATTTCTTACACTATTGAAGAAGCCTTTAAATGTAATATTATTTTAAAAGTAGCACCACCAACAGAAGATGAAATTCAACACATTAATTCGAAAGCAATATTAATTTCTTCGTTGCAATTAAAAACACAAACAAAAAAATATTTTGAATGTTTGGCTAAAAAGAAAATTACCGCCATTGCTTTCGATTATATAAAAGATGAACACGATTCTTACCCCATTGTTAAGTCTTTGAGTGAAATTGCAGGTACTGCTTCGATTTTAATTGCTGGCGAATTAATGAGTGGCGTGAATAAAGGAAATGGCTTATTGTTTGGAAATATTGGTGGAGTGCCACCAACGAGTGTCGTCATCTTTGGTGCCGGAACTGTTGGTGAGTATGCAGCAAAAGCTGCAATTGGTTTGGGTGCAAGGGTTAAAGTTTTTGATAATTCTATTAGTAAATTAAGGAAATTACAAGATTGTTTACACACCCCAATTTATACCTCTACTTTACAACCAAAAACTATTTTAAAAGCGTTAATGCGATGCGATGTTGCCATTGGTGCAATACGAGGCAAAAGTAGATCACCTATTTGTGCCACTGAAGAAATGGTAGAAAAAATGAAAGAAGGTGCAATAATTGTAGATGTTAGTATCGATAGAGGTGGCTGTTTTGAAACTTCTAACGTAACCACGCACAAAGCACCAACTTTTATAAAACATGGTATTGTGCACTATTGTGTGCCAAATATTCCTGCACGTTATGCAAGGACGGCTTCTCTTTCTATTAGTAATATTTTTACACCATACTTACTAAACATTGCAGAAGAAGGCGGCTTTGAAAATACTGCAAGGTTTGATAAAAGTTTGCGCAACGGAATGTATTTTTATCACGGAATTCTAACCAACAAAACAGTTGGAGATTGGTTTGATTTGCCTTTTAGAGATATAAATCTGTTAATTTTATAATATTTTCTTTGCTTGTAAAATGTACCTAGAAATAAATAAAAGCTTTGCATTTCGATAAAATGCTAAGAATCTCTGAATAATAAAGAACCACAAAGAAAAACTGCTTCAAAATAACTAGTAATACTTTATCAATTTACAACTCTATTTCCATAAATTTGCACTTCAAAATTTGAGTATGTTAGTAAAACGGATTTTTTATTATTTAATTGGTGTGTCTTTAGGTTCTATTGCTGTCTATTTCTTTTGGCAAAAGAAAAATGCAACATTTGATTATGGAATGGATTCAAGAACTCTAAAAAGTATTCGAACTAAGAAGCGTTTATTTTCGGATGATGTAAAAACTGCAATGCAAAAATTTGAGATTGATACTTTAAAAATATCAACAATTTTAACTACTGGTGATGTAGATTTCGGTAAAAGTAAGCAAAGACAAATACCTTGTGCAGAATATTATGTAACAGGAAGTAATGAATTAAAAAATTTAAGTTTACAGGTAAAACGTTGCGATTCTACGGTTACAATTGAGAGAATTATTATTGAATAAAGAAACACTTTTATTAAGAGGAATATTTTACCCAAATAGAAAGTAACAAAACAATCTTTATTGTATCAAATCTGCTATTCCTTTGAGTATAAAAATCTATTCGCCTATTTTCACCTTTTGATGGTAATGTTCCTCAATTTTAGCTACATTTTTAATAGTCTTTTGTACCCAATCAAAATATAAAGTTTCTTTTTCGTCTTCGGATAATTGCCAATCTAAATCAGAATTTCTAAGTTTTGTAGTAACATCTTGCAAAATAATAGCGGCAGCTACAGAGATGTTTAAACTTTCTGTAAAACCAACCATTGGTATTTTCAGAAATCCGTCTGCATTTTCAAGAACATAGTCAGAAACGCCCTCTGCTTCTACCCCAAACACAAAAGCAGTTTTTTTTGTAATGTCAAAATCTTGTAATTCACAAGAATCATTATGTGGTGTTGTTGCTATTATTTGATATCCTTTTTCTTTTAAAGCATCTAAACAAGTCTTTGTATTGTCGCCATCATTTCTATACCTGTATTGATTCAACCATTTTTGAGAACCTTTGGCAACATGTCTAGAAACTTTGTTATTATACTTATTTTCTATGGCATGCACATCTTGCACTCCAAAAATATCGCAAGTTCTTACCACAGCGCTCGCATTGTGAGACTGAAAAATATCTTCTAAAACAACTGTAAAATGTCTCGTTCTGTTTTCCAAAACCTTTTTAAAGAGACTTTTCCTTTTATCAGTTAAAAAGCCTTCAAAATAGTTTAATAGTTTTTCATCAATCATAGTTACAAACTTAAAATTATTATTTTTATCTTCCTTAAAGATTTTAATAAAAATATTCAAACCGTTTATTTAATGAAAAAGCTAATTATTTTAACAGGTGCAGGAATTTCTGCAGAAAGTGGCATAAAAACCTTTAGAGATGCAGATGGATTGTGGGAAGGACACAATGTTATGGAAGTTGCTTCTCCTGAAGGTTATTTAGAGAATCCTGAATTGGTTTTAGACTTTTACAATCAACGTAGAAAACAATTGTTAGAAGTTTCTCCTAACAAAGCACATTATAATTTAGCTAAATTAGAAAATTATTTTGATGTTGAAATTATCACTCAAAATGTAGACGATTTGCACGAACGCGCAGGCAGTACCAAAGTTATTCATTTACACGGAGAATTGTTAAAAGTAAGAAGTGCTGTTAATGAAAGCAATGTTTTAGATTGGCGGAAAGAATTGGTTTTAGGGGATTTGTGTAGTGAAAAAAGTCAGTTAAGACCGCACATTGTTTGGTTTGGAGAAATGGTTCCGTTATTAGAAAAAGCGATTAAAATTACACAAACTGCAGATATATTGGTAGTTATTGGAACCTCTATGCAAGTATATCCAGCGGCAAGTCTAATTGACTATATCAAACCAAATACTCCTATTTATTTTATAGACCCTAAACCAGCGGTCTCAGAAAGTAACTTTAACAATTTAACAGTCATAACTGCTATCGCAAGTTATGGAACTGATCAACTATATAATTTAATAATAGACTAAGAAGTATTGCGTTAAGGTATTTGTTTAAATGCAGTCTGTAAGCTAGCATTTCTTTTAAATACATGTCTGCCAAATAATTTCCTCTTTAATATTTAGAGGAATCGCTGTCATTTATTAAAGAGATTAATAATGCAACTTTATAAGCTACAAATCCATTTATGATTCTTAAAATAGATGGCTTTTGGAACTTTAATTAAATGAACAATCTCATGGGATTATAACTTTGCTTATTAGAAAAATACTGCATTTCAGGCAAGTTTTCATTGGCTTACACTACTCCTTTAGTATATACTATTTTATTAATTTTATAGTAAAAATCATAAAAAGTAATTTGATTTTGACAACCATCAAAAGTGTAAAAATCTAATGTATTTTTAGAGATAGTAACTTCTTTTGAAGGATTTTCATTTTCATAATCAGAAAATTCAAAACCTGCAACCAAAGAGTTTTCAAGAAGTAAATTACCTTTTGTTTCTTGTGCATCTATCCAAACAACTTTAGTTAAATTTCCAATGATTTTAGAACTTGAATTTTCAACAGATTCTAGCCTTGCGATGCCTAACGATGTAATTGCTGTAGAAATTAAAAGAAGGAATATATTTCTCATGGTATGGGGTTTTATACCCTAAATATAATTTTTAAAAGAAGTGATAATTGAGAGATTCGCTCTTTATCATTTAACTAAGGATGAAACGTATATTCTATATAGACCAATTACTAAATAGCTATTATTAAAATATTTAAACGCAAAATAAGTATTTTGAAATGTAGTATAAATAAAGACTTTTATAGGTCTTTTAGTTGGCAGAAAGGATCGATATAGTCGTTGATACAAATACTAAAAAAGTATTTAGTGATTCTAAATTAATTTAATATTAAAAATTATTAATTAGGATTTTGACGGTTCATAAGAACAATTGGAGACCGATAAATTATGTATCTATTAAAAAGTTAAAAAATGTTTGTATGAAAAAATAATTTTTGCATTTTTTCTATTATTATTTGTTGAAAAGCGGTCATTAAAACTATTTTCCATATTTTTTAAAATTTCAAATTGGTTCGTTTCGTTTTCAAAATAAGACAACATATTTGATTTAAAATACATAATATATTTTAAATCTCCAGAATTCAGAAGATATCTAGCCCCGGCCTTTACTGCTGCAGTTGTACCTTTATTCTTTTTAATATCTATGATGACAACACTATTTGACTCTAAATCATCTCTAACAGATTCTAAAATATGTAATGTATTGTCTTTACTTCCATTATTAACAAAGCAAAGCTTAACCTCTTTTTGATTGAATAGGTTTATGAATTGATTCTTTTGAATTTTCGTTTCATCATCTGAAAATAAAATTATGATTCCTTTCTTCATCTAGAGCTATTAAATCGTTTTTTTTAAATTAACATAGATTTCTCTTTTCTTTACGTGCACTTTCTTGCCTTTATTTCTTCCTGTTCTATAATGCCAGGAAATTTGCAATAATTGTCCTATAATTTTAATAGAATCTTTCATCGATAATTTAGAGCCCTCTGCATGGATCCATCTTTTTAAAGGTTGCTCACATACTAATTTTCTAGCCTTTTTCAGACCAAAATAAAGTGTTATTCTTCTATATATTTCAATGTCAAAAATCCATTTTGATATGAATTTTTTGTCAAAAGAAATATGTACTACATCTCTATGAAAAACTTTAGCACCACATTGAGTATCATTAAAATTCATTTTTAAAATCCTTCTAATGATAAAATTGATGGCCAAACTAATAAATTCTCTAGCAGGCTCTTTATCAATATCCGCGCCCATTCTACTAATTCTAGAACCGCTAACTATTTTATATTTAGAATTTTCTATGGCAGCTACTAAGTCATCAAAATCTGATAAGCTTGTTGATAAATCTGCATCTAAAAAACCGATGTAATCCAAATCATCTCGTTTTGCCATATGTAACATTCCGGTTCTCACCGCCTCCGCTTTGCCAGCATTTTCTGCACAGTCGTAAACAGTTATAAAATCTTCTCGACTTTTGCTTAGACTCTTTAAAATAGCTAAGGTATTGTCTGTACTTCCATCATTTACAAAACAGAGATGATACCCTGCATTTCTATCGATATAATCTATAAAATCTTTACCATTTAATCTTTTTTCTTCGTTATAACAAGGTATTACAATCCCTACACATCTGTGTTTTAAAATGGTCTTACTATATTTTGTTTTAGACGAGTGCAAAGGTGAAAATCCTATAATTTTTTTTATCCTTAAACCAACTTCGTTTAAACTTAAGGGCTTTCTCATGTAATCATTTACTCCTAATTCAAAACTACTAGACAACACATCATCATCGGTGCTCCCAGATAAAATAATTATTGGTGTCTTTGGTTTTTTAGAATTTCTTATATATTTTACAATTTCTAATCCCGA
>JBNMOF010000090.1:0-7909 GCA_051277175.1 Polaribacter sp.
GTTGCATTTAGGATGGCTTATACTTACTAAACTCAGTTCAAAAAAGAGCTTTCATGCAGTCGTGTATGCTATTAAAAATAAGATTTAAACTCCATAAAAATATTGTAAATTTGCACTATGGAAGAAACTAACAGACAACGTAAAATTGCAGGAGTTTTACAAAAAGATTTGGTAGATGTGTTGCAAAAAGCAGCGCAAGATGGGATGAAAGGAGTTATTATATCTGTTTCTAAAGTGCATGTTACTTCAGATTTAGGAATAGCAAAAGTATACTTAAGTATTTTTCCTTCAGAAAGAAGAGATGAAATGGTTAAAGGAATACAATCTAATACGCCTTTAATTCGCCACGAAATGGCAAAAAGAACGCGTAATCAATTGAGAAGAATGCCAGAATTATTGTTTTTTGGTGATGATACTTTGGATTATATTGAAGAAATTGATAAGTCTTTAAAAGGGAATGATGCAGATCCTATCAAAAATCCAGATGTTTTGTCAAGACGTCAAAAAAGATAAATTTACGTTCTTCATTTTGAGTTTTCCTTACTACATAGCTAAAAGATACTTATTTTCTAAAACGAGTAATAATGCGATAAATATTATTACGCTTATCGCCTCATTTGGAGTAATTGTAGGATCGTTAGCACTGTTCATAATTTTATCAGGTTTTTCTGGACTTAGAACATTTAGCTACAGTTTGTTGGATGTGGCAGACCCAGATATAAAAATTACCACTACCAAAGGAAAATCTTTTTTTGTTACGCAAGATCTGCAACAGAAAATGTTTTCAAATACAGCAATTAAAGAGGCATCAAAAGTTATAGAAGAAAGAGTCTTCTTAGAGTATAAAGAGAAAACTGAAATTGCTTTTATAAAAGGAGTTGAATTAAATTACACAAAAATTTCTAAAATTGATGCTGTATTAAGTGTTGGTACTTGGCTTCAGAAAGATTTTAGCAACACTGCCGTTATTGGAAGAGGAATCTCTAATAAACTTTCTTTAGGCATTCTTAGCTATGGAGAGCCCTTAAAAATAATGATTCCAAAGCCTGGTAAGGGTTTTATCAACCCTAGAAGTCCTTTCTATAAAATTGAAACACAAATTGTTGGTGTTTATTCGGGGACAGAAGAATTTGAGAATAAATATGTATTTACATCCATAGAACAAGCTAGAAATTTACTGCATTTTAAAGAAAATCAAGTAACAGCAATCGAGCTAAAGCTAAATGATGTTCGGGATTCAGAAGCTATTGCAGAACAACTAAATAAAGAGTTAGGACCCGATTTTAAAGTGCAAACCAAAGCGCAATTAAATGCCGTTTTTTATAAAGTGATAAATACAGAAAATCTTGTTTCCTATTTAATTTTTACACTTATAATTATCATTGCATTATTCAATGTTATTGGGGCAATAATTATGATGATTATTGATAAAAAGCAGAATTTAAAAACACTTTTTAATTTAGGTGCAAGCCTCAAAGAAATCAAGAGAATATTTATTCTTCAAGGTTTTTTACTTACATTTTTTGGAATGTGTATTGGTTTGGTTTTAGGAACTATTTTGGTCTTTCTTCAAAAGAAGTTTGAGATTTTTATGATTGTCCCTAACTTGGCGTATCCAGTAGAATTTAGATTTACAAACTTTTTAATTGTCTTTTTTACAATCACAATTTTAGGTTTTATAGCAGCTAAAATTGCAAGTAGTAGAATTTCTGGAGAATTTATTGAGAAATAAATTAATACACTTGCGGAATAATCGTGTTTCCAAACTTTGCTTCTACTTCATCAAAAGCATTAAAAACGTCTGTTGCATCATCAGAAGTTACCATTTTCATTCTATATTCTTTAAAATGAGGAACCCCTTTAAAGTAATTGGTATAATGTCTTCTAGTTTCAAAAACGCCTAATACAGGACCTTTCCAATCAATAGCCATTTGTAAATGCCTTCTGGCCATTTCTACACGTTGTGCAATTGTAGGTTTTCCTAAATGTTCTCCAGTGTTAAAATAATGCTTCACTTCATTAAAAAACCAAGGATATCCAATAGCAGCCCTACCAATCATTGCACCGTCTAAACCATAAGAATCGCGCATTTCCATTGCTTTTTCTGGTGTCGTAATATCTCCATTACCAAAAACAGGAATGTGCATTCTTTGATTATTTTTTACATCGGCAATTGGTTTCCAATCTGCTTCCCCTTTATACATTTGAGCACGTGTTCTACCATGAATAGAAATTGCTTTACAGCCAACATCTTGCAAACGTTCTGCAACTTCAACAATTTTTATAGAATCATGATCCCACCCCAGGCGTGTTTTTACCGTAATGGGTAAACTTGTATGTTTTACCATTGCTTCTGTTAGTGAAACCATCAAGTCAATATCTTTTAAAATTCCAGCACCAGCACCTTTAGAAACTACCTTTTTAACAGGACAACCAAAATTAATGTCAATCATATCTGGATTCGATTTTTCTACAATCTCAACAGTTCTTAACATCGACTCTAAATTCGCTCCAAAAATTTGAATTCCTACAGGTCTTTCTTTCTCATAAATATCCAGTTTCATAACACTTTTTGCGGCGTCACGAATTAAACCTTCAGAAGAAATGAATTCTGTATATACAACATCTGCACCATTTTCTTTGCACAATGCTCTAAATGGAGGATCTGAAACGTCTTCCATGGGCGCTAATAAAAGAGGAAAGTCAGGTAGTTCTATGTTGCCTATTTTAACCAAAGTACATTATTTTATTTGTGCAAAATTAGTGTTTTTATTTGTCAGAACCCAAATTCCGTAGCAACCTAAAAAAAATTCTGCGAAAGTCCCATATAGATAACCAAAAGAAGGGATTCCATCTGTAAATAAACTCAAAACTCTACCAAAAACCAAACTAAACATAAAAACTACATTAGTAACAATAGCTATTTTTAAATAGTTGTGTTTAAGGATTCCTAAAACCCACAGAATGGAAAAACCTAGATACAAACCCATGATCGATTTAAAGAAGTTATGTTCGTCTATTGTTTGAAGCTGAATATCAAATATATAATTAGGATTAAAGCCATATAAGAAAGAAATTGGAATTACAACACACACAGAAATAACGAGTGGTATTTTTTTGATGAAATCTTGTTGGGTTTTAAACATTTTCATAAGAATTTATTGATATCGGTATTTCTATAATTTAATAAGGAGAAGTTAATTTATGAAAAGAGATATGAATAGCACCAAATAAGGAATAAAAAGCTGAATTAATTTTATTTCAGAATAAAACGGTATCTTATAAGATGAATTCAAATTAAAAATATGATAGCAGAAGAAAGTATCTTAAGAAAAATTAGAATTTTAATAACGAATCAATTTGATTCACCAGAAGAAGCTCTTCGTTTTTTTAACTCCGAAAAGGAAGGTAGATTAAAGAAGTTTGAAATTAAAAAAATGTTGAGAGGTGCAGTACTAAACGATTTTATAAAAGACGCTGTTGCCAACGAGTTGCTAAAAGGATATGATGCTTCAAGTGAGGATACCATCAATTGGGAAGAGTTTAAAGTCGAAATAGCCGCGTTGTAAAGCGTGTCTAAACATATATATGTTATTATTAGAGTACAATGAATTTCATTGTACTCTTTTTATTTGGCAAGGTTTGTAAATAGCATATCTTTGTTGATTGAAAGCAGTTAGAAAACGAAGTATGAAGAACATTAGAAACTTTTGCATTATCGCACACATTGATCATGGTAAAAGTACGTTAGCAGATAGATTGTTAGAATTTACAGGCACTATTACAGATCGTGAGAAGAAAGATCAGTTATTAGATAGTATGGATTTAGAACGCGAACGCGGGATTACCATAAAATCACATGCCATTCAAATGGACTATACCCACAACGGGGAACAATACATTTTAAACTTAATTGATACGCCAGGTCACGTAGACTTCTCTTATGAAGTTTCTCGTTCAATTGCAGCTTGTGAAGGAGCTTTGTTAATTGTAGATGCGGCACAAAGTATACAAGCACAAACAATTTCTAACCTATACTTAGCTTTAGATAATGATTTAGAGATTATTCCTATCTTAAATAAAGTAGATTTACCTTCCGCAAATCCAGAAGAAGTAACAGATGATATTGTAGACTTATTGGGTTGTGAAGCTGAAGACGTAATTCATGCAAGTGGAAAAACTGGTTTCGGAGTAGAAAATATTTTAGATGCCATTATTTCTAGAATTCCAGCTCCTAAAGGAGATCCTGATGCACCACTACAGGCCTTAATTTTTGATTCTGTTTATAATTCTTACAGAGGAATTGAAACCTATTTCCGTGTTTTTAATGGGGAAATTAAAAAAGGACAACGCATCAAATTCGTGGCAACAAATAATGAATATTTTGCCGATGAAGTGGGTACTTTAAAATTAGAACAGGTTGTTAAAAAATCGGTTAAAACAGGAGATGTTGGGTATTTAGTAACCGGAATTAAAACAGCAAAAGAAGTAAAAGTAGGAGATACAATAACAGATGCTGTAAACCCAACAAAAGAGACTATTGTAGGTTTTGAGGACGTAAAGCCAATGGTTTTTGCAGGAATTTACCCTGTTGATACAGAGGACTATGAAGAGTTGCGCTATTCTATGGAAAAACTGCAATTAAACGATGCTTCTTTGGTCTTTGTCCCAGAAAGCTCTGCTGCTTTAGGTTTTGGTTTTAGATGTGGGTTTTTAGGAATGTTGCACATGGAAATTATTCAAGAACGTTTAGAGCGTGAGTTTAATATGACGGTTATTACCACGGTGCCCAATGTATCTTACCATGCGTACACAAAGAAAAATCCGAATGAGATCTTACTTTTAAACAATCCTACAGATTTACCAGACCCATCAAGGTTAGATAGAGTAGAAGAACCTTTTATTAAAGCGAGTATTATTACAAAGGCAGATTTTGTGGGGCAAGTAATGAGTTTGTGTATCGAAAAACGTGGAGAAATTACCAATCAAACCTATTTAACCACAGAAAGAGTAGAATTAACCTTTGATATGCCTTTGGCAGAAATTGTGTTCGATTTTTATGATCGTCTAAAAACAGTTTCTAAAGGATATGCCTCTTTTGATTATTCGCCAATTGGTATGCGAGAATCTAAATTGGTTCGAGTAGATTTATTGTTAAATGGTGCACCAGTAGATGCGCTGTCAGCGCTTTTACATGCCGATAATGCGTATTCAATTGGGAAGAGAATTGTAGAAAAATTAAAAGAATTATTACCAAGACAACAGTTCGATATTCCTATTCAGGCAGCAATTGGAGCAAAAATTATTGCCCGTGAAACTACCAAAGCATTGCGTAAAGATGTAACAGCAAAATGTTATGGTGGAGATATTTCTAGAAAACGTAAACTGTTAGAAAAGCAGAAAAAAGGTAAGAAAAGAATGCGTCAAGTTGGAAATGTAGAAATTCCTCAAGAAGCATTTATGGCTGTTTTAAAACTGAATGATTAAAATTTCAAAGTATAAGATTCTTAGTTACTTAGACTTTTAGAAGCATACTATTATAAAAGAAACCTTTTTGAGAAATCAGAAAGGTTTTTTTTTGAAGCTATTTTCTGCTTTCTGCTATGTTTTTCTAATCTGATCTAAAAATTCCTCTGCACTTTTAGGCATTGTGTAAATATTTCTCAGACTTATCGCAACAAAACATGTAGAACTCACAGATTTTAAAAATGAAAGTTTCAACCAATTCTTCAATAATCTTTTAAAGCGATCGGTTAAATAAAAAAGCCTCGAAAAATCGAAGCTTTTAAAATAGATTTAAGAGATGTGAAAATTCTATAAAGTTTTAGAAGTTTAGTCTCTACCTCCTAAAATACTCATTCCCCAATATAAAAGCATCGCTAGAGAACCAAGTGCAGCAACTAAATAGGTTCTTGCAGCCCATTTAAGCGCATCTTTAGCGCCAGCTAGCTCCTGTTGTGAAACCATATTCTTGCTTTTTAACCAAGCCAAAGCTCTGTTACTTGCGTCATATTCTACAGGCAATGTTATAAAGCTAAAAAGTGTCGCAAAGCCCATAAAAATTAGACCCGTTACGGCAATGTAAAACCCAAACCCTGATGCACCAGAAGCAGCACCTAGAATTAAACCTCCAATAACCAACCATTGAGAGTATTTAGAAGTAATACTAACGATTGGCACTAATTGAGAGCGCATTGTTAAATAACTATAGGCTTTTGCATGTTGAACAGCATGCCCAACTTCATGCGCAGCAACTGCAGCGGAAGCCGTATTTCTTTGATTGTAAACGGACTCACTTAGATTTACAGTCTTGTCTTTCGGATTGTAATGATCTGTTAATCTACCGGGAGTAGAAATTACTTTTACATCAAAAATACCGTTGTCTGCAAGCATTTTTTCTGCAATTTCTGCACCAGTCATTCCATTTCTAAGTTCAACTTGAGCATATTTTTTAAACTTACTTTTTAGTTTATTACTAATAAGCCAGCTTAGCAGAGAGATTGCACCAATTAAAATATAAAATCCTATCATAATTTATATCGTTTTAAAAATTATATATCATTATTTGTTTAATAAATTTACAGCATAAAGTATTCCAATTTATAATTTGGAGTATAAAAATGACAAAATGGCAAACAAACCAAAGATTCTTATTGTATACACTGGCGGTACAATTGGTATGATAAAAGACTACAAAACAAATGCTTTAAAAGTGTTTGATTTTAGTCAGATTATAGCTAAAATTCCAGAATTAGAGCAATTAGACTGCGACATAGAAAGTATTTCTTTTGAGGATCCCATAGATTCATCAAACATGAATACACACTATTATATAGCTATTCTTGAAATTATTGAAGCTAATTACGATAAATTTGATGGTTTTGTAATTTTAACAGGATCTGATACCATGTCGTATACGTCTTCTGCAATTAGCTTCATGATAGAAAACTTGCAAAAACCTATCATTTTTACAGGTTCTCAATTACCCATAGGAGATTTAAGAACTGATGCGAAAGAAAACCTGATTACATCGATAGAAATTGCAGCATCAAGAAAAAATAATCAAACAATAATTTCTGAAGTTTGTTTGTATTTTGAATATAAATTGTACCGAGCGAATAGAACAACAAAAATAAGTTCAGAACAATTTGAAGCGTTTGCCTCTATGAATTATCCTGCTTTGGCAGAAAGTGGTGTGCATCTTAATTTTAATGAACACCTGCTATCAAAACCGGTATTTAATGATAAGAAACTAATCATTAGAAAAAAGTTAATTACAGATGTGGTCATATTAAAATTGTTCCCAGGAATAACGGAAACAGTTGTTGAAGCAATTTTAAATATCCGTAATTTAAAAGGAGTCGTGTTAGAAACCTACGGTTCTGGAAATGCACCCAATAAACCATGGTTTTTAAACTTGATAAACAATGCCATACAAAATGGGATAAAAATAATAAATGTCACGCAATGTTACGGAGGTAGCGTAATTTTAGGTCATTATGACACAAGTGTGGGCTTAAAGGCAATTGGTGTAATTGGTGGGATTGATATTACAACAGAGTCTGCAGTAGCAAAGTTAATGTATTTATTAAGTGAAGACTTAACCGATGAAAACTTTAAAGATTATTTTCAGAAATCTTTAAGAGGAGAAATCAGTGAAAAATAATTTACATGTTATAAATACCGAACTTTAAAAAAATACATTATTTTTACAGAAATTAGATTGATTTTTTTTTGAGGAGCAACAATTTTTTTGTTACTTGCCACTCTATTAGAAAAGAAAAGAATTCTTAAGTTGTTTTAAAATTGATTAATTTTTTGTTTATAAGAAATCGAAAAATTAAATCTTTAACCAGTTAACTATTAAAAATTAATTATAACAGAGATGAACTAAGTAGTATTTGTCCTA
>JBNMOF010000091.1:0-7886 GCA_051277175.1 Polaribacter sp.
TCTCCTCTGAAAAATATGCCAAATCATTTTCAAAAGGTTTAAAAACAGTATTCATATCTAAATGTTTAGATTGAAACAATTTAAAACGCATTCTGTTACTTTTATGATTTTCTTGCTTTTTTAAAGCAATCGTTTCATCATACTTTTTAAAAATAACTGTAGGTTGTTTTTCTCTATTTTTCTGACAGCTGATAAGAAAGGAGATTGAAATAATAAATACTAAAAGTTTTTTCATAATAACAGAGGCTAGCAATAAAGATACGGTTTTATATAAATGATGATACAAAAAATTAATATCTAAAAAAAGTCTATTCAAAAACACAAAATCTAGTCCTCATTATATTTGTTTCATAAAACGCCTCCATTAAATACCTTTGTTGGCTAGTTAGATAAGATATATCGTTCCTGAAGCCACTGGCTAAACCTTCATTCTAAAGCAAAAAAAAACTCCTGAAAAAGGAGTTTTTTTAATTAAATTTTACACTATTTTACTTAAAAAAAGAATCAACAAACTCATGTTTATTAAAGACTTGTAAATCCTCAATACCTTCTCCTACTCCAATATATTTTACAGGAATTTTAAATTGATCTGAAATACCAATTACAACGCCACCTTTAGCAGTGCCATCTAATTTAGTAACTGCCAAAGAAGTCACCTCTGTTGCTAGTGTGAATTGTTTTGCTTGTTCAAATGCATTCTGACCTGTAGAGCCGTCTAGCACTAATAAAACTTCATGCGGTGCAGCTACAATTACTTTTTGCATTACGCGCTTAATCTTTGTCAACTCATTCATTAAATTGACTTTATTATGTAAACGACCGGCGGTATCTATAATTACAACGTCAGCATTTTGTTTTACTGCAGCGCTCAAGGTATCAAATGCAACGGAAGCAGGATCTGAGCCCATTTCTTGACGTATAATTGGCACATCTGTTCTGTCTGCCCAAACTTGTAATTGATCTATTGCTGCTGCTCTAAATGTATCTGCCGCTCCTAAAACAACTTTTAATCCTTGTTTTTTAAACTGGCTAGCCAACTTGCCTATTGTTGTAGTTTTACCAACTCCATTCACTCCAACAACCATAATTACATAAGGTTTCTTATCTACAGGAATTGTGAATTCGGTTTCATTACCAAGATTTGTTTCAGACAATAAACTTGCTATTTCTTCTCTAAGAATAATATTTAAGGCATCTGTACCCACATATTTATCTTTAGCGACTCTAGCTTCTATTCTTTTGATTATTTTCAAAGTGGTATTTACACCAACATCAGATGCAACTAAAATCTCTTCTAAATTATCGAGAACAGCTTCATCTACTATAGATTTTCCTACAACAGCTTTAGATAATTTATCAAAAAAATTAGTTTTTGTTTTTTCTAACCCTTTGTCTAAGGTTTCCTTTTTTTCTTTTGAAAAAATTTTTTTAAATAAACTCATTTTTATCTTTTATACAATACAAAAAGTACGCTCAAAAACATACTATTTGCTAGGTTGGGTCAAATTTTAACTTATAAATCTTGTGTTAGCGATTGAAATGGCATCCTTTTTATGTCGATATTCTTGCTTTTACAGGAAGATAGAAAGAAAAAGATATACAGTAAAGCGCAACCTTAAGGTCACACTCAAAAGTACGGAATAATAGGGCACAAAAAAAACTACTTTCTATAATTAGAAAGTAGTTTAAATATTTTATATCGTAAATATTACTTTTTAGCTAAAAAGCCATCTACTTTTTCTGGTTGCATGATTGATTCTACAAACGTGTAAGCTCCTGTTTTTGGTGATCTTACCATTTTTATAGCTTTACATAATCTCTTTGAAGCTGTTTGTAACGATGCTACTGTTTTTTTTGCCATTGTCTAAATGTTTTAGATCTATATGCTCTGTTCTGAGTTCTAGATATTTTAATTATTTAATTTCTTTGTGAACAGTCATTTTATTTAAAATAGAATTGAATTTTTTAATTTCCATTCTATCAGGACTGTTTTTCTTGTTCTTTGTTGTAATGTACCTAGAAGTTCCTGGTTTACCAGTTGCTTTATGCTCTGTGCATTCTAATATTACTTGAACTCTATTTCCTTTTTTTGCCATCTGTGTATAATTTTAATCTGCTGGAGCTTATTTAGTTAAAAACCCGTTAGCTCTCGCTTCCTTTATAACTGCAGAAATTCCTTTCTTGTTAATATTTTTTAAAGCAGATGCAGATACTTTTAAAGTAATCCATTTATCTTCTTCTGGAATGTAAAAACGCTTGTTCATTAAATTAGCGTCAAACTTCCTTTTGGTTCTATTCATTGCATGAGAAACATTGTTCCCAACCATTGCTTTTTTTCCTGTTAATTCACAAACTCTAGACATCTTTTCGACAGTATTTATAGTGTTATCTCTAAACGAGGTGCAAATTTACATATAATTCTAATTCTAAACAAAACAATTTTGTAAATTTTTAAAGAATTTCTTTTTGTAAAATTTCTAAGGATTTACTTACCGTCCTATTAATTACCTTTTCTCTTGGTTGCCCAAAATTAAATTCTTGCACCAATTCCTTTTCATCTGAAACAAAAGCAATGTATACAGTGCCCAAACTTTTATCATTATTATCTGCTGTAGGACCTGCATTTCCTGTGACTGCAATTGCATAGTCTGTGTGCAATTTTTCTTTGACTCCTTTTGCCATTTCTAAGGCGACTTCTTTACTTACAACTGTATGTTTTTTAATGGTTTCTGCTGAAACACCTAATAGATTAATTTTCGTTTCTTCCGAGTATGTTACAACACTTCCTTTGTAATAAGCCGATGATCCTTCAATTGCGACTAAAGTAGCTGCAATTTTACCTCCTGTTAAGCTTTCTGCTGTAGCAATTGTCTTGTTACTTTTCTTTAGCAACACTCCCACTCTTTTTTCTAAAGAGCTGTCATCATCTAAACCCGTAATAATTTCTGGTATTCTCTGATAAATAGCCGCAACCTGCTTATCTAACTCTTTTTCAATAATTTGTTTGTTTTCTCCTTTTGCTGATAAACGTAATCGAACTCTCCCAAATGACGGCAAATAGGCAAGTTTGATATACGTAGGTAAATTATTTTCTATATCTTCAATCTTTACTGCAATCATACTTTCTCCTTGGCCATACGTCATAATTGTCTTATGGATGATAAAAGGCAACTTAAATTGTTGCTGAATTCTTGGCAAAACCTGATTGGTCATTAAGCCCTTCATTTCATAAGGTACTCCTGGAAGTGAGACATAGACCGTTTCATTCTCATAAAACCACATTCCTGGAGCGGTTCCAAAAGTATTCATTAATAAAGTTGCTTTTGAGGGCAATTGCGCCTGCGTGCGTTGAATTTCTTGAAATGGTACATTTATCTTTTTAAACAATTTTTGAATGTGCTCTAGCACTTCAGGGTATGCGACCATCTTCGAATCATTAAAAAATTCTGCAATTGTTTTTTTTGTAATATCGTCTTTTGTGGGTCCTAAACCACCCGTAATAATTACAATATCTACTCTTTCTTGCGCTTCTTTAAATGCGTTTAATATGTGTTGTTTTTCGTCTTGAATAGAAGTTATTTGATATACTGAAACTCCAATTTTATTTAACTGTTTCCCAATCCATTGAGAATTTGTATCTACAATTTGACCAATTAGAATTTCGTCTCCAATCGTTATTATTTCTGCGTTCATTTATGTCTGGTTACGAAGTCACAAAGCAAAAAAAGTTGCAAAGTTTTACTTTGCCACGATACTACTTTGCCACTAATTTTTATTTAACTCGAATATTAAAAGCCTCTTTGCCTTCGATAATTCCTTTTAACATGTCATTTTCAACAACTTTACCAACTCCGGCTGGTGTTCCTGTAAAAATAATGTCTCCCTTTTTCAAGGTAAAATATTGAGAAACATAGGAAATTAGTGCATCTGTTTTCCATAACATTGCATTGGTATTTCCGTCTTGAACAAGTGCATCGTTCTTATACAGTTGAAATTTCAAATTTTCCAAATCGAATTGTTCTTTCGGGTAAAATTCGCCAATAACAGCACTTCCATCAAATGCTTTTGCCTTCTCCCAAGGCAATCCTTTTTCTTTACACTTTGCTTGCACATCTCTTGCGGTAAAATCAATACCTAAACCAATTTCATCATAATATTTATGCGCAAATTTGGCATCTATATGCTTACCAACTTTATTTATTTTCACCAAAACCTCTACTTCGTAATGTACGTCATCAGAAAAAGGAGGAATAAAAAAAGGGTTCTTTCTTGGTAGAATTGCAGAGTCTGGTTTTAGAAAAATAATAGGATTTTCTGGCCTTTCATTTGCTAATTCTTCGATGTGCTTCGCGTAATTGCGCCCAATACAGATTATTTTCATAAATAAATGTCCTCTCAACCATCCTTTTTTATTGCAAACATTGCATTTTTTTGGAAAATGTTGTGTGTATATACGAACTCAATGTGAATATTATTTCTTTTCAAAAAATTAAAAAGAGCCTCTATTCTCCTGCTTCTGGAAAAACAATTGCCCTATTTCCAGAAACAATAATTTGATTGTTTAAATGGTTTTTAACAGCTCTTGCCAAAACCAATCTTTCTATGTCTGCCCCAATCCTTTTTAAAGTTGTTGGCGTACTTTCATGTGTAACCCTTTCAACATCTTGCTCTATAATTGGGCCTTCATCTAAATCTTCTGTTGCATAATGAGCCGTTGCTCCAATTAATTTCACACCTCTTTCATAAGCTTTCTTATAAGGATTAGCTCCTTGAAAAGCAGGTAAAAAAGAATGATGTATATTAATAATTCGCTCTGGATAATGCTTTATAAAATCCGAAGACAGAATTTGCATATATCTTGCCATTACAACTAAATCGACCTTATTGGCATCTAATAATTGAATTACTGCCGCTTCTTGTAATAATTTTGTGTCTTTTGTTACTGGCAAATAATGATATGGCACTTTAAACATTTCTGCAATAGGCCTTAATGTATCGTGATTACTAACAATCAATGTAATATTACAATCCAACAACCCTTCTTTTTGTCTTTCTAACAGGTCATATAAATTATGACTTGTGTGTGAAACCATAATGGCAACATTTTGTCTTTTGTCACCATAATTTACAGACCAATCAAGGCATAAAGGTTTCGATAGTTTTAAAAAATCCTTTTCTAATTCTGTTTTAGAAATAATGGTGCCAGTAGCATTTAAACGAATTCTCATAAAATAAGTATCTTCAATAGCGTTTACGTATTGCTGAGAACTTAAAATATTGAATCCTTTTTCATAAAAAAAACTGGTAATTGTTGCTACCAATCCTTTTTGATCTGGACATTTTATTAAAAATGTTACTATTTGTGATTTCATTTGTAAAGATTCCGAGTTTATATGATTAAATAATTTAACAAGAGAAGATGCCTCCTTAAAAAGAGAGACTACTAGCTACCTACGGAATCCATTTTTTTGGAAAATTAGGCTTTCTTTTTTCAAGAAAGGCATCTCTTCCTTCTTTAGCTTCATCTGTCATGTACGCCAAACGAGTTGCCTCACCAGCAAAAACTTGCTGACCAACCATACCATCATCTGTTAAATTCATGGCAAATTTTAACATTCTTATAGATGTTGGAGATTTTTCTAAAATTTCCTGTGCCCATTCATAGGCGGTACTCTCTAATTCATCATGCGGAATGACTGCATTTACCATTCCCATATCATAAGCTTCTTGAGCCGAATAATTTCTTCCCAAAAAGAAAATTTCTCTTGCTCTTTTCTGTCCTACCATTTTTGCCAAATACGCAGAACCATAACCGCCATCAAAAGAAGTTACATCTGCATCCGTTTGCTTGAAAATAGCGTACTCTTTAGATGCTAAAGTTAAATCGCATACAACATGTAAACTATGTCCTCCACCAACTGCCCAACCCGGAACCACCGCAATAACTGCCTTAGGCATAAAACGAATTAAACGTTGCACTTCTAAAATATTTAGTCTGTGATACCCGTCGTCACCAACATAACCTTGATGTCCTCGTGCTTTTTGATCACCTCCAGAACAAAAAGAATACACACCATCCTTTGTACTTGGTCCTTCCGCAGAAAGCATAACAACACCTATATTAACATCTTCACCCGCATCATAAAAGGCTTCGTATAATTCTTTTGTTGTTTTTGGACGAAATGCATTTCTAACATCAGGCCTATTAAACGCTATTCTAGCAACACCATTGCACTTTTTGTAAGTAATATCTTCATACTCTTTGACAGTTTTCCACTTCGGTTGTATCATATTATTGTATTTTGTACGTTCTAAATGAGAACAAAACATTATTCTCACAAAAATAAACATTCTAAATGATGATTAAGAAATCACCCCAACTATTCTTATTATTTTTTTCACTTTGTCTTTTTTCACAAAAAATAATCAAAAAAACAATTGCATCTGAGTATTTAGAAGTAGATCGAGAAATAAAAATATACATACCAGAAGGTTATGACGAAAAAGAAGAAAAAAATTATCCTTTAGCAATTGTTTTAGATGCGGGATACTTATTTGACGCTTATGTTGGTAATTCTGTTTTATTTGCGGCAAAAGACAAAGCTCCAAAACAGATTATTGTTGGAGTAAACATGGCAGAAACTAAAAAAGAAGACACCTATTTTGACATAAAAAATGGCAGCTTAACTTCGTCTAATGAAATGTTCTATCAATTTATAAAAAATGAAGTGTTTTTTGAAATAGAGAGCAACTACAAGACCTCACCTTTTATTTCTATTATTGGTGAAGGAACTTCTGCAAATTTAATTAGTCATTTTTTAGAAGAATCAAAACCTTTTATAAACTCTTATATCTGCATAAATCCAAACTTTTCTAATTTTGTGATACAAGAGATCCAGTCCTATGATTTAAAAAAATTCACAAAAGAAGACAATACCTTTTATTTGTACACCAACAACTCGACTTCATTCTCAACCCAAAAGCAAGCTAAGATAAGAGCGTTACAGACAAACTTATCATCCCTAGAACTCAATAACTTTAATATTATAAATGACAAGTTAAAGACTTCTAGTGACACCTCTGCAATGGGAGAAGCGATACCCAGAGCAATCAATAAAATTTTTGAAATTTATTCTGGGATTTCCAATGAAGAATTTAAGAACAATGTAGAAGACTTAGCTCCAAGAGATGCCATTGATTATTTAGAAAACAAATATATAGAAATTGAATTCCTTTTTGGGAGCAGCCTAAAAATTAGAAAGGAAGATATTTATGTTGTTGAGAAAATAATTATTGACAAAGAAAATGGTGATTATTTGCGAGAATTTGGCGAAATGATTGTAAAACGTTTCCCCTCTTCTCCATTAGGCGATTATTATATTGGACGATATTATGAAGAAGGCAAAAACATTAAAAAAGCCGTAAAATACTATAAAATTGGATATGGAAAAATGGATCCGTCTGATCCAAATGCAGATATTTTTTATGAAAATATTATACGTTTATGTGGACAATAATTAAGTGAAATTAAAATAATTTTATTCAGAAATCTGATTTCTACTTTAGCGTAAAAGCGCACTTAATATTGCGTTTAAAAAAAAGATTGAGAAATTTTAAATATTAATTTAAAATAAACTTATTTCATACCCGTTGAAACAGCTGATATTTCTCAAGTTTAAACTTAAAAAACACACTATTTCACCAACTCAATTCTATCTTCAGCAATAATAATTAGTTTTTGTTTGTATAAATTACCTACCGCTTTTTTAAACGCTTTTTTACTCATTTTCATGTGAAAACGTATCGAGTCTGGCGAGCTTTTATCTGTAATTAAAATAAACCCTTCTTTGCTATTTTTTAATCTAGTCATGACTTTATCTACATCA
>JBNMOF010000092.1:0-7837 GCA_051277175.1 Polaribacter sp.
CTGTTACCTGTACTAATTAAGTCTTCTATAACCACTACATTTTGTCCACTTTCTAAATGCCCTTCAATTTGGTTCTGTCTACCATGTTTTTTAGGTTCTGGTCTCACATATACAAAAGGAACACCCAGTTCTTGGGCTACTAATATACCAATGGCAATTGCACCGGTGGCAACGCCAGCAATAACATCTGGTTTACCATATTCTTTTTCTACTATTTTTGCAATTTCTTGCTTTAAGAACACACGAACTGGTGGATAGGAAAGTGTGACTCTATTATCGCAATAAATTGGTGATTTCCAACCTGATGCCCAATTAAAAGGCTCATTAGGGTTTAGCTTAATTGCTTTTACCTTTAGTAAAAGCTCAGCTGTTTTTTTTGCCGTATCTTTGTTTAAAATCATACTGCAAATGTATACAGTTTTTGTAAATGATAAACCAATTATTATAACATCTTCGCAAAAAAAAGAGAATAACTATCCTGTTTACTTTCTTAAAAACTACGTCACAGAAGAAATTATTCACAAACTTAAAAATAAAAAAATCAAAGGGATTAACCTGTATACTCCAGATTTAGAGTTGGATTGGCACTCTTTTCTAAATACTTTTCATACAGTTTCTGCTGCTGGTGGTTTGGTTTTAAATACTAAAAAAGAAATATTATTTATTTATAGATCGAAGAAATGGGATTTACCAAAAGGTAGAATTGAAGAAGGTGAAACTATCGAAGAAACAGCAATTAGAGAAGTAGAAGAGGAGTGTGGTATTTTTAATTTAAAACTGATTAAACCTTTATTAACTACTTATCACGTCTATTTTCAAAACGGTTTAAAGTTAAAAGAAACCTTTTGGTTTTTAATGACTTCTGATTATCAGGGAGAATTAATTCCGCAACTAGAAGAAGGAATTACTCAGGTGTTATTCAAAAATGAAGAAGCAGTCAAGAAAGCATTGCAAAACTCATACAAAAATATAGAATTGGTTTATGATAGGTACTTGAAAATGTGATATTCTCAAAAAACATTCTATCTTTGCCGACTTCTAAAAGAGTACAAAAAAATGACTGAATTTATAAAAAAAATATTACCGAATGCAAAAGATGATGTCCTTGCAGGAATAACTGTTTCACTGGCAATGATTCCAGAAGTTGTTGCTTTTGCGTTTGTGGCACAAATTAGTCCAATAGTAGCTTTATTTGGTGCTTTTGTAGTGGGAATTATTTCAGCTGTTTTTGGAGGAAGACCAGGTTTAATTTCTGGCGCAGCAGGAGCGGTTGCAGTTATTTTTGTGCACATGATACAAGAAGGACACGCAAAAGGTCTATTATTTGACAATCCTGTTGAAAATATGGGGTACTTTTATTTACTAGCTGCTGTAGTTTTAATGGGAATTATTCAAGTGTTTGCGGGCGTCTTTAAACTAGGTAAATTTGTGCGTTTAATTCCACATCCAGTAATGATGGGATTTGTAAACGGATTAGCCATTGTTATTTTTATGGCACAATTGGGTATGTTTAAAGAAAATAAAAAAGATTTCTTCGGACAAAATATGCGAAAAACCGAATCGAAGGAGTTGGTTTACAAGATATCTGATAACCAAGTAAAGGATTTAGCTTCTGATACAGTATTATTTTCTATTGATGGGAATTCCGTAATAAATAGTAGTACCAATAAAGAAGTTTTTTTGTTATCTGATGGTCAAGTTTTTGATGTAAAAACAAAAAAAGTTCTTTACAATGCCTCAGAAGAAGGGTTTTATTCAGTAAATGATAGTGGGGTTGTAAAATCTGCGATGCAGGGAGAAACTCTATACGTCATGATTGGTTTGGTGCTATTAACGATGTTAATTGTTTGGGGTTTACCTAAAATTACAACCAAGATACCAGCGGCATTAACAGCCATTTTAATTGTTACCTTAATTTCAATTTTTAGTGGTTTAAGTGCCATTAATGTTGGAGATTTTATTAGAGATGGTGGTGGAGCAGGTTTAAACGGAATCGCTGAACTTTCTAAGAATTTAAATGTCCTGGAGTTATGGAGCAACCTTCCTTTTAATTTAGATACCTTAAAGTTTATTGCACCTTACGCCTTTTTAGCAGCATCGGTTGGTTTAATAGAAACCTTAATGACGATGAACTTGGTAGATGAATTGACTGAAACGAGAGGAAATGGAAACAAAGAATGTGTTGCCCAAGGAGCAGGGAATATACTAAGTGGTGCATTTGGTGGAACTGGTGGTTGTGGTATGATTGGGCAAACGGTTATAAATATTAATGCTGGCGGACGTGGTCGTTTGTCTGGCGTAATGATGGCATTAACGCTACTTACATTTATTTTATTTGCCGATAGATATATTGAGCAAGTTCCTATTGCAGCACTGGTTGGGGTTATGTTTATGATGGTTATCGAAACATTTGCTTGGTCCAGTTTTAGAATTTTAAAGAAAATACCAATGTCAGATGCTTTTGTATTAATTATTGTTTCTGCAGTGACTGTTTTCTTTGATTTGGCAATTGCTGTATTTGTAGGGGTTATTATTTCTGCCTTGTCTTTTGCTTGGACAAGTGCAAAGAAAATTAGAGCTAGAAAACGTTTTAAAGAAGACGGAACAAAAATTTACGAAATTTGGGGTCCACTTTTCTTCGGAAGTATTACTGATTTTAACGACAAGTTTGAGATTAAAACAGATCCAGAAAATATTGAAATTGACTTTGTAGAAGCTCGGGTTTCAGACCATTCTGCTATCGAAGCAATTTATGCGTTGGTAGAAAAATACCAAGCTGCTGGTAAAAAAGTTACGCTAAAACATTTAAGTGAAGATTGTAAAGTTTTATTGTACAAGGCTTCTCCTATTTTTGAGGGTGTTATTGAAGAAGGGATTGATGATCCTCGATATCATTTAGCCGCAAATCCAGAGAAGTTTCCGAAACCTTTGGGAGAGTATAAATTTTAGAGAAATACATAATAAGGTTTTAAAGCATATCGGAAATCCAAGACATTGTCTTGGATTTTTTGTTTTATTAGTTTGAGTCTTGGACTTACATTCTAAAATCACTACCTTGAAATTGAATGGCATTTATGATATGTTGTTTGGTGCAGACGAATAGACGATTCTCAAAAATTTTTATGGTCATAGTTGGTTTTAATTTATCGTAATATAATTTAAACCATTCCCAAATCCACTAGAGGTAAACTGCGCACTCGTTCTCCTGTGGCATTAAAAATAGCGTTACAAATTGCAGGTGCAATTACTGGAACGCCAGGTTCGCCAACACCGGTTGGAGGTTCATGCATTGCATCCATAATATGAATATGAATGTTTGGAGCGTCTTGCATCCGTGTCATTTGATAATCGAAGAAATTGTTTTGTTCTACAGCACCTTTCTTTGCAGAAATTTTACCATACAAGGCAAGGGACATTCCAAAAATAGCAGCACCTTCCAATTGGTTTTTAATATTATCTTTATTTAAAGCCAAACCACAATCTATGGTGGTCCAAATATTTTCAACTTTCACTTTTTTGTCAATCACAGAAACTTCAACAATAGTAGCAACATAACTATAAAAACTATAATGAATGGCAACACCAAACCCATGATTTTTTGGTATTTGTGCTCCCCAATTTGCCATTTTAGCAGTGGTGTTTAAAACATTTTTAAAGCGTTTAGAATTGAAAGGAAATTTCGATTTTCCTTCAATAATTCTATCTTTTCCGAGCAAATCTAAATGAAATTGTACTGGATCTTTTTGTGCTGCAAATGCCAATTCATCCACAAAAGAATTGAGACCAAAACCACTGTGAATATGAACTACAGAGCGCATCCAACCAATTCTTAAATTGGCCTCTGCTTTTACACTTTCGAGTCTAAAGTTTTCTAAAGCATACGGATTGTTTGTAAAACCTTGGTTCAATTCAAAACCAGATGCATAGTCAGATAATGGTTTAAAAGAAGATACAATCGAAGGGAAACCAACACGCTGCAACCAACCGGTTACCTTTCCGTTTTGGTCTATGCCACCTTTTAAATATTGTGCACTTGTAGCGTGATAAAAACTATGTTGTACATCATCTTCACGCGTCCAAACAACTTGCACAGGCGCATTTATTTTTTTAGAAATAGCAACAGCTTCTACCACAAAATCAGATTTTGATTTCCGACCAAATCCGCCACCTAAAAAAGTAACGTTTACAGTAATATTTTTTACGGGAATTTCAAAGAAATGTGCCAGTTCACTCCGAACCGTTTGTGGATCTTGCACAGGTGCCCAAACTTCAATTTTATTTCCTTGAAACCAGGCAGTTGCATTGGGTACTTCCATGGGTGCATGCACTAAAAACGGAATGTGATAAGTTGCTTCTATTGTTTTTGTAGCCACTTCAAAAGCAGCGGTTACATTTCCGCGAGCTCCAGGAACCAATTTTCCTGTTTTGTGAACGCGATCAGTAAGTGTTTTTTTGAATGCGTTAGAATCAAAAGATTCGTTTGCACCATTGTTCCACTCAATATCTAGGTTTAATTTTCCTTGAAACGCAGACCACGTATTGTTGGCAATTACTGCAATTCCACCTAACATTCCGAAGAATTTTCCTGTTGGCGGAACCAATCTTGGGAGTTCAAAGATTTCTTCTACGCCAGCAACTTTTTCTGCTTTGTTTTTTGTAAAACTTTTTACAGAACCAAAAGTGACAGGAGATCTTGCAATGGCGGCAAATTTCATATTCGGAATTCGAACATCAATTCCGTAAGTAGCTGTTCCGTGTGTGAAATCTTTTAAATCGACACTTTTTAAGGTTTTTCCGATAAATTTAAAATCTTCCACTTTTTTTAGTTTGATTGTCCTTTCTTTAGGGATTTTCACCTTAGAAGCTTCTTTTACTAAATCTCCATAGAAAATAGTTTCACTTGTTTTTTTATTAATTACAAAATGATTCTCAGCGTTACAGTCTGCTTCGGGAACATTCCATTTTTTTGCAGCAGCAGTAATTAACATCATTTTTACAGTTGCGCCCATTTTACGCATCGGTTCTAATTTGGTTCTTACACTTCTAGAACCATCGGTATTTTGGTTTCCGTATTTTTCATGACCAATTGCCTGTTTTACAGAAATATATTTCCAATCGGCTTCCAATTCATCTGCAATAGCAGAAGCCAAAGAAGTTCTAATTCCTTGTCCCATTTCAGATCGGGATGCCATTAAAGTAACGTTTCCATTTTTTTGTAGATGGACAAATAAGTTTGGTTTAAAAGCTTCTATACTTCCATAAGGAATAAAATCTTTTTGGTCTGAAGATACCGTACAACCTAAAATGATGCCTCCAGAAGCTAAACCGAATAACTTTACAAAATCTCTGCGGTCTATTTTTTGAATTTTGCTCATAACTTTTCATTTTTAAGTGCAACCGCTTTGTGAATTGCTTTTTTAATTCTGGTGTAGGTACCACACCTGCAAATATTTGCACTCATCACGTCATCAATATCTTTATCTGTTGGTTTTTCTATAGCATCGAGTAGTGAAGTGGCAGCAATTAATTGTCCAGATTGACAGTATCCACATTGTGGCACATTTCCCTCAGACCAAGTTTGTCGTAAGATTTCTAAATTTTCTGAAGTTCCTTCGATGGTGAAAATTTCTTTTTCAATTGCATCGATAACAGGAATGCTGCAAGACTTTGTCAGTTTTCCATTAATGAGCACAGAACACGCACCACATTGGCTAACACCACAACCAAATTTGGTACCAGTTAAGCCTACAATATCTCTAATTACCCACAGCAATGGCATGTCTTTTGTTACTTGAACTGTATATGATTTTCTGTTAATTAATAAATTTATTTTCACTTGTAGAAATTTAGAGACTACAAGTTACGAATAAATAGAAACTAATATCAATATGTTTTTTTAAACTAAAAGACACCAATTTCAGAGCCACGAGTTTTAAGAGCTTCTTTAGGTTTGTTCTCAAAGTAGTAATCGATTTATCTGAGTGATTACAAGCATGTAATAACTTGTCATCTTTAGAATTATGAATAGATTTCAGGAGTTCAATGACTCTTGAGAATTGATAATTTAACTGTATTTTGTGTCAAGATGTCACCTGTTTATTTCATAAAAAATAATTAAACTGACATTTTTCTTAAAATAAGGGGTTGGCACACAGTTTGACTATTGGTCATTGTAAAATTGAATTAAATTATATTAAAATAAATATTATGAGTAAAATAATCGGAATTGATTTAGGAACAACAAATTCTTGTGTTTCTGTAATGGAAGGTAATGAACCAGTTGTAATTCCTAATTCAGAAGGAAAAAGAACGACACCATCTATTGTTGCCTTTATTGAAGGAGGAGAGCGTAAAGTTGGTGATCCAGCTAAAAGACAAGCTGTAACAAACCCAACAAAGACAGTGTATTCTATTAAACGTTTTATGGGAAATAAATTTTCTGATTCTTCTAAAGAAGCAGGAAGAGTTCCTTATAAAGTAGTAAAAGGAGATAATGATACGCCAAGAGTAGATATTGATGGTCGTTTATACACGCCTCAAGAAATTTCTGCAATGGTGTTACAGAAAATGAAGAAAACTGCTGAAGACTATTTAGGAACTGATGTTACGGAAGCAGTAATTACGGTACCAGCATATTTTAACGATGCACAACGTCAAGCTACAAAAGAAGCTGGTGAAATTGCAGGTTTACAAGTAAAAAGAATTATAAATGAGCCAACTGCTGCTGCATTAGCGTACGGTTTAGACAAGTCTCATGACGATAAGAAAATTGTAGTTTTTGATTTTGGTGGTGGAACACATGATGTTTCTATCTTAGAATTAGGAGATGGAGTTTTTGAAGTATTAGCTACAGATGGAGATACGCATTTAGGTGGTGATGATATTGACGAAAAAATAATCAACTGGTTAGCAGAAGAGTTTAATGCTGAAGAAGGAATGGATTTACGTAAAGATCCAATGTCTTTACAACGTTTAAAAGAAGCTGCTGAAAAAGCGAAGATTGAATTATCGAGCACTACATCAACAGAAATTAACTTACCATATATTACGGCTACCGCTAGCGGACCAAAACACTTGGTAAGAACAATGACAAGATCTAAATTTGAAGCTTTAATTGACGATTTAGTAAAAAGAACAATTGCACCGTGTCAGAAAGCATTAAAAAATGCTGATTTAACAATCTCTGATATTGATGAAGTTGTTTTAGTTGGTGGTTCTACAAGAATACCTGCTGTACAAGAAGCTGTTGAGAAATTTTTCAAAAAATCGCCAAGTAAAGGAGTAAACCCTGACGAAGTTGTTGCTTTAGGAGCTGCAATACAAGGTGGAGTTTTATCTGGAGATGTTAAAGATGTATTATTATTAGACGTTACACCATTATCATTAGGTATTGAAACAATGGGGAATGTTTTCACAAAATTAATTGATGCAAACACAACAATTCCTACAAAGAAATCTCAGGTATTTTCTACAGCAGTAGACAATCAGCCATCAGTAGAAATTCACGTTTTACAAGGTGAAAGAGCAATGGCAGCAGATAATAATACAATTGGACGTTTCCATTTAGATGGTTTACCTCCTGCACAAAGAGGAATTCCTCAAGTAGAAGTAACTTTTGATATTGATGCAAATGGTATTATTAAAGTATCTGCTTTAGACAAAGGGACAAACAAATCTCATGAAATTAGAATTGAAGCTTCTTCTGGATTATCTGAAGAGGACATCGCTAAAATGAGACAAGAAGCAGAAGAAAATGCGGATGCTGATAAAGTTGCAAAAGAAACTGCAGAAAAAATCAACGAAGCAGATTCTATGATTTTTCAAACAGAAAAGCAAT
>JBNMOF010000093.1:0-7822 GCA_051277175.1 Polaribacter sp.
ATGCAGGTCATAGTTGGGCAAATGGTTTTGCCACTTTCCCGCAAGGAAATGATCAAGAATCTACCTCAGAAAGTATGCAATTTGCGTCCTCCTTAATTCATTGGGGAACTATTACGGAAAATAATACTATTAGAGATTTAGGAATTTATATTTATACAACAGAACAGACTGCTGTAGAGGAATATTGGTTTGATGTATATGAAAGAAATTTTCAATCAAATCAACAATACAGTTTAGTTTCTAGAGTTTGGGGAAACTCATCTGATAATGGTACTTTTTGGACTGCCGATATTGCTGCTTCATATGGTATCGAAATGTATCCAATTCATGGAGGCTCTTTTTATTTAGGACACAATCAAGAATATGCTAAAAAACTTTGGAACGAAATTGCATCAAATACAGGAGTTTTAAGCAAAGAAGATAACGATAATTTATGGCATGATACCTATTGGAAATATTTATCATTTACAAATCCACAAGCCGCAGTTGATTTATACAATGCGTATCCAGAAAGAAATTTAAAGTTTGGTATTTCTGATGCACAAACCTATCATTGGTTACATTCTGTAAATGCAATGGGGGTTATTGATGCAACAATTACAGCAAACTATCCAATAGCTAGTGCATTTAAACAGAATGGAGAAACTACGTATGTAGCTCATAACTATTCTGATGTTGAAATTATAGTTGTTTTTTCTGATGGTTTTCAACTTACTGTACCTGCAAATCAAATGAAAACGAATAGGGATATAGATGCTACAGGGATTATTTCTTCAGATTTTTCTCAAGCTTTTCCAAACGGAAGTGTAAATTTATCAACAACGATTACTGGAGCAGGTGTTACTAAAGTTGAATTTTTTGATGGAGCTTCTTTAATAGGAGAAGATACAACGGCACCCTATGAATTTAAAGTTGAAAATTTAACATTTGGCGTTCATGGTGTTTACTCAAAAATATATGTTAATAATGAATTTAATGTTACAAATACTGTAAATATTCAGGTGGGTGAACAAGTACCTTATTCTGGAACACCGATTTCTATTCCAGGAATTATTGAACCTGGTTTGTATGATAAATTTGAAGGAGGTAACGGTCAAAATATTGCTTATGTTGATACTTCAATTGGTAATAACGGAGATTTTAGAACTGAAGAAAATGTTGATGCCGTTTCTAACAATCAAGAAGGAGCAATTGTTGGTTGGATAACAGCAGGCGAGTGGCTAGAGTATTCTATTGATGTACAGACGGCTGGAAAATACAATTTAGAAATACGTTATGCATCTGGAAACCCTAACGGAGGTGGTCCTTTTTATCTTGAAATTGATGGTGTAAAAGTCAGTTTAGATATTTCTGTACCAACTTCAAACGATTGGGGGAATTGGGCAAGTAAAACCATAAATAATATTGAGTTTACAAGTGGCGAACATATTTTAAGATTGGTTGCTACTAATGGCGAATTTAATTTAGGAAAATTAAATTTCACGTACACTTCTCCTTTAGATTATGTGCCACCAATTGCAAATGCAGGAGAGAATGTAATTGTTATTATACCAGAAACAACTGCAATTTTAGACGGGGCGTTAAGTAATGATCTAGAAGGAGAAGCACTTACTTATAACTGGGAACAAATTTATGGACCTTCAACAATTAGTTTTGATGACACTGCTTTAGTTTCTCCATTAATTTCTAATTTAGAAGAAGGAATCTATAAAATTAAATTAACCGTTTCAGATGGAACCTATACTGCAAATAGTGATGTATTGGTTTTGGTGCAACAAACTTCAAATTCTAATCCTACTGTAAATATTTCATTACCAACAGAAAACCAATCATTTGCTCAAGGTTCAGATATTACTCTTTCTGCATCTGCATCAGATTTAGACGGAACTATTTCTAAAATAGAATTTTATGATGGTACAATAAAATTAGGAGAAGACACAACATCACCTTACAGTTATACTTGGATAAATGCAAGTGTTGGAACTCATCAAATAAAAGCAATTGTAACAGATAATGATGCTGGAGAAGGAACTTCACAAATTGTAAATATTACTGTGGTAGCAGTACAATCGTGTTCAGAAACTTCAAATCAATCTCAAGATGGGTCATTTTCAACAGGATTTACAGCTGTTTTTGAAACTGTGGGTACAAATGTTAACATCACTTTTGAATTGTTGGATACAGATAGAACAGGAGTAATTGCCTATTTACGGAAACAATCTCCATTTGGAGAAGTAGAGATTGAGAATGTAGGAGGTTTAAAGTTTGCTAAAACTCTAGGGGGATTAAATTATGGAGAAACCATTACGTATGCTTGTAAGTTTGCCTTTGCGGGTGGTTTGGCCGTTACTAAATATATTTCTTACGAAGTGGGCAGTAGTTGCGGTTCTTTAAGTATTGTTGATGAATCTTTGGGTGCTAAAATAGTTATGTATCCTAATCCTGTAAATAATAAATTATTTATCAAATCGCAATCTGAGGATCTTATTGAGATTGAAATTTATTCGATATTTGGAAACTTAGTAAAAAGCATTACTAAAAATTTAAACGAAATAAATGTAGAAGATTTATCAAGTGGTTTGTATTTAATTAAAATATATACTTCAAAAGGAAGTACATCAAAAAAACTGTTGAAAAATTAAATTTTAAGATTTTTTTATCTTCACTTAAAACATAAAAAAACCGTTTAGAATTAATTCTAAACGGATTTTTAGTTTTGTTCTCATAATGTCAGTTCGAGTGAATTTCTTTTTTAAAGAAATTTGTATCGAGAACTTATAAAATAATTAAAACTTCTCGATACAATTTTTTCGTACCTTAAAAATTACTCGAAGTGACATTACGCTTATACTCTAGAGAGATGCTCTTTTACTTATTCACTAAAACCCATTCTCCTTTTTCTAGTAAAGGAATGGCTTGTTTAAATTTCACTTCTTTTTGTTCACCACTCATTACGTTTTTAACCATAACACGTTCGTTTCTACCAATTTTTGGTTGGTCTCTAACAACGGTTTCAACAGGTTCAGACTGCTGTCTAGAGTTTGAAATTGCTTGTTCACTTGAGTTTTGAACATCCGCCTTACTCGTATTTAAACGTTCTTTTCTTGGGTCTCTAGCTTCTGAAATCTGATTTGACTGTGCTGGTAATTCTCCTTTAAATAAGAAAGACAATACTTCTTTATTAATTTCGTCTACAGTAAGTTTAAACAATTCAAAAGCTTCGAACTTATAAATTAATAGTGGATCTTTTTGTTCATAAGAAGCATTTTGTACAGAATGTTTCAATTCATCCATTTTACGCAAGTGCTCTTTCCAGTTTTCATCTATAATTGCTAACGTAATATTTTTCTCAAAATCTGTAACCAAACTTTTTCCTTCAGTTTCGTAAGCCTCTTTTAAATTTGTAACAACCTGTAAAGATTTAATTCCGTCTGTAAAAGGGACTACAATTCGTTCGTACTTGTCACCTTCATTTTCAAAAACATCTTTAATTACGGGAAAGGCTAAAATGGCATTTCTTTCAATTTTATTCTTGTAATGTTCAGAAACAATATCGAATAATTTATCTGCTATTTCCTGCGCTGTTAATTTATGAAACGCTTCCTCTGAAAAAGGAGAAGTCATTGAAGAGAACTTGATCAATTCAAATTCAAAATTTTGAAAATCTTTCGCTGCTTTATTACCGTTGATGATAGATTCGCAGGTTTCGTAAATCATATTTGCAATATCTACTTGCAAACGTTTACCATCTAAAGCATTGTGTCTTCTTTTATAAACAAACTCACGTTGTGCATTCATGATATCGTCATATTCTAACAGACGCTTACGAATTCCGAAGTTATTTTCTTCAACCTTCTTTTGTGCTCTTTCAATAGATTTACTAATCATAGAATGCTGAATTACTTCACCATCCTTTAATCCCATTCTATCCATCATTTTTGCAATTCTGTCAGAACCAAAAAGACGCATTAAGTTGTCATCTAAAGCAACATAAAATTGCGTTGACCCAACATCACCTTGTCTTCCTGCACGTCCTCTTAACTGCCTATCTACACGTCTAGAATCGTGTCTTTCGGTACCAATAATAGCCAAACCACCTACTTCTTTAACTTCTTTAGCTAATTTAATGTCGGTACCACGTCCTGCCATGTTTGTCGCAATTGTGACCACTCCAGGCTTTCCAGCCTCTGCCACCACATTTGCTTCACGTTTGTGCAATTTCGCATTTAAAATATTGTGCGGAATTTTACGCATTTGTAACATTCTACCTAGTAATTCTGATATTTCCACAGAAGTGGTACCTACTAAAACTGGGCGTTTTTGTTCAACTAAAAGAACAATATCTTCGATAACTGCATTGTATTTTTCACGAGCCGTTTTGTAAACTAAATCTTCTTTATCATCTCTTTGAATGGGTCTATTTGTAGGAATTTCTACGACATCTAATTTATAGATTTCCCATAATTCTCCGGCTTCAGTAATTGCAGTTCCTGTCATTCCAGAAAGTTTGCGGTACATTCTAAAGTAATTCTGCAAAGTTACTGTTGCAAATGTCTGTGTTGCATCTTCAATTTTTACACTTTCTTTTGCTTCGATTGCTTGATGTAATCCATCCGAATATCTACGACCGTCCATAATACGACCCGTTTGTTCGTCAACAATCATTACTTTATTTTCCATCACCACATATTCTACATCTTTTTCAAAAACAGTGTATGCTTTTAAAAGTTGATTCATGGTATGAATACGTTCACTTTTAATGCTAAAATCTTTATAGAGCTCCTCTTTTTGAGTTGCTTTTTCTTCTGCAGAAGTTTCAGAAGTATCAATTTGTCCAATTTTTACACCTATATCTGGTAAAATAAAGAAGTTATCGTTGTCTGTTTTTTCAGATAAATGCGCAATTCCTTTATCTGTTAAATCAATCTGATTATTTTTTTCTTCAATAACAAACCACAAAGCTTCATCTACTTCTGGCATTAATTTGTTATTGTCTGCCATATAATAGTTTTCTGTCTTTTGAAGAATTTGTTTTGTCCCTTCTAATGATAAAAACTTTATTAATGCTTTATTTTTTGGTAAACCTCTATAAACTCTCAGTAATTGAAAACCACCCTCTTTGGTGTCTCCAGCAGTAATTAATTTTTTAGCTTCGGCTAAAACACCAATTAAATATTTACTTTGAATGCCAACAATATCGTTAACTAAAGGCTTTAGTTCATTAAATTCGTGTCTGTCTCCTTGAGGAACTGGACCTGATATAATTAATGGTGTTCTAGCATCATCAATTAAAACAGAATCTACTTCATCAATAATTGCATAATTTGGCGCTCTTTGAACTAAATCGTCTTTAGAGCTTGCCATGTTATCACGCAAATAATCGAAACCAAATTCGTTATTTGTTCCATAGGTAATGTCTGCATTGTACGCTTTTCTTCGTGCATCAGAATTTGGTTGATGGTAATCGATACAATCTGTTGAAAAACCATGGAACTCAAAAATAGGTCCCATCCATGCTTTATCACGTTTTGCTAAATAATCATTTACGGTAACTAAATGAACACCATTTCCGGTAAGTGCATTTAAATAAACAGGTAGTGTAGAAACTAATGTTTTTCCTTCACCAGTCATCATTTCTGCAACTTTACCTTGGTGTAAAACAGAACCACCAATCAATTGAACATCGTAATGTACCATGTCCCAAAGAATAGGCTTTCCTGCGGCATCCCAAGAATTAGCCCATAAAGCTTTGTCTCCGTCTAAAACAATATGATCTCTTTCACCAGACAATTCTCGATCAAAAGAAGTTGCGGTTACTTCAATTTCTTTATTTTCTACAAAACGTTTAGCGGTTTCTTTAACTACAGCAAACGCTTCTGGCATAATATGCAATAAGGCCTCTTCAGAAACGGTGTACGTTTCGTCTTTTAGAGTATCAATTTCTGTATAAATATTTTCTTTTCTGTCAAGGTCTGCTTTTATAGCCTCTTCTTCTAGTGCAAAAATTTTGTCATCAAATTCTTTAGTAGCGGTTTTTATTCTTGCTTTAAATTCAATAGTTTTTGCTCTTAACTCGTCATGAGAAAGTTTAGAAAACGCTGCTTCAAATTTATTTACATCTGCTATAACAGGTTCTAAAATTTTTAAATCTTTTTGCTGTTTGTCTCCTACAAAAATTTTTATTACTGAATTTAAAATACTCATTATTTTGTGTTTTTATAAGCTACATAAATAGCTCTATTATATAGTTGTATGTCAAGTCTTTATAAACCTGAAAAATGGTTTATTTTGCTAAAAAGAAAACAAAAAAAAAGCCTCTTTAGAGACTTTTTATATTTTTTTTGTTCTGTTTAGTATTCATCCTCATTCCAAAGATAATCATCTTCAGTCGGATAATCTGGCCAAATTTCAACAATTGAGTCATATGCGTCGCCTTCATCTTCTATATCCTGTAGGTTTTCTACTACTTCTAGAGGAGATCCAGTTCTAATTGCGTAATCTATTAACTCATCTTTGGTTGCTGGCCAAGGTGCATCTGCTAAATATGATGCTAATTCTAATGTCCAATACATTTCTTGTTGTTTAATTTTGTGCAAAAATAATTTTTTTGCTGAATTATGCAAGTCTTTTTTAAGAAATTTATTGTGAAGTTCTTGTTAATTTTTTTTAATTACTAGTAATCAGTGATTTAAGTAAAAAAATAAAAATTTATAATTTCTTCAATACGATAAAAAAAAGAACGTATTAATTTTTCTCAGGAATCCATTTTAATTCCGCTACTTCTAAATCTTTAGTCAATTTTCGTGCCAACACAAAAAGGTAGTCAGACAGTCGGTTTAAGTATTTTAAAATGTCATTATTTATAGCTTCTTGATCATTTAACTCTACAGATAATCGTTCTGCACGTCGGCAAACACATCTTGCAACGTGACAAAATGACACAGCTTGATGACCGCCTGGAAGAATAAAATGAGTCATTTGAGGAAGCTCTTCTTCCATTTTATCGATTTCATTTTCTAAGAAAAGAATTGAGTTTTCATCAATTTTCGGAATATTCAAACGTTCTTTTCCAGATTTTAAAGTCTCCTTTTCTGGAGGAGTTGCCAACATAGCTCCTAATGTAAACAATTCATTTTGAACTTTTAAAAGAGAAGTTTTTACATAGGATGCAATTTCTTGATCTTTAATTAAACCGATATACGAGTTTAATTCATCAACGGTTCCATAGCTTTCTATACGTAAGTTGTATTTTTTTACTCTTGTTCCACCAAAGAGGGAAGTAGTTCCTTCATCACCAGTTTTTGTATATATTTTCATTTAAATTAAGGTCTAAAATTTATAAGTATCAAAGTTACAAAGTTTTTGACTGTTATGGTCACAAAGAATTCAAGTTATAAAGAACAAATTGGTAATTAATAAAGAATAAGGTATCAAAGTTGTCCCATTCTCTTAGTGAAATACTGCAATGAATACAGAGCTTAAGCTCTTATCTTAAAATGTTCTTTTGCTTGTTCTTTTCTGAAGAAAACAATTCCTAGGTAAAAAACATCTACCGTTACAGTAACTTTTGAATGTTTTTTGATAATTGACCACGCTTCTTGCATCTCTGGAGTCCAATAAATAGCATCAAAAATAAAAAAGGAATTATTATGAACCGTCTTTAGACATTCTTCAAAATATTTTAAAGTGGCTTTTTTTGTGTGATTTCTATCAAAAATAATACAATCGAATTGTTTATTTTGAGTATTCATTGAAAGTGTCTTTGAAAAATTGCCATTTATTATTTCAATAGCTTTAAAATTATTTTTATCAAACAGTTTTT
>JBNMOF010000094.1:0-7722 GCA_051277175.1 Polaribacter sp.
CGTAATAAACTTTTCTGCAGCCCAATCTTCTGTAAAAAAAGGAGAAACCTTAATAGACACCGTAAACAACATTTTGGCGATGAAAGTGGATATTGTTGTAATGCGTCACGGAAATGTTGGTGCTGGCGTTTTTCTATCTAAACACGTAAATGCTAAAATTATAAATGCGGGGGACGGTACGCACGAGCATCCCACACAAGCCTTATTAGATTCGTATTCGATTCGAGAAAAATTAGGAACAGTAAAAGGTAAAAAAATAGTAATTGTAGGAGATATTTTGCACTCTAGAGTTGCATTATCTAACATTTATGCACTGCAATTGCAAGGTGCAGAAGTAATGGTTTGTGGGCCTACCACTTTGATACCTAAATACATCTCTAGTTTAGGAGTAAAGGTAGAGACCAACTTAAAGAAAGCTTTAGAATGGTGTGATGTTGCCAATGTTTTACGAGTACAACATGAAAGAATGGATATTAAATATTTTCCATCTACGAGAGAATACACGCAGCTTTTCGGAATAAACCAAGACATATTAGACAACCTCGGTAAGAAAATTACCATTATGCATCCAGGACCCATTAATAGAGGTGTAGAGATTACAAGTGACGTTGCAGATTCTAATGATTCCATTATTCTGAACCAAGTAGAAAATGGAGTGGCCGTAAGAATGGCAGTTATTTATTTATTAGCCCAACAAGTAAAAAGGTAAGATGCAAATAGAGAAAAAAGATAAGTACACCCTTATTTCTTCAGATGAAAACACATTGGAAGCGTTTCAAAACTCACTTCTTGAAAAAATAAATGATTTTGAAAATGCACATTTAATACTTCAAATTTGTAAAAAAATTAACGTTAAGGATAAAGATTTTTCGTTAATTTTGGACATAGCAGAAAACAAACAAGAAAAAAACACCTCCGTTGTTATTATGAACGCGGATCTTAATTTAGACAATTTTCCAGAGCACATAAATATTGCACCTACAATGCAGGAAGCAGAAGATATTTTAGAAATGGAAGCAATAGAAAGAGAGTTAGGATTTTAAACTGTAATACATGATAAAAAAATTACTTTCCATTTTACTTTTATCGATTCCTCTAATTATTTTTTCACAAGAGAAAAATGTATCGAATTTATCTACTGCACCAAACCCATTTACAAATAGTACTGAAATTACTTTCAATGCCCCTTTGAACGCATCCATAATTTTGAAGGTCAGAAATATTTTAGGGAAAACAGTTTTCAAAAAAACATACACTGTTAAATCGGGTAAAAACAACATCACTTTTTATAAAAAAGACATCGCTACTGGTATGTATATCTACAGCATTCAAAATAAGAATAAAATAATTTCTAAACGTTTTATTATTCAATGATAAACCTTACCATTCTCGGTTGTCATTCAGCAACACCGCGCGTAAACGCTTTTCCAACTTCACAATATTTAGAAATAAATAACAATCATTTTTTAATAGATTGTGGGGAAGGCACACAACGTCAGATGCGAAAATATAAAGTCGGTTTTTCTAAAATAGACCATATTTTTATTTCTCATTTACATGGAGACCATTTTTACGGTTTGGTGGGTTTACTATCTACTTACGGCATTTTAAGCAGAGAAAAAGAAATGCATATTTTTGGCCCGAAAGGAATTAAGAGTGCGACGCTACAAATGTTAAAAATTTCAGAATCTCATGCTAAATTTAAGATGATTTTTCACGAATTATCTTCGAAAGAAAGTGAACTTATTTATGAAGATGAACGGGTATCTGTCCACACAATTCCGCTAACGCACAGAGTGTATACAAACGGATATTTATTTACGGAAAAAGAAAAGCCAAGAAAACTAAACATGCTAAATATTAGCGGATATCCTGAAATTAACAAAGCTGATTTTTTAAATATAAAAGCAGGAAGGGCGGTTACCTTATCTTCTGGAGAGGTAATTCCTAATACCGAATTAACAATAGACCCGGAACCACCGCTAAGTTTTGCTTTTTGTAGCGATACAAGTTACAAACCAGATATTGTTCCCATAATAAAAAACGTAGACTTATTATATCACGAAGCTACCTTTTTAGCAGAGAGACAAGATTTAGCAAAAAAAACAAAACACTCTACTTCTATTGAAGCGGCACAAATTGCAAAAGATGCCAATGCAGGTCAATTGATTATCGGACACTATTCCGGGAGATATCCAGACATTTCTCTATTTCAAAAAGAAGCAGAGACTGTTTTTAAAAATGTTTCTTTAGCAAAACCAGGAGCTGTATTTACTGTAAACTAAATCCTATAAAACCAGTAATTTTAGATGCTGAATTTCTGTCAATACATCATGTGTAAATACTGATATTCAATGAGATACCACAAAGTAATCATATGTAGTTAACCTCAACTGAGCAATAACAGGATGTCAGTTCAATTTTATTATTTTGTAGTTCACGGAAAAAGTATCAAGACCACATTAATCTTTAAAAGCAATAACACACTTAATACTGGTTGGTCGCTAACAAAACCAGCGTGCATGCAACTTCACTTTCAATCTTATTTTCTAATAATAATTTCTCAAACACTGTGTTCTCTGTTCCTGGATTAAAAATGACTCTTCTCGGCTTCAAACTAAGGATATAGATATAATACTCCTCTTGCCTTTTTGGGTTTAAATATAAAGTAACGGTGTCTATATTTTCGTAGGGCAACTGCGCTGTATCAATAGTAACATCTGCTACTATTCCCTTCTTTAAACCCACCGCTACCACAGCTTTATTTTTATTTTTTAAGCTCTTAATAGCTCTGTTAGAATATCGACCTTCATTTAAAGAAGCGCCTAAAACTAAAGTTATTTTTGTCATGTGTGTAAATTTAAATGGTATCTTTTGCTGCTTTTTCACCTACTTTCTATGTTAAATTAGATAGCTCAGGCCTCTTATATTCTAATTCTTATGAACAAGATACTTCAAAACGTAAAGGTAAAATTATTGAGGTTAGTACTCACAAAAAAAACAATTGTTTAATAGTATATAATAACGTTCGACTACAATTTTAAAGTACCATCAAAAAAAATGATTCATTATTCCAAAAGTTTTATTTTTTTGCACACTATATTTCCTCTAAAACCAAATATAAAATTTTTAAAAAAACTAAATAAAAAAGATGCTACAAAATGTAGCACCTTTTTTATTATTTTTGGAAATATCATCGTAAAAAGAAGACTTAACCTCTTCTTCCCATTCGATTGCTTCTCATTTCTACCATCTTCTCACGCACGGTAATTGTGTAATTTTTTTTAGTAATTTCTTTTCCTTTCTCTGGCGCCTCGATAACCGTATTTTCTTTATTAATAACAATTTCTGTGCATAACAACGTAGTATTTTCTACACTTACTTCTAAAATTAAACCAGGTAAACCCCAATATTCAGCAGGCCCTTGCGCAACAGGAATTTGTGGCGAGTACCATGCTTCTACAATAACTAAGTTTTCTTCTGGTGCTTTTTTACCAGCCTCCTCGGTAGTATTGGTTCTTAAATCGCTCCAAGAAAAATCGTACCAATTCAATTCTTCAGCAGGCATAAAAGCTTTTGCTTTGTAGCAGGTATAATCTCCTATTTTTTTGGTCTCTGTTCCCATCGTCCATTCGATTCGGTACAAGGCATCTTTCACTAAAAAACGTTTTCCATAGAATTCCTGGCTCTGTACCAATGTACTTTCTTTAACATTCTTATAGTGATCTCCTCTTGAAAAATAACCACCCCAAGAGTCCGTTGCACCAGAAATAGCATCAATTTTTTCTTCTTCTAAAAAGGTAGATTCGGTATTGTTAAAAGTTAAAAAATATGTTTTTTCTAACCTATTTTTTAACCGTGCTGCAATTTGTTTTTTTCTAGCTTCACTAAAATTAGCACCATAGGTACCAAGATCCATTTTAGATTTAGAAATATAGGTTGCCTTACCACTAAAATTTTGAGCATTTGAGTTGAATGCAATTAATGCAATGGCTGCACATAACAGGAAATTAGAAGTAATTGGTTTCATCGTTTTAAATATTTATTTTGATTTCTTGTGTATCAAAAGTAATAAAATAATAAACAAATCTTTTAGATACACAAAAATTAACAATACTTTAGGCTGGGAACCATTCTCTCATTTTTAAATAGTTCGGTTAAATCGTTAGATCCAAAAAGAAGCAAGACCGATGAAACTCTTGTTTAAAAAGTAATATTTATGAAAAATGAGGTTCCTCAGTTCATACTTTGTGCTAAATTCCATTTAGATGTTGTCGATCTTTCTTTGGAGCATATCAAAGTAATCTAATAAAAAAAGGTGCCACAAAATAGAGCACCTTTTACATAAGATCGAAAATTAAATAACTAAAAGCTAAATTCTTACCAGCGTATAATAACAGAACCCCAAGTAAATCCGCTACCAAAAGCAGCCAAAACAACTAAATCATTGTCTTTTATTTTACCCAGTTCCCAAGCTTCAGTTAATGCAATAATTACAGAAGCTGCGGTAGTATTTCCGTATTTCATAATATTATTAAACACTTTATCATCCGACAGTTGAAACTTCTTTTGTATAAACTGTGCAATACGTAAATTCGCTTGATGTGGAATTAACATATCTATATCTTCCTTTTCTAAATTATTAGCTTGTAATCCTTCTACTATTGCTTCCGAAAAACGTGTAATGGCGTGTTTGAATACAAACTGCCCATTCATATACGGATAGTAGGAAATATCATCCGGATTATTTGCTTCTAAAATTTCTGGCACCCAACGTTGTGTCGAAGGTCCTTCTAAAACTAATTCTTTTGCGTGTCTTCCTTCCGAATGCAAGTGAGAAGACAAGATTCCTTTCCCTGGTTCTTCACTTCTAGAAAGTACAGCTGCTCCTGCTCCATCGCCAAAAATAACAGAAACATTTCTTCCCCTTGTAGATTTTTCTAATCCACCAGAATGATTTTCAGCACCAATCACAAGAATATTTTTGTACATCCCTGTTTTAATAAATTGGTCTGCAACAGACATTGCATAAATAAAACCAGAACATTGGTTCCGCACATCTAAAGCACCAATTGTTGGCATCTCTAACATGTCTTGCACCTGAACGCCACAACCAGGAAAATACATGTCTGGGCTCAAAGTTGCGAACACAATAAAATCAATGTCATCTTTTGTTAAACCAGCTCTTTCTATGGCAATTCTAGCCGCTTTTGCGCCCATAACTGCAGTTGTGTCCTCAGATTTAGGATCTATCCAGCGTCTTTCTTTAATTCCGGTTCTTTCTTGAATCCATTCGTCTGAAGTTTCCATAAATTCCTTTAAATCGTCGTTGGAAACAACATTTTCAGGAACATAATAGCCAAGTCCTATTATTTTAGAATTGTACATAGTTTATACTTTTATTTACTAATTGTTTGAGTAAACAAAAATAGTGATAAAATAATATCTTTACAGAAAGACTTAATTTTAATTGTCATGAAAAATATTTTCTACTCTTTTGTAGTGTACCAATAATAGCAGAAACTACTATCTAAAATGGAATAATAGTAGTTTTAAAACTTAGAATATTCAAAAATAGTAGCGTAAAAATTAATGCATTTATCTATTTAGAAACGCTTCTTAAATTTAAGATTTTTAATTTAAACTCTTTTTTTGATCATAATAAAACAACGCACTTTCTCATTTATAGGTTCTTTAGAATTCATGACTCACATCGATTTTTTCACAACTAAATTATTAAAACATATTACAGCGATTCAGAGGCTATTATTTGTGAGCTTATACCATAAACAAAATGGTACAAATTGGTCAGATTTAGAGTTAGAATTCCCTTTAAGACTTAAAGAGGTACTAAAATCATTTTAATTCTGTCATCTTGTCATTATAATCGCTTTGGTATTTTTTTTGACTAATAAAAATTGAAATTATAAATACTAATTGTTTGTCAGTTCAAATGCCAGTTTTTTTTGATGGGGTATATTGAGAAAGTTAAAATTTCTTGATATAATTTTCAAAAAAGAAAAGCAAACGAAATGTCAACTTAAAAACAAAACATAAATAAAATGGCAAAAGGAAACATTAATGTATCAGTAGAAAATATTTTTCCGCTAATTAAAAAATTCTTGTATTCTGACCACGAAATCTTTTTACGTGAATTGATTTCTAACGGAACAGATGCAACCTCTAAGTTAAAACACCTGATTGCAATTGGTGAAGCAAAAACAGAGTTAGGAGATGCTAAAATTGAAGTAAGCATTGATAAGGATGCTAAAACAATTACGATTAAAGATCAAGGTTTAGGAATGACTGCTGCTGAAGTTGAGAAATACATCAACCAAATTGCATTTTCTGGAGCTGAAGAGTTTTTAGACAAATATAAAGACAACGAAGCAGGAATTATTGGTCATTTTGGATTGGGCTTTTACTCTGCATTTATGGTAGCAGCCAAAGTAGAATTAATTACAAAGTCTTTTAAAGACGAACCTGCTGCACATTGGACTTGTGACGGTTCTCCTGAATTTACCTTAGTAGAAAGCGATAAAGCAGACAGAGGAACAGAAATTATTTTACATGTTGCAGAAGACTCTTTAGACTTTTTAGAAGAAAATAAAATTGGAGGTTTATTAGACAAGTACAATCGTTTTAACCAAGTGCCTATTAAATTCGGAACGAAAGAAATTAACGATCCAGAATTTACGCCTGCAACTACAAAAGACGCAGAAGGAAAGGAAACTACGGAAGCACACAAACAACTTACTGTTGATAATATTATAAACAACACAGCACCTGCTTGGACAAAAATGCCGGCAGATTTAAAGGAAGAAGATTATGACAACTTCTACAGAGAATTGTATCCAGCACAATTTGAAGAGTCGTTATTTCACATTCATTTAAATGTAGATTATCCTTTTAACTTAACAGGAATTTTATTTTTTCCAAAGTTAAGTCCATCAATGGACATGCAAAAGGACAAGATTCAATTGTATCAAAACCAAGTTTTTGTAACAGATAATGTAGAAGGAATTGTACCCGACTTTTTACAAATGTTAAAAGGTGTTATCGATTCTCCAGACATTCCTTTAAATGTTTCTCGTTCTGGTTTGCAAGCAGACGGTGCAGTGAAAAAAATATCTGGTTATATTACTAAAAAAGTTGGTGATAAATTAGTTACATTATTCAAAAAAGACAGAGCAGATTTTGAAACAAAATGGAACGATATTAAAGTAATTATTGAATATGGAATGTTGTCTGAAGATAAGTTCTTTGACAAAGCGAAGAAATTTGCATTGTATCCAACAGTAGGAGGTTCTTATTTTACATTTGATGAATTACTAGAAAAAACAAAAGCTTCTCAAACAGATAAAGATGGGAATCACGTTGTTTTATATGCTGCTAACAAAGATGCACAACACAGTTATATTCAAGCAGCTACTGCAAAAGGATATGAAGTGTTACTTTTAGACTCTCCTATTATTTCGCACTTAATGCAGAAATTAGAAGGTTCGGCTGAAAAAGTCAAATTTACAAGAGTCGATGCAGATCATATTGATAATCTAATAAAGAAAGACGATAACGTAATTTCTAAATTATCTGATGAGGAAACAGCTACTTTAAAGCCAATTATTGAAGGTGCAGTAAATTCAAAAACGTATACAGTTCAATTAGAGGCGATGGATTCTGCTGCTTCTCCGTTTATTATTACGGTTCCAGAATTTATGCGTA
>JBNMOF010000095.1:0-7641 GCA_051277175.1 Polaribacter sp.
AGAAATTCCTGGTTTATAAACTAAGTCTAAAATAGCTGTTTCGTAATTTGATTTTGCAGAATCTAAAAAAGTCTTTAAATGTTTTGCGCTTCCTTTTTCTTCCGATTCGAACATTTTATAAATATCTTCTAAATTTTCAGAAATTTTTAATGACTCATTTTCACCAAAATAAACTTCATAACCAGGACTTAATTTATCTAAAATATAATAGTCCGAAGGCTTTTTGCCAAAATCTGCAAAAAAACGTTCAAAAACGTCTGGCATCCAGTACCAAGAAGGCCCTAGATCAAATGTAAACCCATCTTTTTTATATTGCCTTGCTCTTCCACCTAACGTGTCATTTTTTTCAAGTACAGTAACGTTATAACCTTCTTTTGCCAAATAACAAGAAGCGGATAGTGCTGAAAAGCCAGAACCAATGATATGAATGTCTTTTTTCATTAAATATATTTGTCTAGCAAAGGTAACTAAAAACTAAACAAAATTTTCGAGATAATATAAATTATAAAACTTTTAACAAATCTGTTACGGTGTCGAAAAAAGAAACATTAAATTTATATTTATTGTTTTTTATCAAAGTAGTTTTACGACCAAGAGCTATAAACTCATGGTTTGTTTTTTCTAGAAGATTTTCAATCTCTTCAAAATATTCATTAATTCTCTCATCATAAGGCTGCACCGTTAAAGAAGTAACAAAAACCAAATCTTTCTTAAGCTTAAAAAAATAATTTAAATTATTTAAAGGTAAATTTTGACCTAAATATATTGTTTGATTTCCTCTTAAAACCAATTCATAATTCAAGTATAGTAACCCTAATTCGTGAATTTCATTTTCTGGAAGAAATAGTACATATGTTTTTTCAGAATCTTTAATTCCGTGCTCTAAATTTTCTATATTAATATGAATTTTCTGAGCAATTAAATTCGAAATAAAATGCTCATGCGCAGGCAATAAGGTATCTGTTTGCCATAATAAACCGATGTGTTGCAAAAACGGAATGAACACCTCTTTAAAAATTTCTTTAAAGCTTCTTTTACTCAATAATTGGTGATATGTGTTATTAAATAAAACCTTATCAAACTGAAACATAGACAGTTTAAAAGCATTAATAGCCTCATCATTTGCACCCGTAGCAAAAGCAACTTCTCTAGATTCCTGCAAAATTTCTTTTTCAGACATTTTTGCAATCTTAGAAATTTTATAGTTATTTTTACTTAGTAAAACAACATTAAGAAGTTTTTGTAAGTTTTTATGAGAATAATATCTAATATTAGTATCTGATCTTTTTGGTTCTAATAAATTATATCTTTTTTCCCAAATACGTATGGTATGAGCTTTAATTCCTGATATATTTTCTAGATCTTTAATGGTAAAATCTTGCTTAATATTGTCCATATAATAGATTTAGGGGTTCAACAAATGTAAATATTTTAATTAGATAAAAATATTTTTTCTGAAAATTGTAACATTTATTGTTTTTGAACTACTTATAAACAACTAACCAAGTTAAAAGTGCAAAAAAATTTAGAAAATAAATTTTTATCGGACTTTGAATCAAATCAGAATATAGTGCATAAAATTTGTAGAATTTACACTACAAATAAAGATGCTCATAATGATTTGTTTCAAGAAATAACCATTCAGGTTTGGAAAAACTACCCAAAATTTAGGGGAGATTCTAAATTTAGTACTTGGATGTACAGAGTAGCTTTAAATACTGCAATCTCATTGTATCGAAAATCTACTAAAAAAATAAAGACACAAGATTTTAGCGATGTTGCATTTAAAATTAAAGCTACTACTTATGATGATACAGAAGAAATTCAATTAAAGGCTCTTTATAAAGCAATTCATCGACTAAGTGATATTGATAAAGCGTTAATTTTTTTATATCTAGAAGACAAACCTTATAAAGAAATATCTGAAACACTTGGAATTTCTAACGTAAATGCAAGAGTAAAAATGAATAGAGCAAAAGAAAAGCTAAAAAACATATTAAACCCCTAAAAAATGAAATCATTAGAAAACTATAAAAAGGCTTGGAACAATCAACCAGACACAGAAGATAAACTTTCTACTGTAGACATATACAAACTTGCACAATCAAGATCTCAATCTATTGTAAAATGGATTTTTATTATTGGTATTCTAGAATTTGTAGGCTTGAACGCTCTTTCTTTTTTTGTAGATATTGATGAAGCATATGCTGAATACAAAAAAATGGGTTTAGAAAACTTTATTTTCTACTCTCAAATTTTAGCATACGGGATTTTGTTTTATTTTTTAGCCATGTTCTATTTAAATTATAAAAGAATTTCTACCACAGATTCAACAAGAACCTTGATGAAAAAGATAATTAAAACTAGAAAAACAGTGCGGAATTATGTGCTATTTAATTTAAGTTACATGGCTTTAATTATGATTGTTGTTGCCATAGCATCAATAAATACAAACTTTGATGACTTAAGCAATAAACAAATTATTTTAATAATATTTGCAACTCTTGTTGCTACGCTTTTAATATTAGGAGTCTTGTGGCTATTTTATCAATTGCTGTATGGTTTTTTACTCAAAAAATTAAGCAAAAATTACAAAGAAATTGCGAAGTTAAATGAACCTAATTAAAAGTATTCATAAAAATTAAATTTTGAGAATCCGCAAAATTTAGAGGTAGTTTTACAATAGATCCCTACAATCGAACTACCATTGGTATTTCAATAAATGTAGTTTATGAACTTGACAATGTTTTTGTCTAGGAACTGGAATAAATTATCTAAATCCTGCTATTAACAATTTGTCTTATCGCCTTATGAAACTCGATTAATTTCTTTACATTAAACAAGTTTTAACATTCCGTTTTCTAAAGAATTAGAATGTTATTTTACAAAACACCACATTTAATTTAATGCTTTAGACACAAATTTTCCTGCATACCATACAGGTATTGCATACAACAAAGGTAGATTTACTATTACTATTCGGTATAATGTTTTATCCGACGAAAATAAAAACGCCTTTGCAGCTCTTATTTCTCCAATTGTCCATTTTTATTTTAAAAAATTTTGGAGTTCTTTTAATAGTATTTTATGCATATCATTGGTATAATCCAAATGCGTAACAATTCTAATTCTTCCCTCTCCCATTGGTGTTAACAGAATATTTTTATCTTTCATTTTTTGAATAAAATTATCTGCACCTATACTTTCGTGAACATAAAAAATTACAATATTAGTTTCAATCAACGCTACTTCTTTAACATAAGAAACAGCTTCTAAAACTGCACCTATTTCTTTAGCTTTTTGATGATCTTCTGCCAAACGTGTTACATGATTGTCTAAGGCATAAATTCCTGCAGAAGCTAAGAAACCAGCTTGTCTCATTGCACCACCAAACAATTTCCGAATTCTTAGCGCCTTCGCAATATGAATTTTAGACCCCAATAATATAGAACCAATTGGCGCCCCTAAACCTTTAGAAAGACAGATTGAAATGGTATCAAACAACTGTCCATATTGTTCTGGAGTTTCATTTTTAGCAACCAAAGCGTTAAATAAGCGTGCTCCATCTAAATGAAAAGCCAAGTTGTTTTCTTTGGCAACTTTTTGAACTTTTTCTAACTCAGTTAAATCCCAACAAGCACCGCCTCCTTTGTTTGTTGTATTTTCTACACAAACCAAACGGGAAAAAGGAACATGAATGTCTGCTCTACCGGCAACGGCTTCTTGCAGTTGTTCCGCAGAAAACATTCCTCTATTTCCATCAATTAACTTGCAAGTTACACCAGAGTTAAAAGCTGCACCTCCGCCTTCGTAATTAAAAACATGAGCATATTTATCGCAAATTAACTGGTCTCCAGGTTGCGTATGTAATTTTATTGCAGTTTGATTTGCCATGGTTCCTGAAGGGAAAAATAGCGCATCTTCCATTCCAAACATCGCAGCGGCTTTTTCCTGTAACTCATTTACAGTTGGATCCATCTTAAAAACATCATCACCAACTTTTGCACGCATCATTACTTCCAACATTCCTTTAGTTGGCCTTGTTACTGTATCTGAAATTAGATCTATAATCATATGTATGTTGTTAACATAGGTTTCATTATTTTACATTAATACTTGTATAAAAAAGGAAACCTATTTAATTTATTCTTACTTAAAACTTGTCATTAAAGTTGATCTCTAACGAAGTTAGTATCTCACAAAACTTCAGGAGTACATTTATTCATGCTTCACAAATTCAATTGAACTCTAATATTAATAGCTATTACTTCTTTCTAATAATCACTTCCAATCGGCGAACCATCAGGAATTTGTAATGCGTTTATTTTCTCAAATGAAGTTGGGTTTTTAACAAAACTCTCGATCATTTTTACCATTGCAATATCATAAATTTTTTGAATTCCTTCTGATTCTTTCTTTTGTATTATTGATTTGATTTCATCTAACTTAAACAACACAATTGCATTTACCTGTTTGTATTGATTTTTATGAGCTGCCAAATTAAACAATTGCTCTAAAACGGTAGTATTTATTACATTTTGTAATTCCTGATAGTAAGAATCCTTGTGCATTTTACTGATGGTTTTTACAATTAATTCATCCAGTAACTCCGCTAAACCTAACTGTCTTTTGTTTAAACTTTTATGTGCAATTAATCGAGAAGCTCTTTGTGGATTTAATAATAAATTTAAGGTCATTTCACTCGCTGTTTCCACTGCGCCAAAAGCATCAAACTCCACTCCTAAGTCACTTTTAAAAGATTCTCTACTCCTACCAAAACCTATTGCTCTTGGCGGAAAAAGACCTAACTTTTCTTTCGGAATTGCAATTTCATCTACCGCTATTGTTTTTAAAACTGCCTGCAAAGCTATTCTTTCTGTAGTGCCAGAAACATGCTCTACAACTTTTTGATTTCCACCTTTTACAGCATAACTGTAATTTAAACCACCAATTAACTTTACAGCAGCCTCTGTTTGAAATCTATGGAAAAAATACAGCGGCACAAACACGTCTTCTAATACCGAATAGGGTTGATTTGTTTTAATATTATCCGTAGAAAAATTAGCAATCGCTGTTTTTCTAATCTTTAAAACGTTGTAGAGTTCATCATAAATATTACCTCCATTATCCCATAAATGAGCAGCACCATTTGCACTTCCCTGCGATCTTGCGTCGGAATCTGATAAGTATTTTAATCCGCTTGCAAAAGCATTTTTTAAGAGTGTATTCAATTCTAAATCCTCATTTTTATTTTTTGGGAAATCTTGATATGCATACGCAACAATTACTTTATCCCAGGCACCAATCTTGGTATCATAAGCATCTGAGAAATCAATCTTACCATCTAATAAAGTGAATTTTGGGTGCGGGTAATCCATCACCGAAGCTCTATTATTTGTACTTGCCGCAAAATTATGGGCAAAACCCAAAGTATGTCCAATTTCATGCGCCGATAATTGTCTAATTCTAGCAATTGCCATTTGAAGTGCAAAATTATCCGCTGTATTATTATTTGCATAAGGTGCTTGCAAAGCTTGTGCAATTAAAAAATCCTGTCTAATTCTTAGCGAGCCTAAACTAACATGACCTTTAATGATTTCACCAGTTCTTGGATCAGAAATACTCGCGCCGTAACTCCAACCTCTTGTAGAACGATGTACCCATTGCACCATATTATAACGCACATCTAAAGGATCTGCACCTTCTGGCAGCATTTTCATTTGAAACGCATCTTTATAACCAGCTGCTTCAAAGGCTTGATTCCACCAACGTCCGCCATCTAACAAAGCAGAACGCACCGGCTCTGGTGTTCCTCTATCTAAATAATAAACAATAGGTTCTTTTGCTTCCGAAATTTCAGCTTCTGGATTCTTTTTTTCTAATCGATGTCTTCGAATAAATCGTTTTGTAATTGATTCGTTTACTGGTGTTGCATAATCTAGGTAAGACATTAAATTTGCACCAGAACGTGGATCAAATTTTCTTGGTTTGTAGTTGTTATCTGGTAATTCTACAAAAGAATGATGTTGATGCACCGTTATCAGACTCGCATCTGGCGTTACACTTCTTATATTATAACCTTTTGGAGTTCCTTTAAAAGTTAGCATGACGTCAAACTCAATATTTTTAGGAAATGCTTTCGTTCGCTCCATATTAAAGGCAGATTTGCTTTTATCTAAACTATAAACCCCTTGTTTATTGCTTGCCAAGCGATTTGCAACTCCGTGCGCATCTCTTATAAAAAAATTGGTAGCATCCACTAAAAATGCTCCATTTTTCTCTTCTTTAATAATAAAACCATGCAAGACAGATTTAGCAAAGGCTTGCCTTACTGATTTCTTTTCTTCCTTGTTTTCAGTAATTGCTCTGTAATCTTGATTCGGCTGAATGAGCATTATTTTATTACCTGCCTTTTTAAAATGAACTACAACCCCATCTCCCAACTGCCCTCTATCTAAGCCTATATCGTTAGAACCAATTCCCTCTGAAAGGGATCGAACATACAGAAACTCTTTATCCATTTTATTAATTTGAATAAATATTTTGTCAGAATTATCATCGTAATAAAACGTAAAATAACCTTCATATTTAGTGATTCCTTTCTGGAGCTTGTTCACTGTCTTTTGTAAAAAAAACTGTGAAAACCCATTCAAAGAGAGGAAACTAAAAAACAGAATAAATAGTACTTTTTTCATGATTAATATATTTTCTATAAATCTATACAATAACTATCAGCTTTTAAAACGAGAAATCTTAAAATTTCATTTATTTTTGTTCAACTTATGATTACACAAGACCAACTTAAAGATATTGCCGAAAGAATTGAGAAACTAAAATCTTATTTAGAGATCGATAAAAAGCTGATAGAAATTGCGAACGAAGAAGAAAAGACCGTAAATCCAGATTTTTGGAACGACCCAAAAGCTGCGGAAGTTTTGATGAAAGAATTGCGTTTCAAACAAAAATGGGTGCAAGACTATCGTAAAACCATCACTTTAAATGAAGATGTACATGTATTGTATGAGTTTTACAAAGAAGGGGAAGTGGATGAAACAGAGGTCATTGCACAATTTAAAAAAACAAGTACTTTTTTAGAGGATTTAGAATTTAAAAATATGCTTTCTGAGGAAGGCGACGCACTTTCAGCAACCATACAAATTACGGCCGGTGCCGGAGGAACAGAGAGTTGTGATTGGGTAGAAATGTTGTCTAGAATGTACACAATGTGGGCAGAAAAGCAAGGTTTTAAATTAAAAACGCTTAATTATCAGGCTGGAGATGTGGTGGGAATTAAAACAATTACCATAGAAATTGAAGGCGATTATGCTTTTGGTTGGTTAAAAGGAGAAAATGGTGTACATCGTTTGGTGCGGATTTCACCTTTTGATTCAAATGGAAAACGGCATACAACGTTTGGATCTGTATATGTTTTTCCTGTGGCTGATGATTCTATAGAAATAGAAATAAACCCTGCAGATGTAGAAATTGTAACTGCACGTTCGAGCGGCGCCGGAGGACAAAATGTAAATAAAGTAGAAACCAAGGTGCAGTTGACACACAAACCTTCAGGAATTCAGATTTCTTGTTCCAACTCACGTTCTCAGCACGATAATAGAGCGACTGCAATGAAAATGTTAAAAT
>JBNMOF010000096.1:0-7607 GCA_051277175.1 Polaribacter sp.
TATCGCAATGATTAGAGACCGTTTTAGCGGTAATTATATGGCCAAAGTAATGTCTTTTGTTGTAGTTATTTTTATTCTTGTGCCCGTGATAGCGCCCGCATTGGGTAAAATAATGTTAGATCTGTACGGATGGAAATCTATTTTTTACAGTCAGTTGTTTTTTGGTCTGTTTGTAATGCTGTGGTTTTGGAAAAGACAGCCAGAGACCTTAAAACCAGAAAATAAACGCGCGTTTAAATTTGCGCTTTTTGTTTCGGGAGTTAAAGAATTTATAAAGCATAAGAATGCCATTATTTTTACCTTATTTTCTGGTTTTATTACCGGTTCTTTCATGGTGTATTTAAGCGCAAGTCAGCTTATTTTCGAAGAACAATACAATCTAAAAGAAGAATTTCCTTTTATTTTTGCCGGGCTTGCCATTGGTGTTGGGTTTGCTACCTTTTTAAACGGAACCTTGGTTTTAAAATTAGGGATGTTTAAACTGGTCTCTATTTTTACCATTGTTTTTACATTGGTTCCTTTCGTATATGTCTGTTTATATTATGGTGCACCCAATCCAAGTATCTATGTGTTATTAACTTTTTTTTGGTTGCAATTTTTTGCAATCGGTTTCTTATTTGGAAATACACGCGCTTTGGCAATGGAACCCATTGGACACATTGCCGGAATTGGAGCTGCAATTAACGGATTTGTTTCTACCATTATGGCAGTTCCAATTGCTACTTTTGTGGGGAGTTTTATTGATACCACTGCCCTGCCCTTATTTATTGGGTTCTTTTTCTGTGGAATCACAGGATTGTTACTCATTCAATATTTAAATTTTTCGAATCGAAAAAAAATAGCCTAAACAAGCACACACTTTTAAACAACAATTTAGCACCATGAGTTTCGAAATAATTTTTGAAGATGCATTTCTTTTAGTGGTCTGCAAACCAAACAATATGGTGGTGCACCACGCATTCCATTCTAGAAATGTAGCAGATGAAACCTCGCTTTTACAATTAATACAAGAAGAAAAAGGCATCAAAGTATATCCGATACATCGCTTAGATAGAAAAACTTCGGGAATTATTTTATTGGCAAAAGAGACCCAATATGTTTCTAAGTTCCAAGAATTGTTTACCAATAATGAAATTGAAAAAACTTATTACGGTGTGGTGCGAGGACATGCTCCAGAAACAAAAACCATTGATTCTCCGGTAAAAGGAAAAGATGGAAAAGTCCATAAAGAGGCACTTACCCATTTAAAAACGCTGGCACAAATTACCTTGGATATTCCTGTAAAACCCTACGATTCTTCGCGATATAGTTTGGTAGCATTGCAACCAAAAACAGGAAGAATGCATCAGTTAAGAGTGCATGCACTAAAAATTAGCCATCCGTTAATTGGCGATGCAAAATATGGAGATAAAAATCACGATTTGATGTATGCTCACAATTTTGGTTGGAAGAATCTATTTTTACACGCCGGAAAATTGGCCTTTGAGCATCCTTTTTCGGAAGAAAAATGCATCCTAAAAGCTGCGTTTCCAAAAGATTGGATTGCTTTGTTTGAGGAATTTTCATGGCAAAATCCGCAGCTATAAATTCATTGATAGTTCTGTAAGAAAAAATGTTCGCTGCACTGCTTCTTAAAAGCAATATAGCGAACCTTTGTAATATACAATCTACGCATACACGCGCAGTCTCTTTTATTGCTCAATAGAATCTGACCGAAACGCAATCAATTCTCCATCTTCAAACGTTGGTGTGAGCTCTATCGGATTGCAACAAACTTCGCAATCTTCGATATAGGTCTGTTCCCGGACACTTGCATCCAATAACATTGAAATTTCTTCCCAACAGTGCGGACACTGAAAAAAATGTTCTTGCTCCATTAGGCGATTACTTTTAAAACGAGTTTTCCATTTTTCTCTCCAGAAAAAAGTCGGTGATAGGTAGCTTCGAAGTTTTCGATGCCTTCATAAATATCTTCTCTAGATTTTAGTTTTCCTTCCTGCATCCAAACACTCATTTGTTTTGCAGCAATTCCGAAATCTTTAGTATAATCCATCACTACCATTCCTTGCATCGTAGAACGGGTCACCAATAAAGACAAGTAATTACTAGGTCCGTTAATTTTATGTTTGTTATTATATTGTGAAATTGCGCCACAAATAACAACTTTTGCATGCATTCTTAATTTACTCAAAGCAGCATCTAAAATGACACCACCCACATTGTCAAAAAATACATCCACTCCTTTTGGACATTTCTTTTTCAATGCAGAATAAATATTTTCAGTTTTGTAATCGATTGCTGCATCAAAACCCAATTCATTTTTAATATAATCGCATTTTTCTTTTCCTCCAGCAATACCAATTACAGTACATCCTTTTAGTTTTGCTATTTGTCCAACAATAGAACCAACAGCTCCTGCAGCTCCAGAAACCAAAACAATGTCTCCTTCTTTTACTTTACCAACTTCTAAAATTCCGAAATAGGCAGTCATTCCTGGCATTCCTAAAACGCCCAAATACATCGGCATCGAAGCCAAAGTATGATCTACTTTGTACCAACCATCTCCGTTGGATACCGAATATTGTTGCACACCACCCCAACTCGTCACACAATCACCAACTTCAAATTTAGGATTGTTATTATTTTTAACAACAATTCCTATAGCACCTGCGCGCATTACATGATTTAATTCTATTGGCGGGATGTACGATTTTGTGTCATTCATCCAACCGCGCATTGCAGGATCTAAAGAAATATAATGATGTTCTATTAAAATTTCTCCTTCTTCTAAGGCAGGAATGGTTTGTGTTTCTAGCGTCCAAGTAGTTTGGTCTGGAAATCCTTTTGGTCTATTTTTTAATATAATTTGTTTGTTATTCATAAGCTTGATAATCGTCCTTAAAAATAAGAATAATTAATAATTTAATAGTTCATTAATTGCTTTTTCTAACCTATTTTTTCCTAGATATTGTGATTCTAAACTAGGTTCAAACGGAATGGGCGTTTCTAAACTCGCTACTCTTTTTACAGGGGCATCTAAATATTCAAAACAGTGCTCGTTAATCAATGCTGAAAGATCACTAGAAATTCCGCCAAAAAGCGAATCTTCTTGCACAATAAGAACCCTTCCTGTCTTTTTTACAGAGTGATACACTGTTTCGGTATCTAAAGGTTGTAAAGTTCTTAAGTCAATTACATCTGCAGCGATGTTTGTATTGTTTTCTAAATGTTCTAAAACCCAATGAATTGGGGCTCCGTAACTAATAATTGTCAATTCGGTACCTTCTTTTATAAGCGCTGCTTTTCCAATTTCTGTGGTGAAATAATTTTCTGAAACATCATTATAAACAGAACGATACAATCCTTTGTGCTCAAAAAACAACACTGGATTTGGATCGTTAATTGCCGCAATTAACAAGCCTTTTGCATCTTGAGGAAAGGCAGGATATACGACTTTTAAGCCCGGTGTTTTTGTAAACCAAGCTTCATTTGTCTGACTGTGAAAAGGCCCCGCACCAACACCAGCGCCACAAGGCATTCTAATGACCGTATCTGCATTTTGTTGCCATCTGTAATGCGATTTTGCTAGTAAATTTACAATCGGATTGAATCCAGAAGAAGCAAAATCTGCAAATTGCATTTCTACAACAGATTTAATGCCACTCACAGACAAACCATAACCGGCTGCAACAATAGCAGATTCACAAATTGGTGTATTGCGAACGCGTTCTTTTCCGAATTTTTCTACGAATCCGTCTGTAATTTTAAAAACACCTCCGTATTCAGCAACATCTTGCCCCATAATAACCAAATCCTCATGTTTTTCCATGGATTGACATAATCCCTCAGAAATAGCATCCACAAAACGAATGTTTTTCTTTTCTGATGCAGGCGCGATGGCTTCGTATTCTGTGACTTTGAAAACGTCCTTTAATTCAGTAGTTAGATTCGGAATTATTTTTTCCTCGTCGTATGCCTTTTGCAGGTGGTCATTTATTTCTTGGGTAATTTCTTCTTTATATGCTGTTTCTATGGCAGTGGTAAGAATTTTTTTCTTTTTTAAAAATCCGATATAATTTTCTAAAGGATCTTTCTTTGCCCAGAAATCTAAAGTTTCTGTGGGAACATACTTTGTACCACTTGCCTCTTCATGACCCCGCATTCTAAAAGTTTTAAACTCTAATAAAACAGGTCTTGGTTTTTTACGGATGCTTTCTGCAAGCTTAGAAACCTTGGCATATACTTCTAAAATGTTATTTCCATCAATAATATGGCTTTCCATTCCGTAACCAATTCCTTTATCTGCAATATTTTTACAATTAAATTGTTCTGAAGTGGGCGTAGATAAACCGTAGCCATTATTTTCTACACAAAATAAAACGGGTAAATTCCAAACGGAAGCTACATTTAAAGCTTCATGAAAATCTCCTTCGCTGGTGCCTCCTTCACCTGTAAAAACGGCACACACTTTATTATTTTTCTTTAATTTGTTTGCCAACGCAATTCCGTCCGCAATTCCTAATTGAGGTCCTAAATGAGAAATCATACCTACAATGTGATATTCTTGCGTCCCAAAATGAAAACTGCGATCTCTCCCTTTTGTAAATCCGTTCATTTTTCCTTGCCATTGTGAAAACAATCGGTACAAAGGAATCTTTCGTGTTGTAAAAACCCCAAGGTTTCTATGCATGGGTAAAATATATTCGTCTTCTTGCAAAGCTGCAGTGACTCCTACAGAAATTGCTTCTTGTCCAATTCCAGAAAACCATTTAGAAATTTTCCCTTGACGCAAAAGAATCAGCATTTTTTCCTCAATTAAACGAGGTTTGAGCATATTCTTGTAAAGAGACAATAATTGCTCTTTAGGGATAGAATTTGCGATAAATTTAATTTTATCAGACATAAATTATAGATTATATAAGTAAAGCAAACATAACAATTCAAAAGTACAATCCAAAAAAAAATCCTTCTCATTTTATTGAGAAGGATTTCGTTAAAAATATAAGTTGTTAAATACTACAATTCTTGAAAAATTGCATGCATCATTCTTTGTTTGTCATTAATACTTTCCTCGAGCGCAATCATTGTTTCTGTTCTGTTTACGCCTGGGATATCATCGATTGCATAAATAATGTCTTTTGCATCATTGGTGCCTTTTGCTCTTACTTTACAGAAGATATTGTACTTACCTGCAGTTACATACGCTACAGTTACATTTGGTATTTTTCTTAAGTTCTCTATAACACTCTGTGTCATCGAGGTTTTTTCTAAGTAAATACCTACATGTGCTATAAACGAATAGCCCATTTTTTCGTAGTTTAACGTTAACGTAGAACCCTGAATAATGCCTTCATCTTCCATCTTTTTTACACGAACGTGAATGGTTCCCGCAGAGACTAATAATTGCTTGGCAATATCAGTAAATGGTGTTCTTGCATTCTCTATTAAAATGTCTAAAATTTGGTGATCGATTTCGTCTAGGATAAACTTTTTCATAATTTATATATATCTCATGTATAATTGCAAATTTATGATTTTAATTTAAAAAAACAACTATAAATATGAGAAATATCTAAAAAATTTAGCTTTCGAAAACGATTTCGTAATGCCCAAACTTGCCTTTTATGCTTTTTTCTTCTATTTTGACCAATTTTGAAGTTAATTGGCCGTCAATAATTTGATCCTTAAATTGATAGGCAACATCGTTCTTAGAATTTGGAAATCTATGAACAATGTCATAAAAAATACTGTCATTATTAGGAATGGTAAAGTAGTCTTTATAAGTTGTGAAATCTGTTGTTTTTGCGATGTGATAAAGTCCTTGAAAAATAGCATAAAAAGTATACTTTCGAGAAACTTCCCGCACATAGTCTTCTGGGTAATGTCCAGATTCTATTAAAATAGTATTGTACCCTAGTTTTTGAAAATTATCTCCAGTGGCTGTCGGATAAAATGCGTCTGTATAACGGCCAACACCATTGGGTATTATTTGCTGTAACATGGTATTCATGGCAACAATAACATTCATGGTTGCTATTCTACCTTTAGTTAATGCTCTTGTTTCTTCTTCTGAGGGTGCTAGAAAAGAGATGGTCGCCGGGTTTTTAGTGTTTTCTACATTGAAAATTGTCCGCTGGTCATGTAAATTAAAACAAAAATGCGGATTGAAATTTTCTAAAACGCTGCGTAAAAGCTTGCTCTCTTTTGCTTTTCTATGCACAGCATCTCTATTTAAGTCAATATTATTTCCATTTACTCTTGTGTATGCTTCTGCTCCGTCAGGATTCAGCATCGGAATAAAAACAAGTGTACAGGCCTCTAAGATTGTTTTTACTTCATTTTCAGAAGTCGTTAAGAAGCAGTTGAAAAGATCAAATAATGCCTTTGTACCTGTACTTTCATTACCGTGCATTTGAGACCATATTAAAATCTTCTTTTCGCCAGCACCAATTTTTAGTTGATATATAGGTGTTTCTTTTTCTGAAGTTCCTATCTGAGTTACTTCAAAAATAGCTTCATATTTTTCAAATAGATTTTTGATGTCTTTAAAGCGAATCCATTTTCCAAATAAAGAAGTCTCTTTTTTATCCTTAAAAATTGTTTCTAAAAAAGCGATGGTCAATAAACTCATAATCGTAGCTGTTGTATCTGCTGTAAAAATAAAACAATCACATTTGTAATCAAACTAAAATGTTACAAATGTAAACTACACTTATGTTACAAATGTAAACAGTAAATATGCGTTACTGTTTTACTATTGTAAACAACAATGCTTTCTAACTTCTGATTGTGCTATCGCTCAATACTATGTAATAACAAATATTTATACTCATACCTTAAAACACTCTATTTGTATAAGTTATAAAGACTAACTAAAGTAATACTTTATGTTTTTTAAATACTTATTTAATTAAAATACCTTTTAATTTTGTAGTTAAAATAAGAAGATTTACATTTGTAAAAAGACAATTGTTACAATGATAAACAATGAAGATTTTACGAACAGACTAAAGGAATTGATGGAACACCATCAAATTTCGGCGTCTACCTTTGCAGATAAAGTAGGGGTGCAACGTTCTAGTATTTCTCATATTCTCTCTGGAAGGAATAAACCAAGTTTAGATTTTATTCTAAAAGTGACTTCAGAATTTAAGGATGTAGACCTGTATTGGTTGTTGAATGGAACCGGTGTTTTTCCGATACCCATAGTTTCAAAAGAAAAGAAGACCACAGCGGGTCCTTCTTTATTCGATACGAATTCTGAAACCAGTGAAAAAAAAATACAGCGTATCGTGGTTTTTTATTCGGATGGTACCTTTGATGAGTATCAGAAATAGTTTTTAAAAACAATATTTCCTTTTTCGACTTAAATTTCTTTAAATGCTATATTTTAGTAGCTATGAATACAATGGATATAAGAACCGTAAATGTTGTTCAATATATACAGCCTTTGCGTGAAGGGGGGTCCTTGCCTGCAATTGTAAAAGCAGATGACGGATTCTTGTACGTACTAAAATTTAGAGGAGCCGGCCAAGGAAAGAAAGCATTAATAGCTGAATTTATTGGAGGAGAACTCGCCAGAGCAATGCATTTGAAAGTACCAGAAT
>JBNMOF010000097.1:0-7600 GCA_051277175.1 Polaribacter sp.
AGCGGCTTCTATAGCTGGCCAAACCGAAGTTTTCTCAACCACACCTTTTACAGAAAAAGTAAAAGCTTATTATCGTTTTGATTTGGGCATTAATTACCAATGGAATAAAACAAAAACCACACACAATTTAAGTCTCAATATCCAAAATATAACAAGTAGAATAAATACAACTGAACTAGACTACTTCTTTGACGAAGTAACCAACAGAATAGTAACCATCAAAAGCGAACAAAATGGGTTGATTCCAGTTTTAAAGTATAGCACTAATTTTTAAACACATATTTTGAAAAACTACCTTTATATAACTGATTGAATAAAACGAAAGCCTAGCAAAGAACTGAGCTAAAAAACAACTCTTTTCTTGATTAAATTTATTCATAATTATTCTAGGCTCATAATTCTATCTTTTTTAATTTAGTCATTATGAAAATTTCAGTAAACACTAAATTTTATAAATTGTCAGAATGAACAAAGTAGGTTTTACAAGGGTTTCAAAAAATGTCTAAATAAGAGGTTTAAAGTCCCGCCTTCAGTACAATAACCGTTGTTAATCTTTTGATTTTCAACGGTTTTTTGATTTTATATACTTCATCTTGCCAACCTATTTTCAACATTTTAATAAAACACCTCAACCATTAGTTCATCAATCCTTTTTTATAGTGTACAATTATATACTATTTATGAATATAAATAATCTTCTGATAGTGTTAAAAACAATCTCTTTTTAATTTTATGAAAAAAGATTATTATCAATTTGAAAAAAGTTTGTTGTATTTAATTTTTAAGACAGAATTTATAAAAAAAAATGGAATAAAATTTTAGTGAATTAAAATGCAGCTTCGACTGTAAAGCTCATTTTTTTCTTTGTTAAAGGATGGAGGAACGCTATAAATTCTGCATGTAAATGCAATCTGTTTTTTTTTATTCCGTATAAATCATCACCCACAATTGGCATATTTAGTCCGTTTTTATGCGCAGCATGCACCCGCAGTTGGTGGGTTCTTCCTGTAATTGGATAAAAATATACGCGTGTTTTTCCATTTTCCTTGTTGATGATTTTCCAATCAGTTTCTGCAGGTTTTCCGTAGGTAAAATCTACGAGCTGTTTTGGTCTGTCATCTAAATCTACACGCAAAGGCAATTTTATTTTTCCGGCATCTTCAGATAAAATACCATCTAACAGGGCAACATATCGTTTTTTAATAGTTCTGTTTATAAACTGACTTTGTAAAAATTTATTTGCCTCTTTTGTTTTTGTAAGTACCAAAATACCGGAAGTGGACATGTCTAATCTGTGCACAATTAAGGGTCCTGTGGCAGCTGGATACTTCTCTTTAATTCTAGCATAGACACAATCTTTAATTTCTTTACCGGGAACCGATAAAAACTCAGCAGGTTTGTTCACTACAATTAAAACAGCATCTTCATAAATAATTTCTAATTCTTGTTTTTCAGATAAATTATCTAACAACAAATTAGGGTCCATTTTTAAACCCTTTAGCATGTGCGATAAAATAGGCTTACATCTGCCTTGACATGCAGGATAATAGTTTTTATGCTGTCTAACAGCAGAATTTGGTGAAATTCCCCACCAAAACTCTGCCATTGTAATGGGGGTTAAATTGTTTGCAAAGGCATATTGTAAGAGTTTAGGTGCAGCACACTCCCCAGAACCTGCAGGTGGTTTTAATGCCGGATTATCGAAAATGTCTAACAAGTTTTTCAACTCTTTTTGTCGATTCAAAAATGCATATTTACTAAATAATGTTTGCTGTAGATCGTTTGATTTTTCTTTTCGTTCCTTTTTAAGAGATGCAATTTCAGCTTCAAAAACTAGAAAATCTTTACTTATTTCTTCTAGCTTCGCTTGATAATATTCTTGAAGTTCCTTCAGAAAAAACTGATTGTTATAACTTTCTTGCGTTAATTTTTTTGTTAACTGTTCCAATTCTTCAGCACTTAATACCGTAATTGCTTTTTTCTTCTGAGCTTTCCGATCCATTCTAGAAAGTTTCATTCTCTTTCTTTGAAAAGCTAAATCATTTTCAATTTCTTCGCTTGTTTTTTTTACAAGTTTCTTTAAATATAGATACTTCTTATCTTTTTTTAAAATTCCTAACTGCGTATTAATTCTATCAATTTCAAGTTCTCCTTTTATATAGAAACTACCCGCTGTTCTCATGTTAAAAACAGGAGGAACAAATATTTCTGGCAAACTTTTATCTGCTAATTTTCCTGAAAAAGCAGTCAAATAGCCTATTTGATTTTGCTTGTTTTTTACAACTAACACGCCAAACATTTTTCCCACAGAGAGTGACTTTAAAGCAGTATTTAAACCAAAATTGTGCTCGAAATCTGTTTGATTTTCTAAATATTCTTGTAGTTCTGTAGTTGCAATTTTTGCTAAAAGATGCGGTTCATAATAAAACGGAAATGTAAATTTCTCTGGAAGCTCTATTTGAGATATATCCGCTTTAAAAGGTTTAAAGTGTTTCAAAAAATTTAATTTTTCTTTAAAAGTTGTTTTATTCCAGAGGTTAAGAAAGGTTTTATAGGCAAGCTCGTCATCATAGTAACATCCTCTAAAAGAGTACTTTCGTTTCCTAAAAATGCTAAAATTTTCTCAGGGTTATTTTTTTGAAAAATTTCAGTAAAAATTTGTTCCCCTGTCATTTTCTTAGATAACAAAACGTCAATTAAAGTACGGTCATACCAATTGTATAATTTGTTTTCAAAAGAGGTATTGATATTTAAATTTTTACCTGATTTTAAACGTGCTACAATTTCAGAAACATCTTTTTGAATGAACTGAAAAGTATACCCGCTGCTTGCTTTTGTAAACCCGCCAGCAGTGCCAATATTTATAATATTTTTATGTGGATTTTTCTTAAACGTAGCCAATGACATGGGTATTACGCCAAATTCTTCGTGAGAAATATGATAATTTTCAATTTTTAAATCTTCTTTAATATATTTTTTTAAGGCAGTATTGTAGGTTTCTTTTTCTAATACGGTGGGTGTAAAAAGGGTGTATTCTATCAATGCTTCTGTCTCAGAGATTGGCAAAACATACATAAATGTAGTGCCGTTTGTTTGCGACACTGTAAAATCCATTAACCGCCCAATTTTAGCATTAAAAAAAGGAGTTTCTGTTTTTATTACCCACCCTTTAAAATGTTGTAAAAGTGAATTTTCTTCTGTTATTTCTGGATTGAAAAGCCCTGTAGAATTAAAAACAAAATTACCTGTATAGGAGTCTTCATTGGTTTTTACAGTAGCTGTATTTTCATCTGAAGTAATGGTAATAATACTTTCTTGTAGAAAAGTAACATTGGTAAATTTCTTAGCCAAATTAAGCACAAAGTCATAGAAATCGATGCCTTGAATCATTTTATAAGTATATGCTCCTAAATCTAAGTTTTCTTTAAAGTCTTTAGAAAGAAAGGCGAGTGTATTCCATTTTGCATGCACAATAGATTCAAATAATCCTGGATTTTTTTCCCAAAAGCACCACGTTCTATCGTTGCTATTTTTAGTGTTTTTATCAATAATTAAAATCGATTTATTTTGTAGCGTAGGTTCCTGCAAAATTCTATATAGCAGACTGAGTCCTGCACAACCTGATCCCGCAATAATAAAATCGTATTTCATGTGTTCGTTTTATAATTTTATCTCAAGAAACGGTTGTACCAGCTTTCTTCAATAGGTATTTCCCAAAAATTGTCAAAATCTTGTTTTGTAGTAATCAGATTATCAAAAATAACAGATTTACCTGTTAAAGCCTTATTTTTAAGTAACTTTTTGAAGTCTTTTAAATCTTTGTATTGCACATGTTCTCCCTGTTTAAAACAAACATTCATTCTGTCTAAAAGATCCACTTCATACGTCTCCTGTAAATTTAAAATAAAGGAAACAGAGGCATCTATATCTATATTGTCAAGCGAAGTAGAAATATCATCTGCTGTCAAAATAATAAATCTATTGTGCAAAAATTTATAAGAAGCTTTAAAGCTTTCGTCGTTGGACTTCCAACTTTCTACAAAAGTTTTTATTTTTTCTTCTATCGCTTCCACTTCATTTGGATAAAATTTTCGGCTAGAAGGATACACCCACACTTTAGCATCTTCAGGTATTTCTTCAAAATCTACAAACATTCATTTTAATTTATAGTGCAAATATAACCAAAAGAAAAACCGCAAACTTAAAATGAGTTTGCGGTTTTTATATTAATTTAAAAAAGATTAAGCTTTTTGTTTTAGTACTTCTTAACTAAACTCACAAAATCTTCTTGTACGCTTTTTCCTTTGTCTTTATTATACCAAACTTGTAAATCTTGTTTGAATTCTGGGTCTAACACACCATTTTTTTCTTTGTAATCTGCTACCATTTTTGTCGCTGTAGCTGGTCTTGGACCCCAAGAATCAATTACATTATTATCTTTGTCTAAAGCAATTAATTTAGGAATACTTCTTCCTCCATTTGTTAAAAATAAATCCATTAACGCTAGGTTTTCATCTCTTAATACCACTTTTAAATCTATGTAATCTGAAGCGGTCGCTATTTTATTAAGAACAGGTAGGTTCTGTGCAGCATCACCACACCAACCTTCAGTAATCACCAACCAAGTTTGCGGTGCTGAAACTTTTTGAAATTCCTGAATTATTTCTTCAGAAATTTTTATGGTTTTATCTAGGCGTTTCATCCTTCGGTCATTTAACAGACTGTAATTTGTTAAGTCCTCAGATTGTTCTGGTCCTGTAGATTTTCCTTCAACTAATAAATCACTAACTAAAGCTCTATAATTTGTGTAGGATATGGTCTTTTTTAAACTATTTTCTATAATTTCTTTCATAATAAAAGTGCTAAACTTAGGGCTTTAGACGCATAATTTGCTAAAACTTACACCCTGCTTTTTAGTCTTTTATATTCGCAAGCATTTCTGTGGTCATAGAAGATAAATCAAATTTATGTTTCCAATTCCAATCTTTTCTCGCCTCAGAATCATCTATAGAAGACGGCCAACTATCTGCAATTTGTTGCCTAAAATCTGGTTTGTATGAAATTTTAAAATCTGGAATGTGCTTTTTAATTTCTAATGCCATTTCCTCTGGCGTAAAATCTATTGCTGCCAAATTATAACCCGTTCTAAGTTTTACATCTGCAGGTTTTGCTTGCATTAGTTGAATAGTTGCCGCAACAGCATCATCCATATACATCATTGGCAAACGTGTTTTCTCAGATAAAAAACATTCGAATTTACCCTCTTTTAACGCTTTAAAATAAATATCTATAGCGTAATCTGTGGTGCCTCCTCCTGGTTTCGTTTTCCAAGAAATAATACCAGGATACCTTATAGTTCTTACATCTACACCATATTTTTCATGGTAATAATTACACCAAAACTCACCAGCAAGCTTACTAATTCCGTACACTGTACTAGGCTCCATAATAGTTTTTTGAGGAGTATTTTCCTTGGGAGTTGTAGATCCAAAAACAGCGATTGAGCTCGGCCAATACACCTGTTTTATATGTTTTTCTTTTGCTAAATCTAAAACTCCTAAAAGAGAGTTCATATTTAAATCCCAAGCTTTCTTTGGATATTGTTCTGCAGTAACAGATAACATTGCCGCCAACAAATACACTTGAGAAACATTGTATTTTTTTACTACTCTTAAAACAGCCTCTTTATCCGTTGCATCTATAATTTCAAAAGGACCTGAAGTCATCATTTCTTCACTTCCTTCTTTAATATCAGAACCAATAACATTATTGTTTCCATAAATAGAACGAAGCTCTTGAGTTAGCTCGTTCCCAATTTGACCACTAGCTCCTATAATTAAAATAGTTTCACTCATTTGTACAATTGAATTAAAATCGGAAACAAAGGTAATTAATTTAAGTATCTGTAATTATTTTTTCATTAATTAATTATTCAGTAATTAATCTAGTTTTTTTTCTGTTTTATTATGGTTTTCTTAAAAAAGAATTTAATGCTATTAATTTATGTATTTTTACCTTTTAAACTACATTGTGAAATACATATACCTGATAATACTAAGTGTTTTTGTAATTTCTTGCGGGAATAATCAAGAAAAAGAAGCAGTAAAAAAACCAAAACCTTTAATGAGCTTGGTGGAAACTCATAACGCAACAGAAAATATAAATACTATCTTTTTAAAGGAAGTAAAAGATTGGGACGAATTAAAAGCAATTGATTCTTTTTTTGTAAAGTTTAGAAAAATTTCTCCAAATGAAATATTAAGCAATGCCCTAGAATTAAAAGATTTAATTAAAAATTTAAAGGATAGTGTAAAACCTAAAAGTTTTAATATCCTTTCTTTAGACGCAAGAATTAATATTTTATATACAGAAGCTCTAAGATTGGCAGATTTAACAGAAATAGGAGCTATAAAAGCAGCAGAAGTAAACACACAATTAGACAAAACAATGACTGCCTTTTCAAATGTTGCTATCAAAATAAATACAGTTTTAGAAAAAATTAGCTTTGAAAATGAAATTGATATTGAGGTTACATTTATTGGTTTAGACACCACTAAAATAGATGACATTTCTAAGAAAACAATAGACCTAAAGTTCGAAAAAGAACTCATTAATCGGAGTAATTTGTACAAAAAACCCAATATTAGAGAACAATTATGAAAAAAGCAATAATTTTATTTTTAAGTATTTTCGTTTTTTACTCATGTGTGCATGTTAAAGCAAATAAAGTTGATAAAGTTGCTATAAAAACCACGATAAATGCACTCTTAGTTAACTGGCATAAAGCAGCTAGTGATGCAAATTTTAACGACTATTTCGGGAAAATGGACAGCACTTCTATTTTTATAGGAACAGCTGCAGAGGAAATCTGGACCAAAACACAATTCGAGAATTTTAGTAAACCTTATTTTGAAAAGGGCAAAGCGTGGTCTTTTGAAACCTTAGAACGCACTGTTTATGTTAATGATTCAGGAGATTTTGTTTGGTTTGATGAGCTTTTAACCACTTGGATGGGAACATGTAGAGGCTCTGGAGTACTTGAAAAAAAAGACAGTACTTGGAAAATTAAGCAATATGTACTTTCGGTTCCAATACCGAATGATGACATTCAAGCAGTAATTTTAGCCAAAAAGGAAAACGATGCCATTTTCTTAAAAAAATATCAGAAATAATACAAACCCATCTGTCTATACTTAGTTCTTCTTGCACCGATCTCATATTTAAAAATCTAATTTTCTATATTTATCCACCAATCAAATAAACATAAAAATGAAAACAAAGTATCTTATTTGCACTCTTGCAATAGCAGTTTTATTCGCTTCTTGCGCTGTTGAAAAGAAAGAAGAAGTCAAAGAGTTTAACCATTTTGTAGAGCAATTTGCAGATATTAAAGTATTGCGATATGACATACCCGGTTTCCAGGAGCTTAGCTTAAAAGAAAAAAAACTTGTGTATTATCTAACACAGGCTGGGCTAGCAGGTAGAGATATCATGTGGGATCAAAATTATCGCCACAACTTAAGTATTCGAGAAGGCTTAGAGAACATCAATCAAAATTACAAAGGAGATAGAGAAAGTATTGCTTTCAAATCTTTTAAAA
>JBNMOF010000098.1:0-7596 GCA_051277175.1 Polaribacter sp.
ATAATACTCTTGTCTATTGGGTTAATGGCAGCAGCCTTTACTGCAATAAGAATGTCTTTTGCTTGTATAATAGGTTGCCTTACTTCAGTAAAGGCTAAGCTATCTTTAATGGCACCGTATTTTACTATTTGTAATGCTTTCATATTTGTATCACCTTTTTTGATTATTAATTCGATACAAAAGTAGCCTGAGTATTTTGAGGAAAATTTACCCTTTGGTAAGAAAGCTATTTTTTTTTTTTTTTTTTTTGCTTTTTCTACTCTAATACGACTTAAGCTTTGTTGTGTGATACCTAAATAAGATGCGATGTGATAATTTCGAGTATGCTGCTCTATGTCGGGATATTGCTTTAAAAATAAATCATACCTCTCGGGAGCACTTAATTGTAGTTGATTCAAAATGCGCCTTTGTAAACTAACTACGTGACGCTCTAAATTATGTCTTTGATAAGATTCAAATTCTGGGAAACTTGCATGAATTCCATCCAGTTCTTTAGCGTTGAATTCAATAACTTTCGATTCGGTAAGACATTCTACGGTAAGCGTTGCGAGCTCATCAGTATGAATGGCTATGTAATCGCTGATCCACCAGTTTTTGATTGCAAATAGTAAGGTGTGTTCTCTCCCGTTTTTATCAATACAATAAGATCTTAAACAACCCTCTGCAACAAAGAATGTTTTATTTACCACTTGTCCTTGGCGGATTAAGACTTCTCCTTTAGGAAGTTTTTTTTCTTTCGAAATGGAATAAATAAATTTTTCCGCTTCTGAGCTTAGATGTAGGCTGCTTTTTATTTTATTGATTAAATCTTCCAATTCTTAATAATGAGGTTTCTAATTACTTACAACGATATTGTATATAAAAAGTTGCGTTTTGATTAACACTAACTTTTCGGATAAACTAAAGGTACTCAAAATGCAAAGGCATTCTTGACTTTTACGGAGATAGCTATTTTTTATATACTTTGTTAGCTGATGTTTTTTTTTTAATAAATCTAAACCTTACATATAATAACGAGTATCCAAGTAAAAATAATACCAGTAAATGTAAAAAACCATTGGTGATGTTATCGAGCTTCGCGCCTTCTGTAGCTAAGGCATTAAATACATTAAAATAAGGTGTAGATGGCAATATATTTGCAAATAGTTGTAATCCTTTTGGCATGGCATCAATTGGCCAAGAATAACCTGAGACTAAGAATAACGGGTAGGTAGAAAATGCCATAACTTCAGTCCAACCTATCGTTGTTTTAAAAAAGGAAGCGACTAAAATAGTATATAATATCACCACAGAAATAAACAGTAAACTCAACACTAAATGCAAAAAGATAGAGCCATTAAAATTGAGTGAAAAATGTGGGAATATTAATTTATAAAAAACAAAAAAGTAAGCGGTGTAAAGCAAAATATAATAAAAGCTTTTTGCCGAAAGCACTCGAATAAATCCAAAGAAGCTAAATGTTTCTATAGGGTTCAGTAATCCATGCATAAATTCGTGCACCATACTTTGCCCAAATCCAATAATCAAGGTTTGTTGTAATATTAAAATCAACAAGATGGGTAATAAATAATCCCCGTAATTATTGGTAGCATTATAAACAGACTTCACCACTGGTAAAATTGGTTGTGCCTTCTGCTTCGCAAGTTCAAATGGGATTTTGTTACTGATAAAATATTGCATTCTTACACCACCTCCAACCGTTAACACCACTTGCTGCACAGCTTTGTTAATTTCATTTGAAGTTAAGAATTTAGTGTTATTTAAAATTAATTCTATGTTTGCCCCATCCAAATTCATGGTCTTTTTCTGAAAGCCCTTCGGAAGAATTACAATACCTTGTACGTCTAGATTATTAAAATAAAACATCGCATCTTCCAAGGACGAATAATGCCCTTCGATCGCAACTTTTTCTGACGTATTTATCAATTGGGAAACCTTTCTAGATAAATTAGTATGGTCAAAATCTACGACAGCAATTGGAATTTTAGAAACTTCTTTTTCTGAATAAATAGATCCAATAAAAAAGGCATAGAGAATAGGAGCCACCAAGCACGTCAATAAGATGCTTTTATCTTCGAAAATTAAAGACAGTTCGCTTTTTAATATGGATATCCACTTTTTCAAACCGCAACTTTTTTATTTCGAAACATAAAAACACTAATCGTTACGATATAACCCGTCAAAACGAAAAGCAATAAATTTATTGTGGGTTGCACTAAAAAAGAAAACGGGGTATTCATCTCCATACCTTTCAAAAATGCATTTAAAAAATGAGTGTAGGGTATTAATTGAGCATACCAAGCACTAAAGGCAGGCATTGCCATCATTGGGAAAGTAAAGCCACTAAATACAAATGCTGGTGAGTTGTAAACAAATGAAACATCCATTGCAATTGCTTCGTTTTTAAAGATGGTAGAAATCATAATTCCCAACATTGCATTAGCCATTACAAATAACAAAACCACCCACAAAAACGGTAATGTGCCTTCACTTGCAGGGATCCCTAAAAGCGGGTGCACTATTGAAAAGATAAAAATTGCGACGATAAACCCTAGTAAGGAATACGCCAGTAATTTTCCAAAAATAATTTTAAAAATACTGCCATTGGTAAGGCTTAATAATTCTATAAAAGTGTCGTTAGCATATTCAGAATTGATGGATCTTGCAGCCAAAAGGAATACAATCATTTGTAATAAAACGGTCGTTAATCCCGGAATTAAATAATACAAATAGTTGTAATACGAATTAAACAAAGGTTTGGTAATGACCTTAATTGGCATCACCATTTTAACTGCTTTTTCGTGAGGAATCCCTTGAAGCTTGAATGTGTTTAAATTGATTCCTGCAGACATCGTATTTATAAATGTTGCTGCTTCTTTATAAATTAAATTTCCATAAATAATATTTGAAGAATTAGTATAGACTACTAATTTTTCTTGTTCTCCACTAAAAATATTTTTTTGAAACCCCTTAGGAATTACATAAAACCCTTTGATATCTGGATGATTGATAAATATGTCGTCGAGATCATCATTAGAATTTAAAAATTTGACGATGTTTAATTTAGGAGAAGCTTCGACATTACTAATCACTTTTCTACTTAAACCAGAATGGTCTAAATCCAAAATTGCAATGGGAACATTTTCTATAGCCCCTTCTTCATAAATAGCACCGAGATAAAAGAAAATTCCAATAGGAATTACCAATAACAGCACCCAAGCGGCTGGCCTTTTTTTAAGCCTTAGAAACTCTCTAATAATTAGTTGTAGTATGATTTTCAAAGTTGGATGTTTAGACTCATTCCTGGTCTTAAACCTTCAATTTTTTCTGAAGGTGTTAAGTGAATTTCAAATGTTTTCATATCCAATCTCCCTTTGTCTGCTGTTGGAATCCAATCCGCAAAATCTGCCATTGGTGCAATATAAGTGACTTTAAATTTATGTGAATCATTATCGAAGGCAGGTAATCTTCCAGAGATTTCAGTTCCTTTTGAAAATGCTTTCAAAAAATCTTCTCTTATATGGATTACGGCATATATGTCTTCTAATTTCTGAATCGTAAATATGGGATAACCCGCAGGCATTACTTCACTTTCTTCAGCTAATTTTGAAGACACTTCTCCAGAAACGGGTGCGTAAATTTCCAATTCTTTATAATAGGCTTTAGCCTCACTCACCATGCCGCCTGCAGCATTCATTTGTCCTTTAGCAGCTTTTTTATCCTCTACTCTCGCCCCTTCTTTTGCCATTTCAAACATATACTTAGTCGCATTCATTTGGTCAAATGCAGCATCGCGCTTAAAGGTGACTTCATCCATTTGTTGTTGTGAGATCAGGCTATCTTTAGACATTGCCTCTAATCTTTTAAAAGATTTTTCGGCAAAGCTATACTGGCTTTGCGCCATTTTATATTTGTCTTCAACTGCAAATACCTCTTGACTTCTTGCGCCAAAATTTGCTTTTTCGTTTACCGATTTGGCGGCATCATACATGCCTTCTGCTTGCTGTACTTTAGCATCTAATATATCACTTTCAATGGTTGCTAATAGTTGTCCTTTTTTAACTCGATCTCCTAACTTTACATAAATTGTTTCAATACGACCTGGGATTTCTGATGCGACACGAATCTCTGTGGTTTCAAACAAACCTACAAAAACACGATTTTCATTTCCCTTTGGTTTTAGACGCAATAATAAAAGAATACCAATAGCAATAATCACTACGGGAATAATTAATATGAGGATTTGCTTTTTATTTTTCATAATAAAGTGAGATTCTAATTTTTTAAGTTTTCAAGTTGTAAACTTCCTGATGAGATTAATAAATCGACGGCTATCATGCGTTGTTGTACTACAAGTTTGTAATAATTCAGGGCCGCATTTTGATATTCAGTTTCAGTTTGCAAACGATCTGATATAGAAATTAAGCCTGCGCGATAACTTTTAATGGCTAAATTTAAGCTGTTTTTGGCAACTTCCCTTTCTTGTGCTTTAAACAGTAACTGTTGATTTTTAACTTCAAAATTTACTTGCATTTTTTTAGCAAAGAGCTCTAGCTTTTCTTCTACATCGCCTTTTTCTTCTTCAGCAATACTTTTTTCAATTTGCGCTTTCTGAGTTTCGTTAGTATGTTTTAATCCACTAAACAATTCCCAATTCATACCAACACCTAAAAAATAAGTTGGGAATAATTCGAATTTATTGAGTTCTAAATTTACGTTTTCACCTCCAGGTAAGGCATATGGTGTTTGCAAATTGGCATTGAATAAATTAGAATAGGATAGTGAAGCCTGAGCTTGAATTTTTGGTAAAAATAAATTTCGATTCATTTTTAATTTATAATCATAAGCATTGATCGAAGCATCTAAGGCTTTTAGTTCTGGACGGTCGCTAAACGTCGTGTTGCTGTTTTTTAGTTGCCATGGTTTTAGAGCGAAGCTGTATTTTTTTAAAGTAGGAATATCTACATCGGTCAACATAGAGAGTTTTAAATATAATAAACTGAGGTTTCCGTAGAGTTCTACTTTTATGGATGCCAAGTTTAATTCGGCAGCTGTAATTTTATCTCTGTCATAGGGAATTGCCAATCCGTTTTCTATAGCCGTTGTAACGCGTTCTTTTTCTTTTGCTAGGCGCTCTTCACTTTTTGTGATCACAATTTCGGAATGCTTTAGCAATTCAATCTTATCAAAAGTGTCAATCATATCTTTTATGATATCTGCTTTTTCGGCGTTTAGCATAAAGTTTTTCGCCTTTATTTTTTCTTCAGTAGCTTTTGAGCCATAGTTGACTTGTAGGCCTGAAAACAGCAATGCCTTAAGGGTTAAGTTGGTGTTAAAAACCTGGCCTTGCGTATCAAACCTAGATTCGCCTTCAAATAAGTCTATTCCCGTAATTGGAAGTTGCACTGTAGGGACATCTAAATTTATTCTACTAGCGCCATAGCCATACATAGCATCGAGCTCTAAAGTTGGAATGAAATTTTGACGAATGATTTTTTTTTCAATACTATCAATAGAAAGCTCGCGAATCGATTTTTTTAGCGCATAACTTTTTTCTAAACTACGATTAATAAGATCGATTTCAATTTCGCTTAAATTATTTTGAGCAATTAAAAAAGTAAAATTAAAAAAGCCAAATAAACTTATAAAGAGTATTTTTTTCATAGAACAAAAATAATAGAAGAATCTACTTCTTTCCTTTATAATTAACTAGTATTATTTACTTTAAGTTTTAAAAAACCACAAATTTATTTGCGGCGTTTGGATGATGTTTATTTATTGCTACAATTAATTTGTACTCTTCCGAGTCCGAATATATTTCATCTTTAAGTGGGTTGCGTTTGTTTTTTACGATTTTATAAATATGATAGGCAATGCGTGCGATATTTGATAGCAAAGCTATTGCACTAATAATGAAAAGTGCCTTTGTATTTTGGGATGTCTTGGCCTGAAATAAGGCTACAGGTTAAAATTGATTTTTACCCTGTTTTTAAATATACCATATTCGGTGGTTTGTAGTCTAAAGATAAATGGGCAATCTAAAACTGAGAAATTTATTATTTATGTGCAGTTTTAATGCTTGCAAATACAATAAAGCTTGCCGCGATCTTTATGAGCGAATAGTAGCTAAAGGAAAGCGCAAAAAACTAGCATTAATCGCGGTATGTAATAAGCTATTAAAACAGGCCTTTGCAATAGCTAAATCTGGGTTAGTATATGATGACACCTATAGACGTACTTTAGTGAAAAATTAATGAGTTTTTACTTGTTTTTTACCACAGTACTTTGTTAGGTGCAGTTTAATTCGGATTTTTTACTTCTTTTTTATTCAAGTTAAGAAAAACCAATGATGAACTCTCCACTTTTCCAGAAGCATGTTTTGCTCTTGTTATGTATGGTCCATAGTCATGCTTTGGACGAGAAGTTCTTGTATTGTATAATAGAGTATCAATATTATTAACTTCTAAATAGTGTTTAAAGTCTGACCATATATAGATCTTTACTTTTTCACCAGGAAGCATTGCATCACATCTGTATATTAAATTTCTAACAGGTGTTTTAGGCACTTCTGGGTTTATCAAGCTAAAAGTATTTGGCATGAAAAATACTTTACTATCCCGTAAAACACGCAATTGAATTTCTACATTTTTTGCAGTATTATCTCCTATGTTTTCTATTAAAAATTCTGATTCTAATCGATTGCTGTTTGGTGCCTTATTTATACCAATTTCTGTAGAAACTAATTCAACTTTATTAAAATACTTAAGAAAATATGGATTGTCAAAAAACAGTTGACCAACACTAATTATTATTGCGATAATTGACAATAATACAGAAACATTAATCTTGTTCTTTCGTCGATTTTTATTTTTATTATTTGATTTTTTTTCGGCATCGTTGTAATTGCACCTAGGGTTATTGTGTATGGTTAGTTGCTTGGTTAAGCAACTAATTTAGTAAATAAAACACGAACCAAGAAAGTCCGTTTGGACTTTCGCAAGTAGGCGAGAAGCTAGCAATTAATTTTATACGGTGTTGTGCACAGGCTTTTCTCATTTTAATTGATTTTCTACTATTTTTTCCAATTCATTTTGTTTAAAGTCAAACCAAAATTGGCGAAAATTAGATTGGTCTATTTTATGCTTAAAATTCTGAAAAGGTTTTTTCTGTTGTAAAACATTTTGTAATTCCAACTTTAAATTTTGGTCATTTAACTGCGCGATAAATCGCTCCATTATTTTAAATGATTCGAAACTGTCAAGTATGTTAATTTTTATAAAATTTTCTTTTTTCTGATTTATTTTTTCTAATTGCTCACGGAAAATCTCTTTAAATTCTTCTTCGTCTGAAATTTGTGAAAAATCAGGAATTGCTATAATTTCATTCGTTTTCATATTGTAGTAGCATTCATTTCCGCAATCTAATTCTTGCGCAATTTCTCTAACTACACTTTTTCTTGAATTATCCATAAAAGCAACCGTGTTTATCCTTTTTTATGATTTCTATAATTTCCCCTAAATGAGTAGATTCAGGAAATGGTTCGTAAATTTCCCATTTTCCGCTAGCTCGCATCCAAAATAGATTCCATTTTTTCTT
>JBNMOF010000099.1:0-7577 GCA_051277175.1 Polaribacter sp.
AAATGATACTTTTGGTGAATCTGGAACACCAGAACAATTAATGAAAAAATATGGTTTGGATGCTGCTTCAGTTGTAAAAGCTGTTAAAAAAGTACTCGCAAGAAAGTAAAGAAAGAATAATAATCCTTACAAATAAAACGCAAAGATATGAGAAAAGTAATTTTAATTTTATGTATTGCCTTTACCTGTAGTCAAACCCTTACTGCACAAAAAGATTTTGGTATAAAAGGAGGTGTAAATTACAACAATAAAGGAGATGCAACTTTTTCTTCAACAGGAAATGATGTTATCCAGGGTGCTGAATCTAAATCTGGCTTTCATGCAGGTTTATGGTTTCGTGCAAAAGTTCCAATCATTGGTTTGTATATAAGACCCGAATTGGTGTACACACAAGTTAAAAGTGAATACATTGATAGTGAAAATAAGTCTTCAAACTATGCATTTAATAAAATTGATGTTCCTGTTTTATTAGGTAAGAGCTTTTTAGGATTTGCAACTGCTTTTGTAGGTCCCTCTTTTCAATACATATTAAATGATGATTTTGAATTATCCGAGGTAACTACGGATGATTTAGATAAGTTCTCTGTTGGAGTTCAAATGGGATTTGGAATAGAGCTTGGTAATTTAGGAGTAGATGTTCGTTGGGAAAGAGGTTTGTCTAAAACAGAAGCTAAGTTTTCTAATGGTATAACCGCAGATAACAGAACAGATCAAATAATATTTGGTCTTTCGTATCAATTGTAAAAAACCAAAATATTAGTTATAAAAAAAGGCTCTTGAGAAATCAAGAGCCTTTTTTTATAACTAATGTGTACGCTGTTACTTAATGTCTGGATTCAAATAATCTGGCAAGTTAGGATTGCTATTATCACTAAAGTCATTGTCTAAATCACCATCGTTGTTTGCATCTTCATCTGAAGACGGTATCCCATCATTGTCATGATCTGTAAATTTCACAAAATCTAATAATTCAATAGTAAACATTAAATTTTGGTTCACCAAAGAGCTATTGTAATTACCTGGATTGATAGAAGAATATGACAATCCAGACGGTATGAAAAGAATGCCTTTTCCTCCGTTTAAATAAGTTATTGGTCCGTTAAAAGTAGACCCATCATCTTCTTTCTTTAAGTATCCTCCTTTAAAATTTTTAAATCCAAAAGACCATCCTCTAACAGCTAACCTATCATAAGAAAACCAAGCACCAGAGGCATTAGCATCAAAAGAAGTACTCAATGCTGAACTTGAAAGAATTGATTGTCCCGAATATTTTGCATAGATAGAATCTGATATCGAAGGATTGCCTTTGTCATCGGAAGGATTCCCAAACTCTGGATCTATAGGGTTTCCTTCTTTTATCCTATAAATATATAATTTGTAATCGATGTCAAATCTTTTTGCATCCATAGTAATCAATTTACTATCGTCAAATAAAGATGTTTTCCCTGAAACCAGCGTTTTAATAGAATCTAATGTCTCTTCATAATAGTTGTTTTTTAAAAACTTTACAATCGAATCGTTGTCTTCAAGTGCTAAGGCTTCATGATTAACATCTAGAAAAGGGTTTAAAAATCCATTATCATCATCTGCACAAGAATACATTACTATTACCCCTACTATTAGCAGCAAAAAAATATTTTTTATTTTATTCATTTAATCTTAAAATTTAAGGTTGCAATCTACCATTTTTATACCTTTGTAAAAAGACAAACATTATATTTTAACTTTTTTTATGAGAATTGATAAATATTTATGGTGCATTCGCGTTTTTAAAACGAGAAGTATCGCTACAACGGCATGTAAAAAGGGACAAATTAAGATTGATGCAAAAAGTGTAAAGCCTTCTAGAGATATTTTTGGTGGAGAATTAATGGTAATTCGAAAAAATCAAATCAACTATCAAATAAAAGCATTAAGTTTACCAGAGAGCAGAGTTGGCGCCAAATTATTAGATCAATATAGAAAAGATGTCACACCCAAAGAAGCGTTTGAAAAAACAGAACTATTAAAATTTGCCAAGGATTATTACAGAAAAAAAGGGACTGGAAGACCTACTAAAAAAGATAGAAGAGATATAGATAATTACCAAGAAGAAGACGAAGAAGGTACAACTGAAGATTTATGATTAAAGAAAACCATATTATTTTAGACAACACGCAAATAAATCAGAAGATTAAGAGAATCGCATACCAAATATACGAAAGTAATAGTTCTGAGAAAGAGGTAATTATCGCTGGTATTGTTGGTAATGGATTCACTTTTTCAAAAAAAATAGCGCAAGTTTTAGAAGAAATATCAACAATAAAGGTTACGCTTTGCGAAGTTATTATTGATAAGAAAAAACCCTTGCAACCAGTAACTACTTCAATAGCTGTGTCTGAGTATAAAAACAAACCCTTAATTTTAGTCGATGATGTTCTTAATTCTGGTACCACGTTAATCTACGGAATTAAACATTTCTTAGAAGTTCCGCTAAAAAGGTTTAAAACTGCCGTGCTGGTCAATAGAAATCACAAGAAATATCCTGTAAAAGCAGATTTTAAAGGGATTTCCTTATCTACTTCTATCAAAGAACACGTACAGGTAGAATTTAATGAAAAAGAAGCAATTGCGTATTTAGTTTAAAGCGCTATTTATTTCTAAAACAATTTCTTGTATGGATTTATTTTCTGTATTCATTATAATTGCCGCTTGTTCATAAAAAAACCTTCTTTCAAAAAGATGTTTTGCTACAAATTCTGTTATTTTTTCATTTTCTAAATCGGCAACCAAAGGCCTTGTGCTCTTTTCCTTAATTAATCTAGTCACTAAAGTTGGTATACTTGCTTGAATATAAATTGATTTTGCTTTAGAACTTTGTATCAATTCCATATTATTTGCGTAACACGGAGTTCCTCCGCCCAAAGAAAGTACAAAATCACCTTCGTTATTTAATAATTCCTTTAAATATAGATTCTCAATTTTCCTAAAATAAATTTCTCCTTTAATTTTAAAAATTTCAGAAATACTCTTCTTTTCTTGCTCAGAAATATACACATCTAAGTCTATGAAATTCATATCCAGCTTTTTAGAAACCTCTTTACCTATGGTAGATTTTCCTGAGGCCATATACCCTAAGACGATAATTTTCATGATTTTTGAATTTCAACAAATATCGATAAAAAAAAATCATTTTTATGCTATTAATTTCAATGATTGATAGTATATTTGCAGCCGCTAAGATTAAAGAATGACCTGATAGCTCAGTTGGTAGAGCATCTCCCTTTTAAGGAGAGGGTCCTGGGTTCGAGCCCCAGTCCGGTCACAAAAAAAAGTTAAGCCAACGCTTAACTTTTTTTATTTTAAATTATTTGCGCACGTGGCGAAATTGGTAGACGCGCAACCTTGAGGGGGTTGTGAACGCAAGTTCGTGGAAGTTCGAGTCTTCTCGTGCGCACTTTTTATTTTTTTTCTTCTTTCACAAATAATTAACCAAATTATATCAGAATATTATTATTTTAGCCACATGCAAAAATTGATATTTATTTTGTGCTTATTTGCCTCTTTAAGCGCGTTTACTCAGATAGACACTTTACGTACTAAAACTTTAAAAGGGCAAATTATCCATGCGGAAAATAAAAAGGTTTTAAGCGCAGCCCACGTATTAAATTTAAATACAGTTGGAGGAACCATCACAAATGAAAATGGTTATTTTGAGCTACCAACAAGAGTAAACGATACTATTTTAGTTTCTTACTTAGGCTACTCTTCCATTAAATTAAAAATTACAAATGATTTATTAAAGGGAAACGAATTAGAAATTGCTTTGTATGAAAAACCAGAAAATATTAGAGAAGTTGTCATTAGATCAACTAATTTAATAGGTGTATTAGAGATTGATGTAAAACAAGTTCCTAAAGATCGATTTACGAGAATACGTATCAATGGCTTACCGCAATCTTATGAAATTGGAAAACCTAAAGGAAAAGACTTTTCATCGCCCATTGCAGCTTTATTTCAGCCAGTAGATTTTTTATACAATCTCTTTGGTAAAAAACCAAAACAGCTAAAAAAACTTCAAAAATTAAAGAAAGAAGACAATTTACGTAAAATGCTAGCTGGGAATTTTGACAGGGTAGTAATGATGGAGTATCTGGAGATGGATAGACAAGAACTTTCTGAATTATTAACAGATTGTAGTTACTCAGATTACTTTATTAAAAAAGCATCAGACTTACAAATGATCGAAGCAATTTTAGATTGTTATGAAAACTACAAAGCTTTAAAGAAGGGTAAAATAGAGCGTAATAAAATTCCTGTAAAGAATTAAGATTCTAATTTATCTGTTGCTTAAAGATGTGCTTTAAATGCTTTAAGAGCTAAGTGAAACTCTTAGATATACCATTGAAACGCATGCTTTAAATCGGAATCCAACCTCTCAAATTAAACCGAGTTCAAAAGGCTGTATTCTTTATAAGAAATTCTTACAATTTATTGAAATAATTAAAAACAAGAAAAAATCCAGCAAATGCTGGATTTTTTAATAATATTATATTTTGAATCTCTTACTGATTTCCTAGAATAATTGGCATTCCAGATTTACCAGAACCAATGACTACAACTTTACTATTCGGAGATTTCGCCAACTCTAAAGTTGCATCAATCCCTTTTTCTTGTAAAATCTTTTCTGTTAGAGAAGCACTTAAAATTTTGTTTGCAATTGCTTTCCCTTCTGCATCAATTCTTTGTCTTTCTGCTTCCTTTTTGGCTTTAGAAATTCTAAATTCATACTCTAAAGATTCTTGCTCTTGCTTTAATTTTGTTTCAATAGCAATTCTAATAGTACTTGGTAATTTAACATCTTCTACAAGCACTCTTTTTACTAATAAGAACTGATCTTTTAAAACGATTTGAATTTCTTCTAAAATTTCTTGTTCAATTACATCTCTTTTACTAGAATACAATTGTTCTGGTGTATATCGTCCAACAACACTTCTTGCTGCTGCATTTATTGCAGGATCTAACAATTCGCGCTCATAATCCTCTCCTTTTGTCTTGATAAGAAACCCTAAGTTTTTAAATTCTGGCTCGTACCAAATAGTTCCATTTACTTTAACTTCTAGTCCGTTTACCGAAAGTACATTCATTTCATCGGAAATAGATTGCTGACGTACTTTTCTAACAATCATTTTATTCCAGGGTGCAACAATATGAAAACCCTCTCCATACGTTTCTTCTGTATTGATACCATTGCCTAAAGTTTGAAATAGAACACCTCCTTCACCAGGTCCAATAGTTACGGTAGATTTAGAGAATAAAATTAATGCAGCTACTGCTAATATTATAAAAAAAACGCCCCCTTTTGGAAATTTAATTGATTACTTGCCATTTTATTATTATTTTAAGTTTACTCAAATTTACAATTTAACTTTATAGCATACAATGTATATAGGGACTATATTAAAAGAAAATGTTAAAAATAATGTGTATTACAATTAAATCTTACCGAAATACTTTCTTGTAAACCATTCGGCAGTAAATACAGAAATTATAAAAAATAAAATCCATTTCCAATCTATTAAGTTTTGCTCTTTAACCCTTGTTTTCTGAATCGTATTATAAGCTTTATTTTTAAGTAAATTTTTAAACATGTTTTCTATCTCACTGTTATGAAACAACTTCCCTCCTGTGCTCTCAGCTAATTTTCTTAACTTAGCTACGTTTGCATGTGAAAATTGTTCTTCTATTTGATAATTGGCGATTTTAAAACTACCATATGCAGTGCTTTTTTGTCCTAAAACCTCCACTTTAAAGCTGTATTCACCCGAAGAAAAGTTTTCTAGTGCTATTTGATATGAAGTATCGAGTAACGAAAAAGGGAGTTTTGTAATTTCTTTCGTTTTTTTATGGGTAATCGTTATTTCTAAAGATGCCCTTGGATCAAATTGGTAGTTTTTATCCGTATAAAAAGCAGAAATATTAATTGAAGCGTTTGCTGAATAGATACTTTCTGAATTCACTTCTAAGCGATTTCTTTTTTTATTTGAAGAAAGATACTGCATTAAATTTCCTATAAACTGATCAAAGTCTTGAAAAGAGTTTGTTTTTAAATAACTAGAAGCTCTCCACTTCCAAATTCCCGCGCCAAAAATGACTCCTATTTTCTGATTATTTTCTTCTAATACTGAAATTAAGGGTTGTTCTGTTTCCAATCCGTTTATATTTTGAAGTACTAAATTTTGATGTTCTTTTGAAAACGTGATTTCTCCAAATTTATCTATCAAAGGTGAAAACTGATTGAATCCAATATCTTTCTGTAAAAAAGTTAAGAACGACGGATTGTAAATTGCTCCGTATTCTTCTGTCTGATTGAGCTGCTTTTTAGAGAAGTTTAATTGCTGTTTATTGATGAAATTCCAATCTGTATTTGCTCCCGTAATCATTAGAAAATTAGAATTTTCCTTTTTTATTTCGTTAAAAACAGTATTAAATAAACGGTTTGGTTGATATATCATAATCAATTGGTAATTAGATATTTGATTTTTAAAACCATCAATCATTACAACCTCAACAGAACGTTGTTTATTACTTTCTATCGCTTTTTTAAATGCACCAATATCGGGATGTAATACAGCTGTTAGCAGTAAGACTTTTATTTGCTCATCAATTACTTCTACTGAAAAATTCTTACTATTATTTTTGATGTTTTTTTCATCTTTTATTTTTTGAACAACCGCCGTATAATAATTTACGCCTTTTTTTGTTGCTCTTAAATTGGTTGTAATTATTTGAGAATTTTCTCCCTTTGAAAATTGAATATTCTTAGAGAAAATAGTTTTACCATTTCTAAAAATCGAAAAATTTGTTTTTACAGTTTTTTTTCCTTCATAATTTAAAATAACTTCTACTGGAAACTTATTTTTAATATAACTGTACTTATTTACATTTATCTGACGAATTAGTACGTCTTTATATTTTATCGTATCCCCAAAAACAATAGGATAAATAGTTTGTTTAGAATTTATAAACTCATAATCGCTACCAATTGTTTGATTGCCATCGGTTAACAGTACAATAGGCGCATTTTTAGTATTATTAAGCTTATTGACTGCTGCAAGCGCTTTGTAAATGTTGGTTTCATCTCCTGAAAAAGAGAGACGATCTGAAATTTTTAAATCGGTGCTAAAAGTTAAATTTTCAATGGTAAATTTATTCGAGATAGCACTGTTGTTATTTAGTTTACTAATAAACTCTTGAATATTTTTTTCTTCCTTAAAAAAAGAAATTGATTTAGAATCATCAACCAAAATAGACAATGTTGGTTTTATATCCTCTAATGTGGTTATTTTTACTTTTGGATTTATAAATAATAGTATCAATAAAAATAAAGAAAGTGTTTTTAGCGTAAAAAATAAAATATTGATTTTAGCATTGCTTTTTGCTTTGTAAAAATATTGAAAATAAGAGATGCCAACACTCATTAAAAGTGCTAAAAAAATATATAAAATGGTTGTTGTTTGCAATTATTCTTATTTGAGTGAAAGATAGAAAGAACTATTTAAAAAAAGAAAACCTATAACGATAAATTGTTACAGGTT
>JBNMOF010000100.1:0-7542 GCA_051277175.1 Polaribacter sp.
ATTCTAAATCTGTTTTTCATGAAAATTCATATGCATTAAAAACGCCTATGAGTCCGCATGCAGCAGCAGAAATAGAAGGTATTATCATCGATTTAAAAAAAATAATAGTACCAAAGACTAAGAATCATTTAGTCATAGAAGGCGCTGGCGGTTTGTTAGTTCCGTTAAATGAGTCGACAACAATTCTAGATATTATAAAACCGAGTTATAAAGTAATCGTAGTTTCTAGGCATTATTTGGGAAGTATCAATCATACCCTTTTAACCATAAAATTATTACAAGAAAAAGGATTCGACGTTGCTATTATTTTCTCTGGAGATGCACACAAAACTACAGAAGATATTATTGTAAAAATGACGAATGCTACGGTTATTGGTCGCATTAATGAAGAACCTTATTTTGATAAGAATGTTGTGAAAGAATATGCTGATAAGTTTAAAGAAAAGTTATAATTTGCATTTAAATGAAAACTTCTAAAACGCTTACTTTTTTTACTCCTAAAGCTTCAACTGGGAATGGAGCAATCTTAGTTGACGCAGGTATTTCAGCCGGCTTTCCTTCAGCCGCAGAAGATATTTGTGAGACTAGAATCTCTTTAGATGATGAATTAATTAAAAACAAAGACACTACGTTTTACGCAAAAGTAAAAGGACAATCTATGATTGACGCAGGTCTAGATGATAATGATTTATTAGTAATTGATAGAAGTTTAGCTCCGGCAAACAACAAAATTGCGGTTTGCTTTTTAGATGGTGAATTTACAGTAAAACGCTTGCGAGTAGAAAAAAATGAAGTTTGGTTGCAACCAGAAAACCCTAACTACCCAATTATAAATATTACAGAGGAAAATGATTTTGTTGTTTGGGGAATTGTAACAAATGTTATTAAAAAAGTATAATACACTATTAATTTTCATTTAAAAGAATCAAAAACCCCGAATTTTCATCCGAAGTTTCTAACTATTAAATAGTAGTAATTAAACATTCTGCTCGTAGGATGAACTCACATAAGGCTTCCTATTTATTCATGGGTTTGTTCATATTCATAAATAAAATATCTACGTCTGTAGCTTCTTCACCCAATAAATACTTACTAAAATGATCTGCTCTTAACCAGAAAGAATATTCTTTCATGTCCCCAAAACCGTGTCTTTGACCTGGCATTATCATAAATTCAAAACGTTTGTGTGCTTTAATTAATTCCTTTGCCATTCTAATCGTTCCTGCAGGATGTACATTATTATCCATATCTCCATGAATCAACATTAAATGTCCTTTTAAATTTTTTGCTAAAGATTGGTTGTCATCAATTTCATAAGTATGCGCTATTTTTCCTTTTTCGTCAATTTCTTCTTTTACACCGTGGTGCGTCTCACTCCACCAAGAATTATATACATTATTATCGTGATTTCCTGCGGATGAAACTGCTGCTTTAAAAAAATCTGGATAGACTAACATTGCTGCAGTAGACATAAAGCCACCCCCAGAATGCCCATAAATTCCTACTTTTTCAATGTCTATAAATTGATGTTTATTCGCTAATTGTTGTGCTACATATTTTTTATCTGCCAAGCCATAATCACGTAAATTTCCATAGCCGTAATTGTGATACCATTTTGATCTATCTGGGTGCCCACCTCGGTTTCCTAAAGTAATAACTACAAAACCAACTTGTGCCATTCTATCTAACCGGTCCATTCTATAAGAAAAAGATTTATTTACAGCTTCTGTTTGTGGGCCAGGATATACATATTCTAAAAGCGGATATAATTTTGTAGCATCCATATCAAAAGGTTTGTACATTACTCCGTAAATATCTGTAATTCCATCATCCGCTTTTACCTTAAATGGTTCTGGAAATTGATATCCAGACGCAAATAATTGCGATAAATCTGCAGTTTCTAAATCCATTACTTTTCGTCCATTTGCATCTCTAACTTCTGATTTTGGAACGGTATTTACGCGAGAGTAATTGCTCACAAAATATTGGTTAGAATCTGCCATAGATGAACTCGCTGTAAAATCTCCTGGATCCAAAGCGCGCATTCCACTTCCGTTTAAATCGATTTTATACGTATGTAAATAATAAGGATCTTGCGCTTTATTTACACCATTTGCTGTAAAATATAATGTGCTACTTTTTTCATCTAAACCGGCAAAATTATCTACGTGATAATTCCCTTCTGTAACTTGATTTTTTAAATTTCCATCAACATCATACAAATAAAAATGTGCCCAACCATCGCGCTCTGCCCAATGCAAAATTTCTGTTTCATTGTTGCATAAAATTAAGGGACGCGATTCTATATAAGTATTAAATCGCTCTTCAATTATTGTTTTATATGCACCCGTATTTATGTCGGCAACATTAATATCATACTTTTTACGATCTCTAGAAATAACACTAAAATATACCTTCCCTTTCTTAGAAAGTAACAAAGAAGGTTTAAAATCGTCATCTGCACTCGCTTGTTTTCTTGGAGCCCTAAAAATAGAAATACTTTGCTGACGAACTGTATCTAATGCAACTTTTACATGTGATTTTGAAGGGATATCAAAAATCAATAGTTCTGATTTATAATATTCTTGCTCCCCTGGCATGTGGTATTTATACGTTTCTAAAGTCGGTCTTTTTTTCCCAGTAGTATTTATTACCCATAAATCTTTAATATGCCTCGCGTCAGATTTTTGAAAAACAAACTTTTTAGAATCATGAGACCAAGTACCCCAAGCACCTTTTCTTTTGTCTTTATTTTTTTCTACATCAACATTGTCTTGTCCTCTATTTCCTGAACCGTAACCGTAATTTTCCTCCCCATCTTTGGTCCATTGGTTTTCTACAACGGTACTGTCTTTTTCATCTTTAATAAACTTTTTAAAGTTCATTTTGTCCATCCAATACAAATTGTAATTTTTAGAATACAAAACAATAGAACTGTCTGGAGCAATATTTGCCCATTTCTTCCAAGGTTCTTTTGCTTTCTTTTTAGTATCGATAATTGTCAAACCATTTCCACCGAGTTTATATTCTAAGTGGTACACCTTTTTCTCCATTTTAGGCTTTTTCTTTTCCGATTTTTTTATTCCAATAGCATCTTGCTCGCTTTCTTCTTTTTCTTCAGCATCTGTCTCGTCCTTTTCGTCATCGATAACAAGTACCTCTTCCGTTGATGTAACTCGAAAACGAATTGCATCCTCCGCTTTGTTAAATTTTAAACTAAATTTAGGTAGGTGCTTTGCATCGTAAGGATCTTTCGTTATTTCTGTTAACCACTTTGCCATTTTTACATTGTCAAAAAGTGGTTTTTTAGATTTTTTATCTGCATCAACGATATAGTGATTAGAGCCGTCTGACGTTTTGTAAGCATACCAAAAACGATTCCCTTTTTTTAACCAATGTGGATTTACACTAGTAGAGTGCACCATTTTCGCTAAGCTTTTTGGTGCATATTTAGCAGCAGCGCTATAATTTGGTTTGGGTGTTTCTTGTGCAAACGATATTAAAAAAATAAAAAAAGCTAAGAATACAAGTAGTAATTTTTTCATTAATGAGAGAATTTAATTAAACAACGTAAAGTTCTTTAAAACAAACTATCTCACAAATTTTTAAGCTTTTATTATCAAATATTTAACAGTTTTAAAGTCAATTTAGGTTTCGCTTTTCAACAAAAAAACGTTTCAAAATTTGAGAACATTCATTTTCTAAAATGCCACCAATTACTTTTGTCTTTGGATGTAGCGTAGTATTTAAGTTTTTGAAACCTCTTTCTGGTTCAGAAGCCCCATAGACAATTTTACCAATTTGGGCCCAATAGCTTGCACCGGCGCACATTTGACAAGGCTCTAAAGTAACATACAGAATACATTCTTTTAAATACTTTCCTCCTAAAAAATCTGCTGCAGAAGTGTATGCTTGCATTTCTGCATGTGCAGTTACATCATTTAAAGTTTCTGTTAAATTATGTGCTCTAGCTATTATTTGATCTTTAAAAACAATGACTGCACCAACAGGAATTTCGCCTTTATCGAAAGCCATTTGCGCTTCTTGAAAAGCTTTTTTCATAAAATAAATATCGTCGAAAGGTTGTATCATTTAGGATTGTTTCTAAACGACGAAATTAAGTAAAATATTTGCGATAAATTTGTAATTATTAAGTAGCTGTTTTACAAACTCAAAATTTGAAGTTGTATTTTTGTATTTGCATGAAAAATTTGTTAGACAACATATCAAATCCAAAAGACTTAAAAAAATTAAGTCTTACCCAATTGCCGCAATTGGCAAAAGAGTTGCGCGAATTTATTATTGATATTATCGCCGCAAAAGAAGGGCATTTAGGAGCCAGTTTGGGTGTTGTAGAACTCACAATTGCAATACATTATTTATTTGACACTCCTACTGATTTATTGGTTTGGGATGTTGGGCATCAAGCATACGGCCATAAGATTCTAACTGGTAGAAAAGATGTTTTTCATACCAATAGACAATTTGGGGGCATTGCCGGATTTCCTGCAAGAAAAGAAAGTGAATTTGATCCTTTTGGGGTTGGACATTCCTCTACCTCTATATCTGCTGCTTTAGGAATGGCCATTGCATCTAACCTAAAAGGTGAAACCGAAAAACATCATATTGCAGTTATTGGTGATGCTTCTATTGCGAGCGGAATGGCTTTTGAAGCGTTGAATCATGCAGGTGTTTCTAAAGCGAATTTATTGATTATTTTAAATGATAATGCCATTGGGATAGACCCTTCTGTGGGTGCTTTAAAAGAGTATCTAACAAAGGTAAAAACAGACAGGAAACTCGCGGCTCAAAATAACATTATCAAAGCATTAAATTTCGATTATTCTGGACCCATTGATGGACATAATCTACCTAAAATTTTATCAGAATTAGAACGCTTAAAAACAGTAAAAGGACCTAAATTTTTACATGTTATTACCACAAAAGGAAAAGGTTTGCAAAAGGCAGAGGAAGACCAAGTAACCTACCATGCTCCGGGTAAATTCGATAAAATTTCTGGAGAACGTATTAAAAAAACTGCAAGCTTATATACCAAATTCCAAGACGTTTTTGGTAAAACAATTATTGAATTGGCTGCAAAAAATAATAAAATTGTGGGCATTACACCCGCAATGTTGTCAGGAAGTTCTCTAAAGTTTATGTTCGAAAAATTCCCAAAAAGAACTTTTGATGTTGGCATTGCAGAGCAACACGCTGTAACACTTGCTGCTGGTATGGCAACACAAGGTTTAATCCCTTTTTGCAATATTTATTCTACATTTTTACAACGCGCATATGATCAAGTAATTCACGATGTTGCACTTCAAAATTTACCAGTTATTTTTTGTTTAGACAGAGCTGGTTTGGTTGGAGAAGACGGCGCCACACATCATGGCGTTTTTGATTTGGCATACTTGCGTTCTATTCCTAACTTAATTGTCTTTGCGCCCAGCAATGAAATTGAGCTGCGTAATATATTGTACACTGCCCAATTAGGGTTAAAAAATCCCATTGCTATTCGCTATCCCAGAGGTACAGGAACTATTGTAGACTGGCAGAAACCATTTGAAAAAATAAAAATTGGTGTAGGAAATCAGTTGAAAAAAGGAGATAAAACAGCTGTTTTATCTATTGGAACCATTGCTAAAAATGTTTCAGAAGCGATTAATTTAGTTGACGATTCTTTAAAACTGTCACATTTTGATATGCGTTTCGTAAAACCTTTAGATGAAAAATTACTACATGTTATTTTCAAAAATCATGAGGCTATTTTTACGGTTGAAGATGGCACCATAAAAGGTGGTTTTGGATCTGCTATTTTAGAGTTTGCATCAGAAAACAAGTATCAAAATAAAATAAAAATAGTAGGGATTCCAGATAATTTTATAACACACGGAAGTGTTTCTGAACTTCAACATGCCGTTGGTTTAGATGCAAACAGCTTGGCTAAATTATTTTCTAACACATAAAAAAAGACGCTTAAATAAGCGTCTTTTTTATACTGTTTTAAAAATTTATTTCTATTCGATTACAATTTTGTTAGTAGACCTTCTGTTGTCTTTATCAATTATATTTACCATATAAATTCCTGGATTTAAGCTTACAGATATCGCTAGTTTTTCGTTGGCTTTAAAATCGATACTTCTTGTATACACCTGCTTACCGTTGATATCAAAGATATTCATTTTTGATTTTCCTAAAGAACTTTTAGCCAAAACGGTAAAGTCTCCTCTTGAAACTGTAGGATATACTGTAAATGCTTTTTTATCAGTTAAAACATTCTCAACAGAAGCAACAGCATCTGTAAATTGTCCAGAGAATAAACCTCTACCATACGTAGCTGCAAAAACCACATTATCATCTCTTAAATCTAAATCGGTTACTTTTACATTACTCATTCCGTTATAAGATTGTATCCAATTAGGAGATGCGGCAAAAAAGTCATCTGTTCTCCAAACTCCTAATTCAGTTCCGATAATAACTTCTTGTAATCTTAAAGGATTTTGTAAAATTGTTTTTACAGGAATGTCTGGCAAGTTTCCTTCTTTAGCAGACCAATTAGCACCACCATCACTTGTATACCAAATATTTTGAACACCATAATTATGCATGGTTACAAAAATTTCATTTTCATTGGTACCTAGCTCTATGTCAGAAACGGATCCGACAAAATTAGTTCCGGTAATATCTGTCCATACAGGATTGTTAGGGAAGGTATTTGTTGTTCCTGCGATCTTTATTAATTTTCCATTTTTAAGACCAATAAATAAATTCGATTGATTTGTTGTGTGCGGAGAAACAGTTAACGCCGAAGGTTCTGAATCCATTAAACCAGCATTAGATAAATCTGTCTTAGTGGTCACTAACGTAATATTTCTATACATTTTTACAATGTAGTTTGATCCACTGGAATAATTAGAATACAAAATATTTAAATTAGAGTCTAACGCCTCTTGGTTGATAAAATCTCCATTACTTGCACTTTCACTATTTATACTTCTTCTAGTATTGGTTAACACATCATATAAATTAATACTATTATTATATACATAATTTGCAATATAATATTGATCTGAACCATCTTGATCAAAAAAGCTATAAGCACCGTCTCCTCCCTGTGTTTCATTAAAGCTATTAACTCCGGTATCTGCATCACTAATTAATAAGGTTCCATTATCTTGAGCTCCTGCTAAAAAATATTCTTTACCATCAAAAGCAGTTGTAGGCGCGACCCCAACTGTATAAAATTGTAAGGTATTATATCCTTTTTTTCTAGGGCTAATGACCGTACCAGTATCATCAGAAAAATACACGCCACCATCATTACTAAACACCATTTTAGAAGAAGACGAGAATGCCATTCCGTGTTGATCTGCATGGACAAGAGAAACATCTAATGTTCTTAAATCATTATTATTAGACCATTTAGATATTTGATTCCAAGACGTTCCGCTATCTTCACTTTTAAATAAGTCAATACCACCAACATAGATGATCTTGTCGTCATTTGGATCTACTCTTAACAATAAGTCGTAAAATGCT
>JBNMOF010000101.1:0-7432 GCA_051277175.1 Polaribacter sp.
TTTTTAAAATTTTTGAAGATAAAAAGATAAAAAAGATTATTTTAAAAATTTGGAGTGTTGTTGAGTTTACAGCTATAGCTATTGGAGAGTCAATATATTTAACCAAAATGTAACCAGTAATCCATACAATAATTGCCAAAACCATATGCACTTTTGCATAGAGTTTTGTCTTTCCCAATGCTAAAAATAAAGGAGCAAATATTATAATGTTGAAAAAATTTAGAAACATATTTATTCTAAAATATACACTTGACTGTTTATATTGTTCAGAATATAATACCACCATTATTTCCGATGCAAATACCATAAAGAATATTACAATGGGAAATATTACTTTTGACGATTTATTTAGTGAGCTTCTCCATGTTTTTATTAAACCATCAATTCCTTTATTTTCATGAAAGACTTTAGAGAACATTGGCATCAAAACAACAGATGTACTAGCAGTAATCATTGTTACAAACGGTAATTCTATAAATCCGTTTGAAAACTCAGCAAAAACTTCTTTTCCAAAATACCTGCTAATATAAAATTGGTCTGCAGATTTTATAGTAATACCCCAAATACTTGCTATAACAAGAGGTGTGCTATACGCAAAAATTTCTTTGTAATTTAATGTAGTTTCCTTTGATTCAATATTTATAAATGGAATTCCTTTAAAAAAATAAGCCATTATAAAAGTTAGTATTGAAACTACTAACCACCCGTATATCGCTGAAATATAGTCTCCTTTAAAAATTATTACGGGTACTACTATAAAAATCAACATCAAAACTCTTGACAATGTATTGTATATAGCAATAAACATTGTTTTCTTATAAGTTGAAAAAATACCCTCTATTCCCAATGTTGGTAATAAAAGCATTGGGATGGGAGAAAAAACCTTTAATCCATAGGCCAAATCAGGATTTTTTAAAACTGAAGCTATAATCCCTGAAAAAGAAAATAAAAAAAGAGAAAAAAATAATCCCGCTAAAAATAATACTCGATTAACTTTTTTTACGATAGTTTTCCCCTCCTCTAGGCTAAATCTTGGTAAAAAATAAGAAAAAACACGAGGTAAACCAGCGGAAAAAACAACCAATAATGTAGAGTAAACGTATACAATTTGTTTATATGTACCGTAATCAGCCTTATTAAAATAACGTGATAATATTGCAGCACTCACAATAGACAAAGCTATTGAACTCATACTCCCCATTGCCACCCAAAAAGCCTGTACTGTATTGTTTGTTTTTGAATTATTCAAAATCAAAATATTATTTTAAAAAAGAAAGCGTTAATAGAAATATTTACATCAATCATTAAACAACACTACAACCTCCCATCTACCTTACCTTCTAGAACCCCTTTTACATCATAAAGTATGGAATTATCTTTTCTTAATGATGACAAAGCTAACTTCCTAAATTCATTATGAGAAACGGTAAGTACAATCGAATCAAATTTTTCTTTTGGTAAAGATTTCGTGGATTTTAAACCATACTCATGCAGCACTTCTTCTTCATTTGCCCAAGGATCATAAATCGTAACATTGGTATTGTATTCTTTTAAAGCAGCAACTACATCTACAGCCTTTGTATTCCGAACATCTGGACAGTTCTCTTTAAAAGTAATTCCTAAAACAAGAATGTTTGCTCCTTTAATGTTTATGTCTTTTTGTATCATGGATTTTATGACTTGCGTAGCAACATATTCTCCCATACTATCATTCATGCGTCTCCCTGCCAATATAATTTCTGGATTGTACCCAAATTCTTGTGCTTTTTGAGCCAAATAATACGGGTCAACACCAATGCAATGTCCACCAACCAAGCCGGGTTTAAAGGGTAAAAAATTCCATTTGGTACTCGCTGCCTCCAAAACATCATGGGTATTAATGTCCATCAAGTTAAAAATCTTTGCCAATTCATTTACAAACGCAATATTAATATCTCTTTGAGAGTTCTCTATTACTTTTGCTGCCTCTGCTACTTTAATGGTGGGTGCTAAATGGGTTCCTGCAGTAATTACAGATTTATACAAGTTATCCACTTTTATTCCTATTGCTGGTGTAGAGCCAGAAGTTACTTTTAATATTTTCTCTACCGTATGTTCTTTATCACCTGGATTGATTCTTTCGGGTGAATACCCCGCATAAAAATCTTTGTTAAACACCATACCAGATACTCTTTCTAAAACAGGAATGCATTCTTCTTCTGTTGCTCCAGGGTACACTGTAGATTCATAAATAACAATATCCTCCTTTTTCAAAACAGCCCCTACCGTTTCACTGGCTTTTACCAAAGGTATTAAAACGGGTCTGTTATTTTTATCAACCGGTGTTGGCACGGTAATAATATAATAATTACAATCTGCGATATCACTTAACAATGTTGAGCAAAAAAGTCCATTTTTATCTGAAGACTTTTCAACCAATACAGATTGCAACGTTTCGTTGTCTACTTCTAAAGTTGCATCTGTACCAGACATAATTTCTGCCACTCTTTTTGTATTAATATCAAAGCCAACAACCGAATATTTTGTAGCAAATAATCTTGCCAAAGGCAAGCCTACATACCCCAATCCTATTACTGCTATACGGGGTTTTGCGGCTAGTGATGCGTGATCTGTGGTAGTAGTGTTTTTATTATGTATTTCTTTTTTCATTTTCTTTTTTTAAATACTAAGACAAAAATTAGTGTCTAGTGTTTGGTGATTGGTACTGATTATAATCTTGTTTTCAAACTTTTAACCAGACCATATAATTGCTTTCTAATTAATAACAACTTTTCATTAAACTCTTTTTGCGATTCCATAAATTTTAATCTAACAGCTATTTCCATCTGGGTGTCCAATTCTCCTAATGAGCCCAATGAGATGTATATAAACTGTATGTACTCTTTTGTGCTTTTTCGCATAAAACCTTCTGAAATATTGGAAGGTATTGAAACACTGCATCTTCTAATCTGAGATATTAACCCATATTTTTCTTCTTTAGGGAAGTTCGCAGTAATTTTATAAACATCTTCGACCAAATTCATTGCATTTTGCCAAACATTTAAATCTCTGTAACTTAATAGCATCTTTTTTTCTTTTTTCTTATCCCCTTTCACACATCACCCCTCACCAAACACCATTCACGCTTAAAGATTCTCCCAATACCATTGCACGGCCTCTTTTAAACCTTGCTGTAATGAAAATTGGGGGTTGTAATTTAATAGTTGCTGCGCCTTGTCTACACTTGCATGTGAGTGTGGAATATCTCCAACTCTATTTGGACCGTGTTTCACTGCTACATTTGCTATTTTAGCATCAAACTCTGACAAGTATTCTTTTAAATAACCCATTAAATCTTTCAAAGTATTTCGGTCTCCATAGGCTACATTATACACCGTATTAATGGCCTTTTCATTAGTTGTGACTAAGCTCAACAGATTCGCTTGTATCACATTATCGATGTAAGTAAAATCTCTTGAATAATTGCCGTCTCCATTAATTACGGGAGCTTCACCTGCCATTAATTGACTTACAAATTTTGGAATTACTGCTGCGTACGCACCGTTCGGATCTTGTTTTCTTCCAAATACATTAAAATATCGCAGTCCAATAGTTTCTAAACCATACGTTTTTGAAAAAACATCTGCATACAATTCATTCACATACTTGGTTACTGCATAAGGAGATAAAGGTTTTCCAATAACAGCTTCTACCTTTGGCATTGCTTCTGAATCACCATAGGTTGAAGAACTTGCTGCATATACAAAACGCTGTACTCCATTATCTCTAGACGCCACTAACATGTTTAAAAATCCACCAACATTTACAGCGTTTGATGTAATCGGGTCTTTTATAGATCGCGGAACAGAACCCAAAGCTGCTTGATGCAGCACATAATCTACTCCTGTAGTTGCCTTCATGCAATCTTCAAGGTTTCTAATGTCTCCTTCAATCAATGTAAAATTTGGATTTTTTAAAAGCTGCGTAAGATTTTCTCTTTTTCCGGTCGCAAAATTATCTAGACAGACAACAGCATTCTTTTTCTCTAAGAGCGCTTCACAAAGATTAGCGCCAATAAACCCCGAACCTCCTGTTACCAGTATTTTTTTCCCTGTTAAATCAATATTCATTTGCGTCAATTTAATTCGTTTCTATTCATACTATTCAAATCCTTTATCTTCTAAATTAAAGGCATTGTACTGGTTTCTGCCATCAAAAATTATTGGAGAAACTATTGGTGCTTGAATTTCTTATTTATCTTCTGCCAATTTCACTTGTTTTCTGAGTCCCCTCGAAGAAAACCGGTGGTCTCTTGTGTTGTAATAGAGCTCAATTCCTTTTTCTTCGCAATAAACTCTTCCTGTAAAATTCTTTTCTTTGTACTCATCGCCAATAATGCGAACATCCAATTTAAAAGAATGTAATATATCTTCTAAATCTTGTTCCGATACATAGGGCACAATTTCATCTACGTGCTTGGATCCTTTGAGTTGAATATACCGCTCAATAATAGACTGTGAAGGTGCATTTTTCTCAGGGCGATCCATCGAAGGGTCTAACTGCAGGCCTACGATTAAATAATCACACTGTCGTTTTGATTCTTCTAACATCTTTACATGCCCGGCATGAAACAAATCAAAGGTTGAAAAGGTGATTCCTACTTTCATAATATTTTTTTTCTAGACCTACACTGGTCGTCTATTTTGTTTGTATTTTTCATTTTAAAGCTTTTTAGTACGCTTTAAAACGCAAAAACATTGGTTTTTTTCACGGCTTCGCCGACACTACCCACAGTAATGATTTTGTCATATAAAAAAATTCCAATTGCTTATTGCAATTAAAATGATACCATAGCGCCTAATTTTTGCCGCTAGGCCAAACACTTTTTCCTTTGATAGCGGGTACTATCGCTTCTTGTTCTAACAAGGGTACGTTGGCTAAATCTCTTACATCCAACCTTTTTGATTCCTACTTAACACAGTTTCTGACTCACTTTTCATTGCCAGTACCGCATCATTTGAAACAATAGCATCCAACCAGCGTGTGGAAAATAAAATATACAGCCCTGCGAACGCGGTAAATGAAACTTGGTTTTCGAAAAAGAAGTGTATAAAAAATAGCGCAATGATATGGCTACTGTAAAAAGTATGCCCTCCAAAAGAAGGAACCGTTTTGTTATGAGTGTTAGGAACCCCTAGAACATCCGTTAAATTGAGTTTTAAAAAAAGCTTTCTTATTTTTGGAATAAGGGTGTAGGTGATCAAAAAAATTGATAAAAACAATACGTTTGAATAATATATGTGTTCCATTTTTATCTTTTTCTTTTAAGGAAATACCTAGTAACAGATACTTCACAGAAAGCTTAAATAAAATGCTCCACATAACTACTAATTTTAACCTGGGGGGCATTAAAATCAAACTTGTACTTAATTTTTTTTAATTGTGAGCAAATGTAATTTTAAATAATGTATTAAACTAAATTAACCACCCTTATTAATTTATTTCCCTTTTGATACGATTCCAATCCTTTTTCCTTTAAACTAACGCATTGTATTGGTTTCTAACATCAAAAAAATCATGTTTACAAAACAGCGTACCCATGTTGCCGTCCACATTGCAATTACCCAACCTTCTGCTTTCTCTGTTTCCAGGATTATTTGCATTCTACAAACAGATGCCAACAGGTAACTTTAAGCTCTATATTTCCAAAACAAAATTGCGCTTATGAACTTTAAAAAATTCTTGACCTGGTGCTCATTTTTTGCACCAAACAAATGTTCCTCGTCTTGATGACGCCACATTGTTAAAAAAAATACGCTACACGCCAACAGACCTCATCCTTAAAATTATTAATGGTAAGTTTATAGAAATCCAAAATGAATGAAACTTTTAGGAAATTAAAATTATTGCATACCAAAAACACAAAAAGGATGCGTGTATTCGATGTTTTAAAAGAATATTTATAAACAAAAATCCTTCACAATCTGTGCAGGATTTTTTAGCTTCCTGAGTAATAAGAGATTCGCTCCCAAACCTTCTCGATGTAAACCAGATGTGCTGATCCAACTGAACTAAGTACCCTTAGCAGTTGCAAACCACAACAAATTTTAAATCTGACGCGTAAAAAATAAACTTTTATTTAAATAATTTCTGCTACCACAAATGTACTGCCACCCACATAGATGATATCTTGCTGATTTGCATTTAGTAACGCACTGTTTAAAGCCTCTTTTACTGAAGTATATTTTTCACCAATTAAATCAAATGGTATTGCTTTTTCTTGCAAAACAACTGCAGAAAGACCTCTTGGGATGTCTGGCTTACAAAAATAATAACTGGCATTGTTTGGAAAAAGTGGCAGCACGTCTTCTAGCTTCTTATCTGAGACAAAGCCCAATACAATATGAAGCTTTTTAAAAGCTTCTTTTTTAAGTTGCTGTAGCACCATCTCTAATCCCTCTTTATTGTGTGCAGTATCACAAATTACCTTTGGGTTTTCTTGTAAAACTTGCCACCTGCCTTTTAAATTGGTATTTTTTACCACATTCAAAAGACCATTTTCCATATTTTGTTCGGAAACTTGAAACCCTTTTAGCAGTTTAATTGCCGCTACTGCCGTTTTTAAGTTTCGCAGCTGATAATTGCCTAACAAATCGGTTTTAAACGTTTTTACGGTATCCGAAGCAAAATAAATGGGCGCATTTTCCGCTTCTGCTTTCTTTAAAAATACCTGTTTAACAGCTGCTTGTTCTTCCCCAATAATTACCGGAATCTTGTGCTTTATAATCCCCGCTTTTTCAAAGGCGATCTCTGGCAACGTCTCTCCCAAAAACTGTGTATGATCTAAACCAATGTTTGTAATCACAGAAAGTTCTGGTGTAATAATATTTGTGGAATCCAATCTTCCTCCTAAACCTACCTCTACAATAGCAATGTCCACTTTTTCTGAGGCAAAATAGTCAAATGCCAAACCTACCGTCATTTCAAAAAATGAGAGTTTTTGTGCTTCTAAAAAAGTGCTGTGCTTATTTATAAATAAAGCAACTTTCCGTTTCGGAATTTCGGCGCCATTGATTCTAATTCTTTCTGTAAAATTTTTTAAGTGCGGAGAAGTATATAAACCAACTTTATAGCCTGCCTCTTGCAAAATGGAAGCTAACATATGGCTTGTAGATCCTTTTCCGTTTGTGCCAGCAACGTGAATAGATTTGAATTTACTTTCAGGAAAATCTAAGATTTTTGAAAAGGCTACCGTATTTGTAAGGTCTTTTTTTAATGCCGCCTTGCCGTCTCTTTGATACATGGGTAATTGCGCAAACATCCAATCTAAGGTTTCTTTGTAGGTCATTTAATGATGGATTAAAAAGATGCTTCGATACCCTCAGCATGACAATTTATAAACAGCAAATGTAAGTGATTATTTAGTTAAAGAAAACTTATAAATAATAGTTCC
>JBNMOF010000102.1:0-7377 GCA_051277175.1 Polaribacter sp.
TCAAAAAGAAAAAATCACAATTGGCGAATTAGATTGTATCCTTTTAAAAAACGGAAAACCAATTCATTTAGAAATTATTTACAAATTCTATTTGTATGATGCGTCTTTTGGAAAAAATGAAATCGAACATTTTATTGGTCCGAATCGTAAAGATGCTTTGATAGAAAAACTTACAAAGCTTAAAGAAAAACAGCTACCTCTTCTCTTCACGAATGAATGTAAAAATTATCTAAGCACCATTAATTTAGCATCAGAAAACATTCAGCAACAGGTTTATTTTAAAGCACAATTATTTGTTCCTTTTTCTGGTGAAAATATTTTACTATCAAAAATAAATCAAGCTTGTGTTGTTGGATTTTATATTACCCCAAATGCCTTAGCGGCCTTTTCTGATTGTAAGTTTAATATTCCAAATAAGATGGATTGGCTAATCGCTCCGCACAAAAACGTTAATTGGCAATCTTTTGAGCAATTCAAAGAGCGTTCAAATGACTATTTAGCACGTCAATTTTCTCCTCTTTGTTGGTTGAAAAAACCGAATGGCGAAATTGAAAAGTTCTTTTTAGTTTGGTGGACTTGACAAAAATTACAAAGTGATAAAATTACAAAGTGGAAGGTTTTAAAAACCACATTATTTCTTGTGTTTTAAATATTATTTCATAAAAAAAAGAGGAACTTATTTATATAAGCTCCTCCTTGAAAAAATCACTAATTCTTACTGTTAGTCTTCCTTTTTATCGTCTTTAGAGGCCTTGTTCCAAATTTTAATTGCGTCATCCTTAAGAACCCCCTCTAAAACCTCTACGTTTACTCCATCCGAAGTTCCTAATTTTAGCGTTCTTTTTTCATAAACTCCTTCACCTGTTTGTACCTCAACATAAGGTTCTTCTGTTTCTTTGTCAAACCTTAATAAACCTTCCTTTATCGACAAAACACTGTCTTTTTTAACTAAAATAATGTCTGCGTTTGCACTATAGCCAGCTCTAATAAAGAAATTATCGTCTAAAGATACATCTGCCTTAATTTTGAATTGTACAGCTCCTCCCTCTTCAGTTCCTTTCGGAGCAATAAAATTTAATTTTGCAGGAAACTTCTTCCCTTCTATTGCACCAATTGAAACTTCAATTGTAGTGCCTCTTACTAATTTTCCTACTTCAGATTCATCAACTTTTCCTTCAAAAATCATTTTGCTCATATCGGCAATCGACGCAATTGTAGTTCCAGCGTTAAAATTATTAGACTGAATTACTTGATCCCCTTCTTTTACAGGAATCTCTAAAATTGTGCCAGACATTTGTGCAATAATGTTTGTATTTGCTCCGCCACCTAAATTTGCCGAGCCTTTTTTAATAATTAAATAATCATTCTCAGCATTTTTTAAGTCTTGTTTCGCTTGGTTGTAAGACAATTCAGCACTTTCGTATTCTGCCCTCGCAATTACACCTTTATCAAATAAATTCTTGGTTCTTTTGAAAGAAACTTGTCCATTATTTACTCTCAATTTAGTATTATCTACCCTACCTTTTGCGCTGATTAAAGATTGTTCATTAGGTACAACTCTCACCACGGCAATTAGGTCTCCTTTATTAACTTTAGACCCTTCTAACAACATTACCTTATCTATAATTCCTGTTATTTGCGGCTTAATTTCAATTTCCTCCAAAGGAATTACTTTTCCAGTAGCCACTGTTTTTTTAACAATTGTGGTTCTAAATGGTGTTTCCGTTTCAAATACTAAAATACTCTTGCTATTCTTTATACCGAACCAAACAAGTGCCGCCATAAAAAATAATACGATAACTATTAAAATAATTTTTGCTCTTTTACTCATGATTTGTTGTTGATTGATTTTATTCTTCTCTTAATGCTTCTATTGGTTTTACTACTGTTGCCATATGTGCAGGAATTACGCCTATTGCCGTTCCAAGCACAATTAATGTGACTACTGCTATTAAAATAACTGGTATGTCTACTGTTGGGTTTACTAATGCGGCATCAACTCCTTGTCCAAATGCAGTGTCTATTATAAATAAAACAAAGGCTCCAAAAATAATACCTAACATGCCAGCTACCGTTGTTAAAAAGACAGATTCTAAAATAATTTGTTGTCTTATACTTTTAGGTGTAGCGCCTAAAGCTCTTCTAATTCCTATTTCTTTGGTACGTTCTTTTACTGTGATTAACAGAATATTTCCAATGGCAAAAACGCCTGCAATTAAGGTTGCTATGCCTACAAACCATGTTAAAAATTGCATCCCCGTTATAAAACCGGTGACCTTCCCTATTTCTTTTCCTAAATTAACACTTCCAAAAGCTCTTTCATCTTCTGGATGCACTTTGTGCAAACCTTTTAAAGTAAGTAGCACATCACTCTCCATCTGCTCTATATCCGTACCTTCATGTGCAGTAATCATCATCCAATCTACTTTATTTGCCGTATTGTATACTTTTTTAAATGTAGAAAAAGGAATGTAAGCACAATCACCATCAAAATCTATGGTATTTGAGGGCTTATACACGCCAATTACTTTATAACTAATGCTATTTATTTTTATATATTGTCCAATTGGAAATTCATCTATTTCAAAAAACTGTTTATACATATCCTCGGATATAACCGTAACTTTTGCAATGGATAAAATATCATTTTGATTTAAAAAACGACCATATAGTAGTTGCTTTTTCTGAATTTGATCTAAAATTGGATAATCTCCACTCACTTTAAAGCTACCCGACTTAAAATCTTTAATAATTAAATTATTTGTTTGATTTCTTGGTGCTAATAATTTTATTTCATCGGAGTATTCAGTTGTTAAGACTTCAATGTCATTTATTGTTAATGAAAATCTTCTACCTTCTTGAAAACCTTTAAACGGAGTATCTGTGGACTCTGTCCAAATAAATACACTGTTGGTTGCAAAATTACCAAATAGTTTGTTAAAACCATTTTCCATTCCTCTTGCAGCGCCTAATAAAACGACTAACAAGAAAATTCCCCAAAGCACACCAATAATAGTAATCGAGGTCCGCACCTTATTTTTACGGATGCTGCCATAAATTTCTTGCCAAGTATCTGAATCAAATAAAAATTTCATAATTAATCTGCTCTTAATGCTTCAATGGGTTTAATATTTGCTGCTCTTTTTGCAGGTACGTAACCTGCAATTAATCCTGATAAGATTAAAACTACAGATGCACTAATTACAATACCCGTGCTTACACTTGGATCTTTAATAAAATAGTCTTCCTCTAAACTGTCTCCAATTAAACTTAAAATATAAGTCCCCAAAGAAAGCCCTAGATATCCGGCAATGGTGGTAATTAAAACAGATTCTTGAACTACCATACCTACAATAGATGATGGCACTGCACCTAATGCCTTGCGAATACCAAATTCTTTTGTTCTTTCTTTAATTACAAAAATCATAATATTAGAAATCCCAATAATTCCTGCAACCAAAGTTCCTGAACCTACCAAAATTACAATAGCGTATAAAATGCCCATAAACTGTCCAACCTCTTTGTTTGCTTCTGCCATATTTCTTACAGAAAGTGCACTTTGATCGTCTGGGTGAATATTCATTCTCTTGCGCAAATCACGTTCCATCTGATTTCCAAAAGCAATGGCTCTGTCTAAACTTAAATTAGAATCATAACCTAAAATAATTTCATTTATAAAATCATTATTACCGTACATCGTTTGTGCAGTAGTTAGTGGTATAATAGCCTTTCTCTCTTCATTGTCTCCGCCTTCATCAGAAAAAACACCAATCACTAAATAAGAACTTCCATTTACATTTACTCTTTTTCCTAAAGCAGGTCTCTCTCCAAATAAATCTTTTTTAATTAACCTACCGATAACAATGTTTTTAGATTTCTCTTTTAAATCTTTTTTATTTATATACCTACCTTCATTTATTATTGTTTTTTCTAAAAACTGATGATCTGGATTTACAGCCGTTACGTTGTAGATATTTGCTTCATTTTTATGTTTAATAGAAAAGTTTTTATAAATAATGGCAGATTGATATTGAATTTTATTCTTATACTCATCTCTAATATAATTGTAATCTCTATTTTTTAATTGAACTTTTCTCCCAGTTTGTAAACCTTTAAAAGGTTTAGAGGTTTTCCAAACTCGTACTTTCATGAAATTTTGGGCATCATCGGAAAAAGCACTTTTAAATGAGTTGCTCAAACCGCTAACAATACCAAACAACAAAGTAAAAAGTAAAATTGCAAAAGCTACCGTAAAACCAGACATGATAGAACGCAACCTGTTTTTATTTATACTTTGAAATATTTCTCTCCAACGATCTAAATCAAACATGACTAAACTACTTTTGTTATTTTAGTGAACTCATCACTCGTAATTACACCATCTTTCAAACGGACAATTCTTTTGGTTTGTGCGGCTACCTCTTCTTCATGTGTAATTACAAAAACTGTCATCCCTTCGTCATTAATATCCTTTAACAAATCCATTACAGAGTCTGAAGTTATAGAATCTAAGGCTCCTGTTGGCTCATCTGCCAAAACTACTTTTGGTTTGGTAACCAAAGCCCTTGCAATGGCAACACGTTGTTTTTGACCACCTGAAAGCTCATTTGGCAAATGATTTGCCCAACCTTTTAAACCTACTTTATCTAAATAATCTAAAGCAACCGTTAACCGTTCCTTTCTCGCCATTCCTTTATAATATAATGGCAATGCAACGTTTTCTAAAGCTGTCTTATAAGCAATTAAGTTAAATGATTGAAAAACAAAACCTAGAAATTTATTTCTTAAAAGAGCAGCCTTCTTCTCATTCAACTCTTTTATCAATTGACCGTTTAAGTAATAATTACCTTCATCATGTCCGTCTAACAGTCCAACAATATTTAAAAGCGTAGATTTTCCGGAACCAGAAGAACCCATAATAGAGACAAATTCGCCTTCTTTTATGTGCAAGTCTATTCCTTTTAAAACGTGTAAAGAATCTTTTCCTATTGGATACGATTTATGAAGCTTTTCTATTTTAATCATTCGTTGGTTATTTTTATAAAAGTATTGATAGCCAATGACTACAATTATTAATATTTTGTTAAAAGTAATTAACTACTAGAATCAAATACTAACATAAGACGCCTCAAAATAAATTATGTTACAAGAAATTTGAAGTATCTTTGAGATTCAAAAAAACAAGAGATTTTAAATGATTGATATCCCTAAACATAAGAAAGTAATTCTATTTGATGGTGTTTGTAATTTGTGCAATTTTGCAGTTACAATCGTTATTAAATTTGATAAAAAAGATAGCTTTCTATTTGCGGCAATTCAATCTGAAAGTGGAAAAAAAATTATCGATTATTTGAAGATTGACACTTCAAAAACCGATTCCATCATTTTATATGCTCCTGGAACTTCTTACGATATTAAATCTACTGCTGCTTTAAACATTATGAATGATTTTGGCGGAATTTGGAAAATCACGAAACTAGCAACTGTTCTACCAAAAGTATTTAGAGATTTCGTCTATGATTATATTGCTAAAAATCGATACCAATGGTTTGGTAAAAAAGACAATTGTATGATTCCTACTCCAGATTTAAAAGCTAAGTTTTTAGTTTAAATTAATACAAACTTTTGAAGTATGGTTTCCATAATGTAAAAAATGATGAAAATGAAATTTAAAAACGAAGTGAAATGCGTCATTTTTGATATGGATGGTGTCATTATAGATTCTGAGGAAATTCATAAAAAAGCATATTATGAAACCTTTAACTCTTTAAATGTTACCGTTTCTGATACATTGTACAAATCGTTTACAGGTTCCTCTACCATCAATGCTTTTCAAAGATTGGTAGCTCATTTTAACTTAGATCACAATCCAGAAGCACTAGTTTTAGACAAAAGAAAACGCTATGTAAACTTCTTTGAAGACAACCCAAACTTACATTTAGTTGAAGGCGTTGAAGAAATTATACAGTATTTATATGAGAAAGGAATTACGTTAATTTTGGCATCTTCCTCTGCAATGGTAAATATAGATCGTGTTTTTAATAGATTCAATCTCAACAAATATTTTACTGCAAAAATTAGTGGTGCAGACTTAACGGAATCAAAACCGCACCCAGAAATTTTTAATAAAGCTGTAACTTTAGGAAACACACCAAAAGAAAATTGTTGTGTTATTGAAGATTCAGACAACGGAGTTACCGCTGCAAATGCTGCAAACATTTTTGTCTTTGGTTATGCGAACAAACTATCTGAAGGACAAACATTAGAAAATGCAGATTTGGTGATTGACGACTTTAAAAAACTGAAAGAATTTTTATAACATGGCTATTTTACTTTTAATTTTTCCTTAAAACCAGCACTTCAATACCTATGTCTAAAAAGTGTTGAAATAAGATTATGATAATAATTTGAAAAGCGTAAAAATACGCACAGCTTTTTTTGTGATTGTATTGGTAAAAAAAAAAAATCAGTACTCTTGTATAACGTATCATATAAGTTCCACTGAAAATAATAATGATACATAGTAAAGCTTAAAAAATGCAAACAACTAAACTCACTAAAGAAACAATACTGCCACTTACCTGCACCCGATCTGGAACCTGTTGTTTTGGTAAAGCTGTAATGCTTAATCCTTGGGAATTGTTCAATTTAAGCAAAGAAAAAAAAATTACTTCAAGAGAATTTCGTGATCTTTATTGCGAATTTGGTGGTATTCGATTGCGTTTTAACGGAGAAAAAGATAAAAAAGGACAACACGCATGCAGTCAATACAAAGAGGATATTGGTTGTAGCGTCCACCAGGGCCGCCCACTGGCGTGTCGTCTATATCCTTTAGGTCGACAAATACAATTTAATACAGCAGATTATATTTATGAGGGTGATACATTCCCATGTTTGACTGACTGTTCTAAAGTTTTAGAATTGCCGAAACTTAGTGTAGGTGAGTATCTTAAAGGACAGAAAGCAGATCCATTCGAAAAAGCACAAGATGCCTATTTAATAGTCATGCAGAACATCGCTGATATCGCTTTTGAATTACTGCTAGATTCAGGATTAGCAGCATCAGGAGATACCAAAACATTAGCACTATGGAGAAAACTAGGCATCGAGTCTCCTGAATTATTAGCAGCAAGAATAGGTCTAAATTGGATGGACTGTTTAATGTTACCCGATATAGATGCTACTGAAAACCCAATTACTTTTGCTCAAAAACACAATGATTTATTACTCTTAAAGGCACAAAAAGAATTTGGGAATTTAAAAACGCTTCAAGAACTTCATGATGCTTCTGTTTTAATAATTGGTGTCGCATTGCACTTATCCAGAGCCTTAGGAGCAGATACTAAAGGCATTTCCGAACATTGGATAACAACTGCA
>JBNMOF010000103.1:0-7342 GCA_051277175.1 Polaribacter sp.
TTTGGTATATGGAGTTCGTGTTATACTTTAATTTTTTTATAAAAAAAAACAGGCAGAGCAATTACCTATGAATACATCGTTTGCGATGGTATTAACGATAAAAAAGAAGATATAAAGGCCTTGGTGGCATTTTGTAAGGCAGTGCCTTGTAAGATTAATTTAATAGAATACAATCCTATTGATGACGGTGAGTTTCAGCAAGCGCACTCTTTTGCAATAAATAATTATATTTCTAACTTAGAAATGCACGATATTAACGTAAATGTTAGAAGAAGTAGAGGTAAAGACATCGATGCTGCTTGCGGACAATTGGCAAATAAAAGTTAAATTGTTTTTAGTTTATAATTATAAAAAAAAAACCAAAGAAAAACACTTCTGTTCTTCTTTGGTTTTTTATAAAAAATATTTAATAGTAGCTATTCTTTTATGATTTTGAAAGATTGCGTATTATTTTCTATTTTAATTGACATAAAATAAAGTCCTTTAGATAAGTTGCTAAGGTTAACAGTATTATTTAAGATTTCTTTTTCTTGAATGACTTTTACTGTTTGGCCCAGTTGATTTACAACGGTAATGCTATTAATTACTTTGTTTGTATTAATAGTTATAACATCTTTTACTGAGTTTGGATACACACTTATTTTTTCAGTAATATTGTCTTCTGTTGATAATGTTGATGCATAAGAAACTTCAAAATCATCGATAAAAATACTGTTTCTATCTGGACAATCAAAATGTCTTACTATAAATTGTACGTTTTTTCCTGCAAAAGAATCAGGCACTACTATGCTAACGTCTTTAGCAGTTCCAACTCCACCCACAGTTAGGCTTTCTGAATGGATTTCAGTCAAATCAGAACCGTCTCCATCTGAATCGTAAGCATATATAGCAAACTTTTCATCAAACCAAGTAGGATCAGGTGAGACTACTTTCATTTTATAAGCTATCTCAAGTGCTTGCGCAGGTATTGCTACCACAGGTGTATATAAACGATTATCAGGATTTAATGGACCTACAGTACCATTCCAACTTTCAGAGGCTGCAAAACTCCCTGTCATTCCATAACTATCTGCACCACCTGAATAAAAATTCCATTTTTGGCCATCTTCATCGTTATCAGAACTTGACCAACCTGTAGTATCGTCAAGATCTGAAGACCAAATAACGGTTTGAGCATTGATTACGTTAGCCGTTAAAAAGGCGCAAATGGTAAAAAGTAAAGTAATTTTTTTCATATTATTATATATTTAAATGATTAATATTAATTCTAAATTACATTTATTTAATTAAATACCAAAATTAGTTGTAAACAATTTATTTTTTTGGCATTTTAAGCGCTCTTTTCATAGTGTATTTATGTTTTGTTTACGATTAAGATAATATTAATTCTTTAGACTGTTGTTCTTCGTTTTTAATGCACCAAATCTTTTTTTTTAAGATAAAAATAATCAAAACGCCTTTTAAAAATTGGAAAATACCCATATCTTTGAGGCTCTATGAAAACAGTAGAACTTATAAAACTTCCTATTAAGAATGAAATGGAACTCTTTGAAGAAAAGTTCAAAGACGCTATGCTTTCTAAAGTTCCACTTTTAAACAGAATTACCTATTATATTGTAAGAAGAAAAGGGAAACAAATGCGACCTATGTTTGTTTTTTTAGTTGCAAAAATGGTTTCTAATGGCGGTTTTGACGAAAGAACATACAGAGGAGCTGCTGTTGTAGAGTTAATTCATACAGCTACTTTAGTGCATGATGATGTTGTGGATGATAGCAATATGCGCAGGGATTTTTTCTCTATAAATGCACTTTGGAAAAATAAAATTTCTGTATTAGTAGGTGATTTTTTACTGTCTAAAGGATTGTTATTGTCTATTGATAACAATGATTTTGACTTACTTAAGTTAATTTCTATTGCTGTTCGTGAAATGAGCGAAGGTGAATTACTTCAAATAGAAAAAGCTAGAAAACTAGATATTACCGAAGCTATTTATTTTGACATTATTAGAAAGAAAACAGCTACATTAATTGCTGCCTGTTGCGGAATTGGTGCAGCTTCTGTGGGTGCAAATCAAGATTGCATTCGAAAAATGCGAAAATTTGGAGAATATATCGGAATTGCTTTTCAAATTAAAGATGATTTGTTTGATTATTCGGAAACTAAAATAGGAAAGCCAACAGGAATAGATATTAAAGAGCAAAAAATGACGTTACCTTTAATTTACACGTTAAATAATTGCGATAAAAAAGAAAAAGCTTGGTTGATTAATTCCATCAAAAAACACAACAAAGACAAAAAAAGAGTGCGAGAAATAATTGCTTTTGTAAAAGAGAATGGTGGGATAGAATACACGATTGTGAAAATGAATGATTACAAAAACAAGGCTTTGGTCATCTTAAAAGATTTTCCAGAATCCGAGTATAAGCGTTCTTTAGAAGCAATGATATCCTACGTTGTAGAGCGCAAAATCTAGAAATAAGCAATGGAAATTTAAGGATTTACTTTTTAGAAATAATTATATCAAATATTTTAAAGTTCCAATAGCTCTTCTACAAATTCTCTTGTATTAGACAATCTTGGTACCTTGTGTTGCCCGCCTAGCTTGTTCTTTTTCTTTAACCAACTATAAAATAAATCTTCTCTTGCTTGATGTACTTTTGGGGCCATTAAAGTAATATTTAAATATCGTTTTGCTTCATAATCTGAATTGATAGATTTTAGACCATTGTCTAAAACTTCAGCGAAATAACCAATAGAATCTGGTTTTTTACTAAATTCTATAATCCATTCATGACCACCTTTTTCTTTTCCTTGCATAAAAATAGGACCTACTGTATAATCTAAAATTGTAGCTGTAGTTTTTTCACAAGCCAACTTTAAAGCATCTTCAACATTCTCTATATTTAATTCTTCACCAAAGACATTTATGTAATGTTTTGTTCTACCGGTAATTTTAATTCGGAAAGGTTCTAATGAGGTAAAACGAATAGTATCTCCAATTAAATAGCGCCACAAACCACTATTTGTAGTAATGATTAAAGCGTAATTAACATCAATTTGAACATCTGCAAGTGTTATTGTTTTAGAACTTTCTCCCGCATAATTGCGCATAGGAATAAACTCATAAAAAATTCCGTAATCGAGCATTAATAATAATTCTTTTGAATCATTTCTGTCCTGAATTGCAAAAAAACCTTCAGAGGCATTGTAAATTTCATAATATTTGAAACTTGCTTTCGGAATCATTTTTTTATACTGTTCTCGATAGGGGTTAAAATTTACACCACCATGAAAGTAGACCTCTAAATTTGGCCAAACCTCTAGGATGTGTTCTTTTCCTGAACGTTCTAAAACACGATTTAGCAAAACCAACATCCAACTTGGTACTCCAGCTAAACTGGTAATATTTTCATCAATGGTTTCATCAATAATGGCATCCATTTTCGTTTCCCAATCGCTCATTAAAGCAACTTGTTGACTAGGAGCAGAGCTGAAATCTGCCCAAAAAGGCATGTTTTCAATAATGATAGCAGATAAATCACCAAAATAAGAACCATTGTCTTGATACACTTCAGAACTTCCGCCTAGGCGTAATCCTTTTCCCGTAAAAAGTTGCGTATCTTCATTTTCAGTAATGTACCAACACAACATGTCTTTACCAGCTTTCATGTGACAATATTCTAAAGCATCGTCAGAAACAGGAATAAATTTACTTTTGGCATTTGTAGTTCCGCTAGATTTTGCAAACCATTTAATGTCTGAAGGCCAAAATAAATTCTGTTCTCCTCTTCTACAACGTTCAATTAAAGGTTCAAAAGTTTCATATTTTTGAATTGGAACATTTGCGACAAAGTCTGTATGATTTTTTATGGAAGCAAAGTTCTTTTTTTTTCCAAATTCTGTGTTTTTAGCGGTATTTAACAGCTTTAGGAGCAACTCATCTTGAACATCTATAGGGTATTTTAGAAATAACTCAATTTGATGTTTTCGTTTCCTTAAAAACCAAGAAATTATAGAATTGATAATCTGAAAAGCCATAGAAATTCGTAAATTTGTTTTACCTGATTTCAGAATCATTATTGTTTTGAAACTGAAGTTTAAAAATACTAAAATTTGTGAGATGATCTACCAAGGAGTTTTAAAAAAAATGATGACAGAAAATGCTGATGAAATTCAGTATTATTTAGATATGAAAACTGATTTTTTGAACATGAATCAGTTAATAAATAAAGAGATTTCTTTAAATTTTGTTACCTATGAGTGCTTAAGTTGTCATTTAGAAAAGACAATCTATAGACAAGGATATTGTAAGTCTTGTTTTTTTGATGCTCCAAATGCTGGTGATTGGATTATGAGACCAGAATTAAGTAGAGCACATTTAGATGAAGAGGACAGAGATTTGGCTTATGAAAAATCGGTGCAATTACAACCACATATTGTGTATTTAGCTAATTCTGGTAATGTAAAAGTAGGGGTTACTAGAAAGACTCAAGTTCCAACACGTTGGATAGATCAAGGAGCGCACGAAGCAATTGAAATTGTAGAAGTTCCCAACCGATATTTAGCAGGAATAACAGAAGTTGCTTTAAAAAACTACGTTGGTGATAAAACCAATTGGCGTAAAATGTTAAAAAATGAGATTGAAGATGTAAATTTATTAGAGTGGCGAGAGAAGTTGAAAGAATTTATACCAGAAGAAGCTAAAGAATATTTTATTGAAAATAATTCTGAAACTAGTTTAAAGTTTCCCATATTAAAATACCCAGAGAAACCAAAAAGTCTAAATTTAATAAAAACACCAAGTTACAGGGGAAAATTAATGGGTATAAAAGGACAGTATTTAATTTTTGAAGACGAAACGGTTTTTAACGTGAGAAGTAACGAAGGTTTGGTAGTTTCAATAGAGGTTTAAAAGTAATACGCTTGTGGGCATCTTTTGTTGCATTTAGATAAATTCAGTTTGGCATTATTCATCTCAATTAATTCTTTTTTACAAAATAAAGATGAGTTACTAAAAGTAATGTATGTTGACTCTGTTGAAGACTTTTTTCTATATTGATAAATATAGAAAAACCCTCTTTTTTTGCGGTATTATCTTTGTACAAAGTGATGCAGAGAAAAGCACAGATATTCAAAAGAGATGGACATATAAATAATAAAAAAATTATGACAAACAACTTACTCAAAGTAGCCTTAGCACAGATTTCTCCTGTTTGGTTAAATAAACAGAAGACCATTGAAAAGATTGAGAAATCGATTGTAGATGCAGCAAAAGAAAGTTGTGAATTGATTGTTTTTGGGGAGGCATTATTGCCAGGATATCCGTTTTGGATAGCTTTAACAAATGGGGCAGAATGGGACTCTAAAACCCAAAAAGAAATGCATGCGCACTACGTACGCAACTCAATAACGATAGAAAAAGGGGAGTTAGATTCTATAAGTGCTTTGGCAAAAGAAAACAATATTGCTATTTATCTAGGCATTATGGAGCGGGCACAAAATAGAGGCGGACATAGTATTTATGCTAGTTTGGTGTACATTAATCCGCAAGGAGAAATTAAATCTGTACACCGTAAACTTCAACCTACTTATGACGAACGTTTAACTTGGGCTTCGGGAGATGGAAACGGATTGCAAGTGCATCCGTTGAAAGAGTTTACTGTTGGTGGTTTAAATTGTTGGGAAAATTGGATGCCTTTGCCTAGAACTGCTTTGTATGGTTTGGGAGAAAATTTACACATTGCTGTTTGGCCGGGGAGCGATCATAATACCAAAGACATTACTCGATTTATAGCACGAGAATCGCGCTCTTTTGTGATTTCTGTTTCTAGCTTGATGGCGAAATCAGATTTTCCAGAAGAAGTTCCTCATTATGATAAAATAGTAAAAGATGCGCCAGATATTTTAGCAAATGGAGGTTCTTGCATTGCCTCTCCGAACGGAGAATGGCTTGTTGCACCTGTATTGCATAAAGAAGGTTTAATTATAGAGACTTTAGACTTTAATAGCGTTTTAGAGGAAAGACAAAATTTTGATGTGGTTGGTCATTATTCGAGACCAGATGTAACTAAATTACATATAAACAGAGAACGACAAAGCACCGTTTCTTATGAGGATTAATACTTTTGTAAAGTGAAGTTTAGATTTTGGTAAGTTCAGTGGAACATTATTATTTAGGTATTATATTGCCGTTTTTGAAAGTCAGTTTATAGAATGCATGTCTGTTTAGCCTTTTCGAAGATTTTTCATATTAATCTAAAAAATGAGGTTCATTTTGCTAGAAGACTTATTTCTTGGAATTGACTAATTTTTCTAATACGCGCTCTACGCCAAAATTGTTATTACTTTTTGTTGCATACTTTGCAATTGCTTTAATGTCTGTATGCGCATTTCCCATCGCGAAACTAAAACTAGCTTCTTGCAACATTTCGATATCATTATGGTAATCGCCAAAAACCATGGTTTCTTCTTTAGAAATATTTAAAAGCTTTTGAACAGTTCTTAAGGCATTTCCTTTATTAGCTTGTTCATCTGAAATATCTAACCAATTTTGTCCAGAAATTTTTAGTAGGTAATCTTCTTTTAAGTATTTTATTTTAGGATAAATAAAATCTTCTGATGATGAAAAGTGGTATACTGCTATTTTAAGAATTGGTATTGTTTTTGCAACTTCAAGCAGATTATCTACAATTTTAAAACTTTGATAATACTCTTGAAATAGTTCGATAAATTCATTATCCTTACTTTCTATATATGCAATGTCTTGAGAACATAAAACAATATTTGTGTCTTTGATATTTCTTAAAACAGGAATTATCTTTATTACTTTTTTAGTTTCTAAAGCTTTTAAAAGTAAAACTTCAGCTCCTTTTTTAGCAATTCCTCCATTTTCTGCGATTACATAAATGTCATCTTTTATAGTTGATAATTTATCTACAATACTATTGTATTGTCGTCCACTTGCAGCGCAAAAAAGTATGTTTTGTAGTTGTAGTTTTTTAAAAAGTTCGAAAAAAAGTGGACTTACTTCACCTTTAGAATTTAGCAGTGTCCCATCCATATCAGAAACCACTAATTTAACGGCACTTAAATCCATTAATTAAGACTTCTTAGTTGAATTACGTTCGACTAAATCTGTTTTTATAATCACAGTTTTTAACGCCTCTTTTTCTTCAGATTTATTTTCTAAACGGTCAATTAATAACTTGGCAGCAGTTGCACCCATTTTTTCGCCATGTTGGCTAACAGTGGTCATTTTGGGTTGAGAATGTCTTGCTAAAATTCCGTTAGAAAAACAAACTACAGAAAAGTTTTCAGGTACTTTAAGTCCCATTTTTTGAG
>JBNMOF010000104.1:0-7321 GCA_051277175.1 Polaribacter sp.
TATTATAAATCAATAATTACGATTTATTATAAGTTACTATTTTTAATTTTTTGAGATCTTTTTTTTAAAAAAAAAAAGCTACTTACGTTGTTTAACGCAAGAAGCTCAATAAGAATACGGCTAAAAAGTATTTATTTTCTTAAAATTTTATTTGGAAAAACAACTACGCTTTCATGACCATTTTCTCCAATAGCAGCAACTCCAAAAAAGAAATTATCTATTACAATTCCTTCTAAAGTAAATTCTGTAGTTTCTACATATCTAGAATTATCCCAAGTTGGTGAAGTGGTATCACGCCAGTATATTTTGTATCCTTTTGCGCCTTGAACCTTGTTCCATTTAAACTTTACACTAGCTTCTACAATTCCACCAATAAAAACTTCTTTGGGTGCTTCTGGTGCCCAAGCTAAGCTTGCAAGGTTAATAGCGTTTACTGCGGTTAGTTTTTTTGTGTATGGAAAATTCACATGTTCAAAAGTATCACCATAATTAATTCCATTTTCGGTTCTAATATTTTGGTGTTGTTGTGTGTAGTTTTCATGTGCTTCCATAATTCTAATGCCTGCAAAACCTAAATCGTTAAAAGGTCTGTGATGACCTCCTCTGCCAAATCTATCCAATCTATAAATCATCATAGGATTCATTTCTGGCATATATGTTTTTACATTTTTGTGAATATATCTTGCCAATTGTCTAGAAATTCCATCGACTTCACCACCGTAAAAACGTCTCATTTTACGCTGGTTTTCAGTTTCATTTGCAGGAACGGGTTCAGAGAAAATTCTAAAAGATCTGTTGTCAATAACTCCATCTACACCCTCTATATTACCAATCATATCATTATTTAAGATCCCAATAATTTCCCAACCTTTGTCTTTTGCATATTTGGCCAAGCCAGCACCACCGAACAAACCTTGTTCTTCACCAGAAAGACCGACATAAATTATATTACTTTCAAATTTATATTTACTTAGAACTCTTGCAGCTTCAATAGTTCCTGCCATTCCTGATGCATTGTCATTTGCTCCTGGAGCATCTGTAGTAAAATCCATTGTATCACTTGCGCGAGAATCGATATCACCACTCATAATTACATACTTATTAGGGTATTTTGTTCCCTTCTGAACGGCAACAACATTTACAACCCAAGCATCGTGTGGTACTCTACGGTTGCCTTCTTTTGTAACAAAGTCTTTTTGATAAGAAACGGTAATACAATTGTTACATTCTTTAGAAATTAATTCAAATTCAGATTTTATCCAGCGCCTTGCAGCGCCGATTCCACGGGTGGAAGAAATGGTATCAGAAAAGGTGTTTCTTGTACCAAATTCTGTTAATGTTTTGACGTCTGCTTTAATTCTTTCCGCAGAAACGGCATTTATAATATCATATATTTTTGAATCTGTTTGTGCAGAAGCCACAACTGTAAACAGTAAAATTAAAATGGAAAGTTTTTTCATAAATAAAAATTTTAGACCACTAAAATACAAAAGAAAAAAGAGAATAGATTTGCTAAATTTATGCTCTTTTAAACTTTATCAATATTAAAAAGAGAAATTTTTTGTTTGATTTATAGGTATTTGTATGGGTATGTCTAAAAGTCATAAACGCAAGAAAAACAAGAGAAAATAATGTTTTTTAGTGCAGGATTTTTTAATAAGTTGCGCATCTTTATTCAAGTATATAATTTCTATTCTTAGGCCCTTAAAAATTTATATAGTTTGTTGAACTTATAAAGTAAAATTAACTTTCAATAATAATATAGATTTTATAGATAGTTTTATCAATTTTTAGACTTTTTTTTATTTGAATACTTTAGAATCATTTGTATATTTATATTTTTAGTTTAGAATTATTTAACTTTTCAAATTCAATAAATGAAAATCATAATATCTCCAGCAAAATCTTTAGATTTCGAAAGTGAAGTACCAACGAGTTTATATACACAGCCTCGATTTTTAGAGCAATCTAACCAGTTGGCTAAAAAATTAAAAACATTTTCTAAAAATAAAATTGGCGATTTAATGAGTATTTCTGACGCCTTATCTCAGTTAAATTATGAACGGAATCAAACTTGGGAAACACCCTTTACGATAGAGAATGCTAAACAAGCTATTTATTCTTTTACTGGTGCAGTTTTTATGGGAATAGATGTACATTCTTTAGAAGAAGAAAAAATTCCAGTATTGCAAGAACGTTTGCGAATCTTATCTGGATTGTATGGTTTGTTAAAGCCTTTAGATTTAATTCAGCCTTATCGTTTAGAAATGGGAACTCGTTTAAAAGTTGGTAAAACAGAAAATTTATATAAATTTTGGGATGATACACTTGTAGATTCTTTGAATGCAGAGTTAGAAGAGGGTGAGTTATTAGTAAATCTAGCAAGTACAGAATATTTTAAAGCGTTGCCTAAAAAGGTTTTAAAAGTACCAATGATTACTCCTGTCTTTAAAGATTTAAAAAACGGTCAATATAAAATAGTGATGACCTATGCCAAAAAAGCGCGGGGATTAATGGTGCGTTTTATTATAGATAATAATATAAATACGATCGAGGAGTTAAAAGGTTTTAATGAAGACTCCTATCGTTTTTCTGAAGAAATGTCTTCTGAAAATGATTTGGTTTTTACTCGTTAATTTTTCATTTTATGCATCACCCAAGTATGGGGTGCTGTTACTACAAATAAAATGACAAAAACTACGGTTGCAAAGAGCTCTATGTCAGGAACTATTTTATATAATGTTAGTAATCCAATTATACTGATTACCCAATAAATCATTGCTTTTTTTACGTAGAGCAAAACACTCTTCTTATTTAAGCTTCCTGAGATAAATTCTATTTGATGAATAATAGAAGGAATTGAATGCCATAAAATGAAATAAATAGCAAAACCTAATATTAAAGATGAAGTTTTAAATACCAGATAGAGTAAAACTAAATAAAAAAATTCTTTAAAAAACATCCTGTAGTTATTCCTTTTCGTTAAAATTAGAAACAGACTTGCCAAGCATAAATACCCTGAGCTAGCAAATAAAGTGATTTCTATTTGGTTTTTAGTAAATGTTAAACCTGTCAGTTCTCTCATAATTAAATCAACATCAGGAATAGATTGATAAAAAAGCAAAGAAAAAATAAACATACCGTACCCTAAAAAATAAAAAAAATTAAATGCTAAATGCACATTTATTCTGTCTCCTAAGTGTTCTTCTCCGAAATGATAAGAGCTCAATAAGACAAATAATACAATTGCAATAAAAGGATTAAAAAGATAAATTATCAGACATAAAAATATAATACTTATGTAGATTATAAGGTTTTTTAATAGTGATTTTTCTTTTTTATTCTTAATTGATAAAATTAATAAATCATTAGCTCCATGCAAAATACCTAGGGATATTACCATTATATATGCTAAGAAATCTTCTACTACTTCTCCAAATTGAATACTTACCCAAAGTAAGAAAAACGTAAGAAAAAGTGCAATATTTTCATAATTATAATTTTTTAATGCATTCATATTACAAACTTATGATTTTTTTTGTATTTTTGTATAATGTTCTACTGAAAACAATGAACATTTTACTAACTTAAATTTATATTATATGACATTATCATTAAATTTTTTATCAGTTGCAAAAATGGCACCTGATGATTACGTTGGGTTTACATTTTTTGTAGGCTGTATGGCTATGATGGCCGCTTCAGTCTTTTTCTTTTTATCAATGAATAGCGTTGACAAGAAGTGGAGAGTATCTTTATTAGTATCTGGTTTGATTACTTTCATTGCAGCAGTTCATTATTTCTACATGAGAGATTATTGGGCAGCTTTCGGAGAGTCTCCAACTTTTTTCAGATACATTGATTGGGTATTAACAGTGCCATTAATGGCTGTTGAGTTTTATTTAATATTAAAGGTTGCAGGAGCTAAAAAATCTTTATTATGGAGATTGATTGTATTATCTGTAATTATGTTAGTAACCGGTTATGTAGGTGAAGTACTAGACAGAGACAATGCTTGGTTGTGGGGTCTTGTTTCAGGAGCAGCTTATTTTGTAATTGTTTATGACATTTGGTTTGGTGTTGCTAAAAAATTAGCAGTAGCAGCTGGTGGAGAGGTATTAAAAGCACACAAAGCATTATGTTGGTTCGTATTGGTAGGTTGGGCAATTTATCCAATTGGATATATGGCTGGAACTCCAGGATGGTATGATGGTATCTTTGGAGGATTGGATTTAGATGTTATTTATAACATTGGAGATGCAATAAATAAAATAGGATTTGGACTTGTAATTTATAATTTAGCAGTTCAAAGCTCTAATAAATAATTAATAATTATTTATTTAAAAAATTCCTAAGTAATGATTTAAAATCATTCTTGGGAATTTTATTTTTTAAACGCAATTGTTTTTAAAACAACTGCATTTTACAAAAGGTATTTATTAAGTTTTAAATGGTAAATACTACTTTTTTATGCAATTTATTAAATTGTAAAATATATAAATTGCTAAAAAAAATACAAGGTTTTCCTGAAACTATAGCTACATGTGTATTCTATACCCTCCGACAACAGGTATTAAGCAACTGCAGATTTATGCATTTAGTGTAATTCTAATTAATCAATATATTTCCTAAAGATTTAAGGTGTAAATATTTGCTAATTCTTCCTTTTCGGGCATTTGCAATGCATTCTGTATTTGAAATCATCACTATCAGGTTTTGTTATTTGAGAAATAGGAAGTGCTGGACACATCCAAATAAGCATAGAAAGTATAGTCGCTAAAAAATCTAATTTTTATAACATTCCACTAAATTTAAAAGTGCAAATATTAAAGACACTAATAAAACCACGAGTGCATGAAATTTATCCAATTATGCAAGTATGTCTCCTAGAGAATCTTGAAATCCTGTATTAAAAGTGTTTCCGTAAACTTAGAATGGATTCGTTGAGGTAGATTTTATAAATCCTTATTGATGGTTGTATAAATAAATTAAACAGTTACAAGCAACAACACTATTAATTTAGCAGTATTGTAAGAAAAGTAATATAATGTTTAGGACATTTTTCATAATTTAATGAAAGGTAAATTAAACAAAAAACATAATTATTATCTCAAAAAAGCACACATAAATATGCTAAATTTAGCAGTCTGCTAAGCCAACATTAATAGCTAATCCACCTTCTGAAGTCTCTTTATAGTTTTTATGCATGTCTTTTGCAGTTTCCCACATCGTGTCAATTACTTTGTCTAAAGGAACTTTTACGTCCTTAGGATCTGTGTCTAAGGCCATTTCTGCAGCATTAATTGCTTTAATTGCTCCCATTGCATTTCTTTCGATGCAAGGTATTTGTACCAAACCTCCAATAGGATCACAAGTTAAACCCAAATGATGTTCCATTGCTATTTCTGCGGCAACCAGAGATTGTGCTGGTGTTCCGCCTAGTAGCTCTGTTAAAGCCGCTGCCGCCATTGCAGAAGAGACTCCAATTTCTGCTTGACATCCACCCATAGCTGCAGAAATAGTAGCATTTTTTTTGAAAATACTACCAATTTCTCCTGAAGTTAGCAAGAACTTTTTAACTTGATTAAAGTCAGCTTCATGGTTTTCTATGACCAAATAATACATTAAAACGGCTGGTATTACACCGGCACTTCCATTTGTGGGTGCAGTTACAACTCTACCTAAAGCAGCATTTACCTCATTTACTGCAAGTGCAAAACAACTTACCCATTTCAAAATTTCCCTGAATTTTACTTCCGTACTTCTTATGGACGTAATCCATTCTTCAGGATTCGTATAGTTGGTGTCTTTAATTAATTTTTGATGGGTATCAAAAGCACGTCTTTTTACATTTAAACCACCTGGAAGTTTCCCTTCAGTATGACAGCCTATATACATACTCTCTAACATAGTTGACCAAATTCTATGAAGTTCTTTATCGATATGCTCTGCGGAATTAATTTCTAATTCGTTTTTGTAAACAATTTCAGAAATTGATAGATTTTCTTTTTCACAATATTCTTCTAATTGAACGGCCCTATTTATAGGGAAAGGAAAGTTTTTTTTATTTATATCTATTTCTTCTTCTAAATGATCGTCTTCTTGCACAATAAAACCACCACCTATTGAATAGTATGTTTCTATTGAGATCTCTTTGCCTTTATAAAACCCTCTAAATATTATTCCATTGGAGTGAAAAGGAAGAAAATCTTTATTGAATACAACGTTTTCAATTGAAAAATTAATTTCTTTTTCATCATTGAATTGTAGCTTATTATTACTTTTAATTTGACTAATGATATTTTCAATATCAGAAATAGGAATATATTCTGGATCTGTTCCACTTAAACCTAACATAACAGCATAGTCTGTCGCATGACCTTTTCCTGTGAGTGATAAAGAACCAAATAAATCGATTCTAATTCCATCTATTTTATTAAAAAGCTGGGCATCTTTCAAGTATTGTATCCATTGTTGAGCTGCTCTCCAGGGTCCAAGGGTGTGAGAACTTGATGGACCTACACCAATCTTGAGCATATCAAAAACACTAATAAATTGTGACATTCGTAAAAATTATTAAAATATGTGCTGTAAATGTAAAAAATCTAACGCAACGAGTTAGATTTTTTTGTATAATTTAAAAAAAAAGAAATTCTTATTTTCGATAAATGGATTCCTTACTAAACTTTTCAACTAACAGATAGTAAACTACTGCTCTGTATTTTTTTGTTTCAGATTTTCCAATTTTTTCCATTACCTCCTTAATACCAGATTCTAACTCTTTGTTATCTGACATTCCTAACTTTTTAATTAAGAAATTGTTTTTAACGGTTATCAATTCTTTTGAATTAGCTTCAGAAACTGCTTCTGCATGTGCTTTATAAATGCAGGGACCTAAACCTCTTGTTACTGCAACTAATAAATCAGCGTTGTAACTTAGGTTTCTATCCTTCATATATTTTTTATACAAAGTCACTTTTTCCTCAAACTTATTCATGTTTCTAATATTTAATATTAAGTTACAGAACGCCTGATCTATAGATTATAAGCGCAGTATATTCTAATTTCAGCAATTTAATTCCGAGGGCTATTAGTGACTTTTTAACACTGTAATTTAGTGAAATTTCATCTTTTTCAGGTCTTTTAATATAGATTTTTTTAGAGTAATTTATTGAGGAAGAAACGACTAGAAATATAGATTCTATTTTCTATTGTCGCTTTTTATAATGAGATGCTCTGATTTTTTAATCAACACGCTAGTATTGAGTTATTTATATTTACAGGAAAGTTTATTTCTGTTTTTAAAGGAGCTAATTTTTAT
>JBNMOF010000105.1:0-7314 GCA_051277175.1 Polaribacter sp.
AGAAATGATTTGCAAGGGTTGTTGGATCATTTAAAATAGTTGCAATAGATTTTTTATTTCCATCAAAAGTAACATCGTTTAATTTGTACCAATTTCTAGAAAAATTATTCTGGTATGCTGTGGTAGTAATGTGCAAGTCTTTTGTGAACTCTAAAGTATGAGTTAAAGCGTACTGTGTATGATCTGTGGTCATTTGATCATTATTTGAAGCTGCATATCGATCAAATGGATTGTTGTTAAAATCTGCTTCAGACAGCCCTAAATAGGTTTCATTACCCACTTCGTCGGCATATTGAAATTTAAAAGCCAAAGATTGCTGTATTGTAGCCGAAGGAAATAAATTTACTTTGAACTTTGCAACAACATCATTTTTATTAAAGCCGGTATTTTTTCCACTTGGAAGTGTTTTAAACCCGTCAGAACCATAGTTTAAATATTCTAATACATAGCCAAATTTGCTGTTTCCACCCCCAATTTTAGCATGTAATTGATTCGAATTAAAACTACCATAACTTGCCCGCACCTTTCCACCAAACTCAGAAGGTATTTGTGCTGAGATCATATTTATAGCACCACCAGTTGTAGCTGGGCCGTATTGTACTTGACTACTTCCTTTTAAAACTTCTATCGCTTCCATTCTTGCAATGGTTGGAAAATAATACGCTGCTGAAGCGGAATAGGGAGCAGGTGCAATTAATATGCCGTCTTCCATTAATGTAATTTTAGAACTTCTTTCAGGAGAGGTTCCTCTTAAGCTGATGTTTGGACGCAGTCCAAAACCATCTTCTTCATAAATACTTACCCCAGGAACTGCACTTAAAATACGATTTACATCTGTAAAACTAAATTTCTCTAATTCTTTTGAAGAAAGATAATAGGCGGAGCCGGTTCTGTGTTTGGCTACATATTTATTTCCGAAAATAACATTGGTAGAAATAATAATTTCATCTAATTTTTGAATAGAGTCTAGAGCTCCTTGTTGTTTTTCTGATTGTTGTGCACTTAATAGACCTGTAAATAAGAAAGTTACTGCGATAATATACTTGTTCATTTATTTAGATTAATTATAAATAGATTTATTTTCGAGTGCAAAGATACAACCTCTTTTATATAAATTCTAAGCTTATTTAGAATAAATAAAAATAAAAACATAAATAACTGATTTACAAATTGTTATTAAAATACTTTAACATTTAAAATTATTTAATATCTTTTAATAGCATTGCAATGGCGCTAAATAAAACCCAATAAATTCATTTATAAATTGTAAATTTGTTCGCAATTATACCTTTAATTGCAACATGACAGCACACAACAACAAAATTATAGGAGAAGGACTAACGTATGACGACGTATTATTGGTTCCTGCCTTTTCAGATGTACTTCCAAGAGAAGTAAATATCCAAACAAAATTTACTAAAAACATCACCATCAACGTTCCTATTGCTTCTGCAGCAATGGATACTGTTACAGAATCTGCCATGGCAATTGCCATTGCAAGAGAAGGCGGTATTGGTGTTTTGCACAAAAACATGACGATTGAGCAACAGGCTCAAGAAGTGAGACGCGTAAAACGTGCTGAATCTGGTATGATTCTAGATCCTGTTACCTTGCCCTTGACTGCTACTGTTTCAGATGCAAAGACACACATGAAAGAGCACCGGATTGGTGGAATTCCGATTGTTGATAAAAACGGAATTTTAAAAGGAATTGTAACCAACAGAGATTTGCGTTTTGAACATGAGCATACAAAACTAATTGTAGAAGTAATGACGAGCGAAAACTTGGTGACTGCAGCAGTTGGAACTTCTTTAAGTGATGCGGAAAAAATTCTTCAAAATTATAAAATTGAAAAACTTTTAATTGTAGATGATGCATACAAATTAAAAGGATTAATTACGTTTAGAGACATTACAAAAGTGACACAGAAGCCAATTGCAAATAAAGACTCTTTTGGTAGATTAAGAGTTGCAGCTGCTTTAGGTGTTACTAAAGATGCTGTAGAACGAGCTCAGGCTTTGGTAAATGCTGGTGTAGATGCTGTAATTATAGATACCGCTCACGGGCACACAAAAGGGGTCGTAACGGTTTTAAAACAAGTAAAAGCAAAGTTTCCAAATTTAGATGTTGTCGTTGGAAATATCGCAACTGCTGCTGCAGCTAAATATTTAGTGGAAGCTGGTGCAGATGCTGTAAAAGTAGGAATTGGTCCAGGTTCTATATGTACTACAAGAATTGTTGCAGGAGTAGGTTTTCCTCAATTTTCTGCAGTGTTAGAAGTTGCTGCGGCTATTAAGGGAAGTGGAATTCCTGTGATAGCAGATGGCGGAATTCGTTATACAGGAGACATCCCTAAAGCTATAGCTGCAGGTGCAGATTGCGTAATGCTAGGTTCTTTATTAGCTGGAACAAAAGAATCTCCAGGAGAAACTATTATTTATGAAGGAAGAAAGTTCAAATCTTATAGAGGAATGGGTTCTGTAGAGGCAATGAAACAAGGGTCTAAAGATCGATATTTTCAAGATGTTGAAGCAGATATTAAAAAATTGGTTCCTGAAGGAATTGTGGGTAGAGTGCCTTATAAAGGAGATTTAGATGAGAGTATTCACCAGTTTATTGGTGGTTTACGTGCAGGAATGGGATACTGTGGTGCAAAAGATATTGAAACCTTAAAAGAAACAGGTCAATTTGTTAGAATCACTGCAAGTGGAATTAATGAAAGTCATCCACATGATGTTGTGATTACTAAAGAATCTCCAAATTACAGTAGAAGATAAAATTAGAAAATTTATATATTAAAAGCTCAAGAATTTTATTCTTGGGCTTTTTTATTTTTGGTATTTAAAATATTTATTTATTCTGAATAGGCACCTGAAGAATATGTTAATTTATAACTATGCGTGCAGACTGCAAAAACGATTCAGAATAAATTTTCAACAACACATATTTTAAAAGACGTTTTATTCTGATTGTAAGCTCTAATTGTTATTCGCTATTTCCTGTTATAGTTTATAATGTTAACGATAATTTCATTAATATTTGGCTCTAGAAGTTCTATAGTTAAGTGCGAACCCACTTCTTTATGAATAACAGTTTACCATTTCTTTTATACTTGTAACTGCGATTCCATCGGATGAAAATAATTTTGGATAATTTCTATTTGTTGTAATCATTATTTGATATGATGCTATATCAATATTTCTAAATCTTAAATCAATGTTAAAGTATTAAAAATATTTATTTGAATTCTTATATTTGTGAGACAAAAAATATCATCAATATGAAAAAAATACTAGTATTACTCTTTTGTATCTCCTTTTCAATGTCTGCTCAAAAAGTAGATTTAACTTATTATTTACCCAAAGATGTAAGTTATAACCAAAACATTCCAACGCCAAAATCTATAATTGGACATGAAGTAGGTGAGTGGCACATTACACATGATAAACTGGTAACATACATGAAAGCTTTGGCAGCTTCATCGGATAGAATAACGCTCGAAAACAGAGGTAAAACTTTTGAAGACAGACCGCTGTTGTTATTGACGATTACATCTCCAAAAAATCATCAAAACTTAAAAAACGTTAGAGAAAAGCATATAGCGGCAACAAACAATGATGCTATTGATATTTCTAAAAACCCAATTGTAGTATACCAAGGTTTTTCTATTCACGGAAATGAACCAAGTGGTTCCAATGCGGCATTAGCTGTTGCCTATTACTTAGCTGCTGCGGAAGGTTCAGAGATAAACAACTTACTAGATAATACCGTTATTTTATTTGATCCTTCTTTTAATCCTGACGGTTTGCAACGCTTTGCATATTGGGCAAATACGAATAGAAGTAAAAACATTAATCCAGACCCGAACGATAGAGAATATAATGAAATTTGGCCTCGTGGAAGAACCAATCATTATCAGTTCGATATGAACAGAGATTGGCTACCAGTTCAATTGCCAGAAAGCAAAGCAAGAATTGCAAGTTTTCACAAGTGGTTGCCAAATATTTTAACCGATCACCATGAAATGGGAAGCAATTCTAGTTTCTTTTTTCAACCTGGAATTCCAAGTAGAACAAATCCTTTAACACCACAAATGAATCAGGATTTAACCAAAGAAATTGCTACATATCATGCAAAAGCATTTGATAAGATTGGTTCTCTATATTATTCCGAAGAAAGTTTCGATGATTTTTATTACGGAAAAGGTTCTACGTTTCCAGACATCAACGGAAGTATTGGTATTTTGTTTGAACAGGCAAGTTCTAGGGGGCATGCACAAGAAACGGTAAATGGAGTCTTAACCTTTCCTTTTACAATTAGAAATCAGTTTACTGCTGCCTTATCTACTTTAGAAGCGGCAAGAAAAATGAGAACGAAAATTTTACAATATCAACAAGATTTTTACAAGGAATCTAGAAGCTCGGGATCAAATAAAGCAATTGTTTTTGGTGATGAAAAGGATGCTGCAAAGAGTTACCATTTGGCGGAAGTTTTAAAACGTCATCAAATTAAAATTCACGAGGTAAAAGCAGATTTCACAGAAAATGGTAAAACCTATAAAAAAGGATATAGTTACGTAGTTCCTATGAATCAGAAGAATCAACGCCTGGTAAAAGCGATGTTTGATGTGAGAACGCAATTCAAAGATAGTTTGTTTTATGATGTTTCTGCATGGACTTTTAACCATGCATTTGGTGTAGATTATGCCGAAGGTATTTCACTTTCTAAAGCTGGAAGCGAGATTTTAGATTTAAAAATGAAAGAAGGTATGGTTACCTCTAATAGTGACTATGGGTATTTAATGTCTTGGAACGAATTTTATACTCCGAAAGCTTTAAATGCGATTTCAAAAAAAGGCTTGCGCACAAAAGTTGCTATGAAAAACTTTAAGAATGGTGGAAATTCTTATGAGTATGGAACTATTTTTATTCCGGTTCAAAATCAAAAATTAAATGGATTAGAGATGTTTCAATTCCTACAAAAAACAGCAGCAGAAAGTCATGTGGTAATAAACGGAGTTAGTACAGGGCTAAATGACGGAATTGATCTGGGAAGTAACAATTTTAGCAATATTAAAAAGCAGAAAGTAGCGATGTTGGTGGGAGACGGAATCGCAGGAAATGATTCTGGAGAAATTTGGCATTTGTTAGACCAACGTTTCGATATGGCTTTAACCCGTTTAGATATGAGTTATTTTAGTAAAATTGAAATTGCGAAATACACACACATTATTATTCCTAGCAGTGTCATTGACAAAAAGTCGATTGAACACTTAAAAATTTGGGTTAAGAATGGTGGAATTTTAATAGGGTATAAGAACACTGCGAAATGGTTGGCGAAAAGTAAGTTTATTGATTTAGAGTTTGATAAAACTAAAATGGATACAATTGCTGGAGTTTCTTTTGAAAACAAATCTTTAAAATTGGGTGCTCAGTTTATTGGAGGTGCTATTTTTGAAGCAGATATAGACAGATCTCATCCTATAAATTTCGGATATAAAAATGATAAAATTAAATTGTTTAGAAATTCTACACTATTTATAAAAGCAGATAAAAAGAGTTATAACAATCCGATTCAATATACTTCGAATCCTTTATTGAGTGGTTATATCTCGAAGGAAAATGCAAAAGTTATTAAAAATACTGTTCCGTTTAAAGTACAGAAATTAGGGAAAGGACGTGTAATTATTTTTACGGACAACACCAATTTTAGGGCTTTTTGGTTCGGAACAAATAAGTTGTTAATGAATGCTATTTTCTTTGGAGATAAGATGTAGGTGCTCGTAGTATCTTAATTGTTATCGTTGAAAATTAAAAAACAAATTTATAAAGTAATCACTTAGGAAAATCTAACCTTGCGAAGTGATTACTTTTTTTTGCTTTTAAAAGTAACAAAACCTATTGGCAATCGTCTTAACAGATACAACCAACTAAAATTGTGTTATGAGTTTTTTTAGAGTCTTGTTTGCTATTGTTTTTCCGCCACTTTCTGTCATTGATAAAGGTTGTGGATCTTTTGTTATTATATTTTTGCTAACGCTATGTGGTTGGATTCCTGGAATAATTGGAGCTCTAGTAATTTTGAATAATCCAAAAAATTAGACGAAGACTAATAGAGAGAACTAGATAGCTATCTTTTATAACAGGTACTAAATATTAATTAAGTAATGTTTTTTTGCGAACGATTAACAAATCTGTTTTCCATTTTTAATCGCTTCGGAGGCTTTTAACAGCACTACATTTCCATCCGTATTATAAATTCCTAAAATTAATACTTCACTCATAAAATTAGCAATCTGTCTTGGTTTAAAGTTCGTGATGGCAGAAACTTGTGTATTTAGTAAATCTTCTTTTGTATACAAGTCTGTAATTTGTGCACTTGTTTTTTTGATCCCCAATTCTCCAAAGTCAATTTTTAATTGATATGCAGGCTTTCTTGCTTTCGGAAAATCGTTGACTTCAACAATAGTTCCTATTCGAATATCAACTTTTAAAAAATCTTCGAATGTTATTTCTTCTTTCATAGTATTATCCAATTATATTTTGCTGGACACATTCTTGCACAAGGAATCTTAATCTATTTAATTACTGTTTCTCTATGTTTTTAGATTGCGCTACTTATTTTATAAATTACCTTGTATTTTAAAAATTGAACAGGTAAAGAACCTATTTTTTTTTATTTAATTTCTCAATTACCCAAAGCGGACCAATCAACAAGAATTGTAAATCTTTTGCAAAAGAAGGTTTTTTTCCTTCTATTTTATGTCCCCAAAATTGCCCAATCCATCCAATTATAAAAATAATTAAAGATGCATAGAGTAGGTTTGTAGTATTACTTAACCAGAAATTTCCAATAATACAAAGTAGCATAACTAGTAACATTTCGAGAAAATACCAAAAGCCCAAGCGGATGTAAAAAAAAGAAACCAATACCCCAACAATTACTGCCCAATTTTCTAATAATGGATTGTACAAACCAAATGTGCTTTCTATAAATTGACTGGGTATACTCATTAAAAGCCCAATTACACTAAAGAAAATTATAGGAACACAAATATAATGTACAAATTGGTTGGTTTCATTTTGATGGCTTTCAGCATACTCGTCAAACCATTGTTTTGCAGTTTTCATACTTTTAAAATTAGATTTTAAAGGTATGTGTATTTTAAGAAATATAAAATTAAATTTTTAAGAGTAGTATTATTGCGATTATGTGAGTAATCTAAAGACTAAAAGGTACTGTTTTTAGAAGCTATTTGCTGTTTGTAATTTACCTAAATTCCAGTAGAAAGGGAGTTGTTAAATTAATAGTTGT
>JBNMOF010000106.1:0-7285 GCA_051277175.1 Polaribacter sp.
ATACAATGAATATATTATGACTGGTTTAAGAACTATGTGGGGTGTTTCGTTGAATGAAATTGAAAATAACTTTGGAGTAAAATATGCTGAATATATAAGGAATCAATCTAAAAAACATATTGAAGAAGGCCTGTTATCTAATAAAAATGGAGTTTTAAAAACCAAAGAAAAAGGAAGATTTCTGGTAGACGGTATTGCATCAGATCTTTTTATGCTAAATTAAATGCAGTACTTTTTCTAATTCATTAAAATTTTTGTTTACTATTTGTTTAAAAACTTATATTTGGATTTATTTTAACAAAAACACCAATCAACTCGCCCAAGATGAAAGCAATTATAGAATACAACTCTAGAAAAATCACCATAGACGTTTCAAAACCGATAGATATTTCTATTGCCATAGATGTTTCAAGAAAAAACGTAAATGCTTGGTATTTGGACGAACCAAAAATATTTCCAGAGAAATTTGATGGTGAAATAGCAAAGGTTTCTGAAGGTGCAGTTGTAAACTTTAATAACATTCATTTTAATCCTCATTCTCATATTACGCATACAGAATGTGTGGGTCATATTACAGAAAAATTTCATTCCATAAATCAAAATTTAAAACATTATTTTTTTTTGGCAGAGGTGGTTACCGTTGCTCCAGAAAGTAGGGGGAAAGATTTTGTGATTTCTGAAAAACAACTCAAGACAGCATTAAGAAACAAAAAAAGAGATGCAATAATAATAAGAACATTGCCAAATTTAAAGGATAAAAAATCGATGCAATATTCGAATACTAATCCGCCATATTTATTAGAAGAAGCCGCTATTTATTTGCGTGAAAAAGGAATAAAACACTTGTTAATAGATTTGCCTTCGGTTGACAAAGAACAAGATGGAGGAAAGTTGTTAGCACACAATGCATTTTGGAATACTGCTGGCGAAATGAGATTAGATGCAACTATCACAGAATTTATCTATGTACCAAACAGGATAGAAGATGGTGAGTTTTTATTGAATTTAATGATTGCTCCTTTTGAAAACGATGCAACACCGAGTAAGCCTATTTTGTATAAAATAATTAAATAAGGTATTCATAAAATGTGTTTGTTAAAACCACTTTTTACGCTTAAAATACCAGATTGAAATAATACTAATTACTACCATGGTTCCCAATAAAATAAAATAGCCATTTTCTGACTTTAATTCAGGAATATTTTCGAAATTCATACCATAAATTCCAGCTAAAAAAGTGAGTGGAATAAAGATAACAGATAGAATTGTAAGTGTTTTCATTACCTCATTTAACCGGTGACCTTGAATACTGAAAATCAAGTTTATTTTACTTTCTAGTTCTTGCAATTCAAAATCGATATTTGAAATTAAATTATTAGTTTGCTCTTTTAATTCGCTATAATACTTTACATTAAAACCATCAATTTCTATTTTTTCGAGCTTTACAATGGTGTCTTTTAAGCTTATGGTTGCTTTCTTAAAATTGAATAATTCTTGCTTTCTTTTTTCAACTAAAGAAGTAAACTCTGGGGTTGGTTTTATGTTTACAGCACTTAATTTATCAGAATTTAATGCTGCGTTTTCTTGATACGTACTTTGGTAATTATCAATAATAGACTCTAACAATAAGAACAATAGGTAATCTGTTTTTTTCTTTCTAACAATTCCTTTGTTACCCTCTAAACGTTGGCGAATCCAATCAAAATAATCCCCTTTTTTTTCTTGAATGGACCATAAGAAGTCGGCAGAAACGATAAAAATCATTTGCTCAGAATCAAATTTGTGACCTTCAGTAATTAGAACGCGCGTAGTAATAAATAATAAATTATCTAATACAATTACTTTGTTTGGATGCTCTTCATCACTTAATAGTTTAATTAAAAAATCATCCAGTTTATTTTGTTGAATAATTTTTTTAAAAGGTTCATGGAATTTAATTCCGTAGGTATTTAACCACTTTACAGTTTCTAAATTATTGATTAAATTTATCTCAGAAACTTTAGCGAAATCAGTTTTTTCGTAATTCTTATGAGAGTAGCTAATGATAGAAGTGTTGCCTAGAAATTCATTTTCCATTTAAATATTAATTGTAAATTTGATATATAAAGATACTTTTAAAAATGTAAAAAAGATTCTTTTAAATTAAAGAGTTTATGCATATCGAGCAATTAAGAGATTTTTGTATTGCAAAGAAAGGAGTAACAGAGCACTTTCCTTTTGACAATGTAACACTGGTTTTTAAAGTAATGGATAAAATTTTTGCACTTATAAGAATAGATAAGTGGGAGCAAGGTGCACAATGTGTAAATTTAAAATGTGATCCGGAGAAAGCAGAAGAATTACGAGAAGTTTATGAAGGTGTGCAACCGGGTTGGCATTCGAATAAAAAACATTGGAATACGGTAACTCTGAATTCAAGTGATGTTTCAGACGATCTAGGTAAAGAATTAATAAATCATTCTTATGAAATGGTAGTGATGGGTTTGACTAAAAAGCTTCAGTCTGAATTAGAAAATATTTAAAATGAAAAAGCAAAGGCTTCGAGAAATTTACAAACAACAACGTACCGATTTAACAGAAGATAAAATTAAAGAATTACAAGAAAATATATACCAACAAGTTTATAATTTAGACCTTTCTAAAGTGAATAATGTGCATGTATTCCTTTCAATATCGAAGTTCAAAGAGATAGACACGGTACCATTAATTTCCTATTTTAGGAATAGCAATAAACGAATTGTAATAAGTAAATGTAATTTCAAAGACAACACGTTGTCTCATTTTTATTTTGAAGATGATACTGTTTTAGCCTTGAATAAATTCGGTGTTCCAGAACCTGTAAATGCAGAGCCAGCTTTAGAAAATGACTTAGATTTAATCTTTGTGCCACTTCTAATTTCTGATATTAAAAAGTATAGGGTTGGTTACGGAAAAGGTTATTATGACCGGTTTTTATCGAGTTGTAGAAAAGATGCAAAATTAATTGGTTTAAACTTCTTTGAACCAATTCAACAGATTGAAGATGTCAATGAGTTTGATATTCCTTTGCATCAAGTAATCTATCCTAAATAAACGTACAATGCTAATCTAAGACTCATGCAAATGAGCGGGCAAGAATTCTTTCGATGACATTATAATCTTCTCATCACATCTTCTGCCAATACTTTTCTAAGATACCACAGCAGCTGTTGTGCATTTTCTTTCGTAAATGTTAGTGGTGGTTTTATTTTAATAACGTTGTGCTGTGGGCCATCAGCACTCATTAAAATTCCAAATTCTTTCATTCTATTGACCACATAAGCTGTTTTTTCTGCAAGCGGATGTAATTCTTGGTCAACCAGTTCAATGCCTAAAAATAATCCTTTCCCTCTAACATCTCCAATGATTGGAAATTTTTTGGATAGTTTTTTTAATTCAGATTTTAAATATTCGCCAATTGCTAAGGCGTTTTCTTGCAATTTTTCTCTTTTTACCTCGCGTAAAACTTCGGTGGCAATAGCACAAGAAACAGGGTTGCCGCCAAAGGTGTTAAAAAACTCCATACCGTTTGCAAATTTTTCTGCAACCTCTTTTGTGCAAGCAATTGCGGCAATGGGATGTCCGTTTCCTAATGGTTTTCCAATAGTTACAATGTCCGGAACCACATCGTGTAATTGAAAACCCCAAAAAGTTTTCCCCATTCTTCCAATGCCCGTTTGTACTTCATCAGAAACACAAAAACCACCCGCTTTTCTTACTTTTTGATACGCTTCTTGTAAAAATCCGAAAGGTAATTCTACTTGTCCGCCACAAGAAATGATAGGTTCTATAATAAATCCGCCTACTTTTTTGTGTTGCTGATGAATTTCATCAATCAATAGTTGCACTTCATTGGCATATTGTTCTCCGGTATTTTCGCCTCGATACTTTCCTCTAAAAGTATTAGGCATTGGAAAAATATGCGTGTTTTTAGGTTTCCCTTTTCCACCTTTTCCGTCAAATTTATAAGAAGAAATATGTATCGTTCCGTTTGTATTGCCATGATAGCCATGTTCGCTTGCAATAATTTCATCGGAATTTGTACATGCTTTTATCATTCTAATGGCAAGTTCATTGGCTTCGCTTCCAGAATTTACAAAATGCAAAACAGACAATTCTTTGGGGAGCATTTCGAGAATTTCGTTCGCTAGTGTATTGATATTTTCGTGTAAATAACGCGTGTTTGTATTTAACAATGCCATTTGATGTTGCCCTGCTTTTACCACCTTAAAATTTTCATGGCCAACATGGGCAACATTATTTACGGTGTCTAGATATTTGCGCCCAACAGCATCAATTAAATATTGATTGGCACCTTTTACAATGTGCAAGGGCGTTTTATACTGTACACGCATGCCTTTGCCCAAGTGCTGTTTTCTATACGCTATAATTTCATCAGAAACAGGAATTAAATTTTCTTTAAATCCGTTCATTTTAAATAATAGATTCGGGTTTGGGCACATACTTTTCCAAACATCAATTTGATTGAAATACGCAACGCCAGGAAAGTCTGTTTCATAGTCTAATAAAGACAGCATTACTTGAAAATGTAGATGAGGTGCCCAATTTCCGTTTTCAGGATAATTGGCTAAAACAGCAATTTGTTCGCCTTTTTTAAGGGTACTTCCAATAGTATGTTTTAAGACACTTTTAGCTGTATTATGACCGTACAAAGTATAAAAACAAAAATCTTTTTGTTGATGTTTTAAAACGATCAAACCTCCATATTCTTTATCCCCAATATCATTTACCGCCATAACAACTTCACCATCAAAAAGTGCATGAACTGGTGTGTTTTCTGGCAACCAGAAATCGATTCCTATATGAATTGTTCTGCTTTGTTTGCCGTAATTACCAACCGTATCATATTCTGTTGAAGTGTATAAATTTCTTGGTTCTAGATAGCCACCTGCTAAAATTTTACTCGGAACTTCTTTCTGTAATTGATCAATTTTAAATTGAAATAGATCTAAATTATTAAAATCTTGCTGATGACCAGGAAATGTGCTTGATACACTTAAGTCTAAATGATGAATTTCATTGCTATTAATTGTAGGGAATAATTCTGATAAATTAAAAGTATTAGCTGCTGCCCAATCTTTAAATTCAGATTCATTCGGGTGGGCAGAAAAACCACAAGCGTCTCTAAAAGAATAATGTGCAAAATCTTCAGAAATTTTAGACCATTTTTTTAATACTTTCCAGGCTGGTTTTTCACTAATCCATAGATATTCATTGTCTGGTTCTTCAATTTTACTCATTGCAGCTCTGGTAACAATAATTACCAATCTCATAGCAATGGCATTGTATAAATGTGCTACTTCTTTTTCTAATAAAGGAAAAGAGAAATGATAGCCTTTTATAAATGCAAGAGCCGCATCTAAAGGATCATTATGCCCCATAATACCGTATGCACAAAGTATTGCAGTATCATTAATAATTTGGGTATGTATGGCGTCTCCATAATCAATTGCTGCTTTTGCTTTTGGCTGCAATCTATTTTGTGTAACAATAATGTTATTGTCATTTGGGTCATTGTGAACAATACTTTTTCTTAATGCAATATAAGAGGGTTGGCAGGCTTCAAACTTATTTTGATACTGCATTAGTAGCTCCTTTTCGGTAGCTTCAAATAAATGCAAATGCTTTTTTGTCCAAAGAGATTGTGCAATATCCCATTCAAAGTTATAATGCGCTTCTGGATGCTTAAAACCTTGTAATGCTTTTGTTAGAGTTCCACATTGTTCTCCTATACTAAAACGTAAGTCTTCTAATTGCGGGTTTACAGCACTCCAAAGGTTACCAGAAACCCAGGTTAATAATCGTACACAACGTATTTTTTTGTGACGATCTGTAATTTCAGAAATTAAATGATTGTTTTTATCTGTAACGGCCTTTGGAGCAATCAATTCTTCATCACTGTTCTCAATAAATTGCAACAAGTGCTGCTGGTATTCTAGGTACTTTTTATTTTCTTCAACCCTAGAAATTTTTAAAATATACCCTTCTTCATTCTCTATTTTAATTCTAAAATTAAAATCAACATAACCAGGCAAAGGAGATGCCGTTCCTTTGATATTATAGCGGTCAAAAAGAATTTTTTCTGCTTCTGGTATTGAGATTTTCTGTTGCGTGTACTTCATAAATTAAAAATAGCATAAAACGAGTATAAAAACCCTTTTTATTCTTTGTAAATTTGTTCTAAATATAGCAAGATTATGAATGTAAAAGGGAACATTGTAGATATTCTTAATAAAAGAATTTTTAAAGGTGAAGTTGTTATAGAAAACGGACATATTTCGGCTATTAGAGAAGTAAATCATTCAGAAGAAAATTATATTTTACCCGGTTTTGTAGATGCACATATTCATATAGAAAGTTCTATGTTAGTGCCTTCTGAATTTGCTAAAATTGCTGTTGTGCACGGAACGGTAGCTACGGTTTCTGATCCGCATGAAATTGCCAATGTTTTAGGAGTAAAAGGGGTTGATTTTATGATTGAAAACGGAAAGAAAGTTCCGTTGAAATTCAATTTTGGAGCACCAAGTTGTGTGCCCGCAACCTCTTTTGAAAGTGCTGGTGCAATTATTGATGCTAATGATATTCAATTGATGATGGAAAATCCTGATATCAAATACCTTGCAGAAATGATGAACTATCCTGGCGTTCTGTTTGATGATGCTGAAGTTCTTGCGAAGATTCAGCATGCAAAAAATAACAATAAACCCATTGATGGTCATGCTCCGGGTTTAAGGGGAGAAGATGCCACTAAATATATTGCTGCTGGAATTTCTACAGACCATGAGTGTTTCACGTATGATGAAGCTTTAGAGAAGTTGCAGAAAGGGATGAAAGTAATTATTAGAGAAGGAAGTGCCGCAAAAAACTTCGAGGCTTTAATTGATTTATTACCAGAACATTTCGAAAATATGATGTTTTGTTCAGATGACAAGCATCCAGATGATTTGTTAATAGGGCACATAAATCAGTTATGTGAAAGAGCAGTTGCAAAAGGAATGGATGTTTTTAAAGTATTACAAGCAGCCTGCGTGAACCCCGTAAAACATTATAATTTAGAGGTTGGTTTACTTAAAAAAGGGGATGCTGCAGATTTTATTTTGGTTGATAATTTAAAAGAATTCAATGTTTTAGAAACCTACATTAATGGAGAATTGGTGGCTAAAAATGGCGAAAGTTTTGTGAAATCGGTTCCTTTTGAAGTATTGAATAATTTTAATACGGATAAAAAGAAAGTAGCAGATTTTAG
>JBNMOF010000107.1:0-7244 GCA_051277175.1 Polaribacter sp.
ATACAAATTTGCAGACACTTTAGCATCGGTTCTACCGATACCAATGGTTTTATAATGTGCATCTTCAAAAACAAACGACAAAGATTTATCTACCATATCATGCAATGTTTTTGCATTTGTCTGTTTTTGCCAACCAGAAAAACGAAAACCCAAAAACTCCAAGCCAATTAGATAAGAAAACGAGTATTTCATGGCCACAAAAGTACAATAATTAGATTTTTTTTACAAAACATACATTTTTATGAATATCTCAAAATTATATACTTTTTTTTTAACACCCCAATATTAAAAACCCCATAATAACTAAAAAATAAACTTTTCTCAATTTTAACCCTGTTTTTTTTAGGGTATAAATTAAATTTACATCGTTTTCGAAAAAATCACCCCTTGTTAATTTAAATTTAATATATACATTTGACCCGAACTCATTAACAAAAAATTAACAAATTAAAGAACTTAATCATGAAAAAAATTATTTTAACTTTATTAGTAGCAAGTAGCTTAGTAATGACTGGGCAGGAAGAAGACAAAAAAACTTTTACATTAAGTGGAAGTATTGATACGTATTTCCGTGGGAATTTAAATGCAGCGAATGATGCAAACAAAATTGCACCAGGGACATCTTTTGCAAATGCACCAGGTTTCTCATTGGGTATGATTAATATTATAGCCGGTTATGAGGGTGAAAAAGTAGGCTTTGTAGCAGATATGGTATATGGACCAAGAGGTGCCGACGCAGTTTTTGAATCTACAGGAAGTGCATCAATAGTAAATCAATTATATGCCTATTGGAATGTAAGTGAAAAAGTAAAACTTACGATGGGTAATTTTAATACTTTTTTAGGATATGAAGTTATTTCTCCAACAGCAAACTTCAACTACAGTACTTCATACATGTTCTCTTATGGCCCATTTAGCCATACAGGAATTAAAGCAGACATTACTTTATCAGAGAAATCTTCTTTAATGTTAGCAATAATGAACCCCACAGATGCAACGGAATTTAATCCTGATGGAAAATATTCTCTAGGTGTACAATATGGGTATTCAGGACAGTTTTTTAACTATTTATTAAATCCAGATTCTTATGAAGTTGACTTCACTGGTGGTTTTGACATCTCTGAAGCTCTCTTCTTGGGTTTAAATGCTGCGTATTTTAGTGCAGACGATGCTGCTGGTTTTTACGGAGTTGCGCTATATCCTCAATATGCTACTTCAGAGCACTTTAAAATTGGATTGAGAGCTGAATATTTTGCTGAAACTGATGGTGATTTCGGAGCTATTGGAACTGGTGTTGCAGATTCTAGCATTTTTGCAACTACTTTATCTGCCAACTATACTATTGGTTCTCTTACAATCATACCAGAAGTACGTTTAGATTCTGCTTCAGATAATTTTAACGGATTTACAAATAATAGTGCTGATCCAACAAAAAGCTTAAGTTCATTCTTATTGGCTGCAGTATACTCTTTCTAAAAATATATTGAAAAAGAAAGTAAGACAACCTGCGAAGCTCAAACTTCGTAGGTTTTCAAAAGAAAATATTAATCAAAAATAATACACATGAGCTTATTCTTAACATTATTACAAGACACTCCAACAGAAGTTGCAAAAGCTGTTGAACAAATAAATGGAGATATGGGAATGCTTTGGATGCTAATTGCTGGTATCTTAGTTTTCCTAATGCAAGCAGGTTTTACCTTAGTAGAATCTGGAATGACACAATCTAAAAATGCGGTAAACATCGCAATGAAAAACTTATTAGACATTTGTGTCGGTTCTTTAACATTCTGGTTAGTTGGTTACTCCCTAATGTATGGAGACACTTCGAATGGATGGTTTTTCTGGAGTGGATTAATGCAAGGTGAAGGTGCAGATTTATTCTTCCAAACCATGTTTGCGGCAACTGCTGCAACTATTGTATCTGGCGCAATTGCAGGTAGAACAAAATACACGACATACATTATATTTTCTGTCGTAATGACCGCAATTATTTATCCAATTTCTGGTGGATGGCAATGGCAAGGTAGTGGTTGGTTAACAGAATTGGGCTTTATTGATTTTGCTGGTTCTTCTATTGTACACTCTGTGGGTGGTTGGGCTGCATTAGTAGCTGCCTTTATGGTAGGTCCAAGAATTGGAAAATATGTAAACGGAAAAGTGTTGCCAATCCCAGGTCACAATCAAGTTTTAGCAACTTTAGGAGTTTTTATTCTTTGGTTTGGTTGGTTTGGTTTTAACGGAGGGTCTCAACTAGCTTGGGGTGGCGCAGATGCAACTGCTGCTTCAAATGTAGTATTAATTACAAACTTAGCCGCTGCAGCTGGTGGTTTAGGTGCTTTAATTACTACGTGGATTTGGTACGGAAAACCAAACTTAAGTCAAACACTAAATGGTGCTTTAGCAGGATTGGTGAGCATCACTGCAGGTTGTGGAAACATGACAGCTAGTGGCGCAGTATTAGCAGGTTTAATTGGAGGTGTTATTGTTGTCTTTTCTATAGAATTTATTGAAAAGAAATTAAAAATTGACGATGCAATCGGTGCAGCTTCTGTGCACGGTGTAGCTGGTGTTTGGGGAACTGTAGTTATTGGTCTTTGGGGTGTAGATGGTGATACTGGTATTGGATTATTCAATGGTGGTGGAGCAACACAATTAGGCGTGCAAGCATTAGGTTCTTTAGCATATGCTGTTTGGGCTGTTGGTTTATCTTTTATTGTTCTTGGAATTTTAAAAGCTACCTTAGGTCTTAGAGTTTCTAAAGAAGTAGAAATTGAAGGTTTAGATATTTCTGAACACGGTTCTATTGCCTACCCAGGTAAAAGAGTTAGAGATTTTGAAGATGATAAATAGTACTTATTTTAGAACTAGATAAATAAAAATCACACAACACTTCTGTTGTGTGATTTTTTTAGTAAAAGTATTTTGTGTTCTTGAAATTAAGAAAACATTGTACCCAATACTAGTAGTCAAAAAGAGGTAAAAGAATTGCCACCACGCAATAGGAAATTGGTTACATTTAAAATAAAACGGAAGCGAATAATTACATTTTACAACAAAAAACGCTTCTAAAGTTTAGATTTTAAATATCCATCTCTTATTTTTATGAATATCTCAATTAAAACTCATTTAATTATCATAATTAAATTTTTAATACTATTATTTTAATTTCATCGTAAAAATTACATTATAAGGTCAATAATGCTAAATTATATTCAACAAAATACATAAATTTGTGAATATAATTTAATAGCACATGAAAAAACAAGGCTTATATTTACCGGAATTTGAACACGAAAATTGCGGTGCTGGTTTTATCTGTAATTTGAATGGAGAAAGAACGAATCAAATCATACATGACGCACTAGAGATCCTAGTAAAACTAGAGCACAGAGGAGGTGTTAGTGCAGACGGAAAAACAGGAGATGGTGCTGGTTTATTAATCGATATTCCGCATGATTACTTTACAAGAATTTGCAATTTTCCAATTCCCAAACAAAGAGAATATGCTGTCGGAATGGTATTCCTTCCAAAAGTATCCAATCAATATAATTATTGCAAAACTACGTTTGAAAACGAAATAAAAAAACAAGGGCTTGCCATTTTAGGCTGGAGAGAAGTTCCAGTAGATTCTTCTCAATTAGGCGAAATAGCGCGCGCATCGGAACCGAACATAGAACAACTTTTTATTGGCAAAACGGATGCCATTGATGAAGCTACTTTTAAGGCGAAACTCTATGCTGCAAGAAAAATAGCAGAGCATGAAATCCGGAAATCTAAAATTTCTGAGAGCAATTATTTTTATGTTCCTAGTTTATCTTTAACCACAATAATTTACAAAGGCATTATCATGCCTGAAGACATTGGACCTTATTATAAAGATTTACAAGAAATAGATTTAGTAACACGTTTAGCACTCGTGCATCAGCGTTTTTCTACGAATACAATGCCAACTTGGGAATTAGCACAACCTTTTAGACACATGTGTCAAAATGGAGAAATTAACACCTTACGTGGTAATGTAAGCCGCATGCGTGTCCGCGAAGAAATCATGAAGAGTGCTGTTTTTGGTCCACAAATAGAGCAGCTTTTTCCAATTATTTTACCCGGAAAATCGGATTCTGCTTCCATGGATATGGTGGTAGAATTATTAACACATACAGGTCGTTCATTGCCAGAAATTATGATGATGATGATTCCTGAAGCTTGGGAAAAGCACCAAACAATGTCTAAAGAGCGCAAAGCTTTTTATGAATACAATGCCTGTATTATGGAGCCCTGGGACGGCCCAGCTTCCGTACCTTTTACAGACGGAGATTATATTGGAGCCTTACTAGATAGAAACGGTTTGCGCCCATCAAGATATACCATTACTAAAAGTGGTAGTTTAATTATGTCTTCAGAAATTGGTGTGGTCGATGTTGCCCCAGAAGATGTAAAAGAACATGGAAGATTAGAACCAGGAAAAATGTTTTTGGTCGACATGAATGAAGGTAGAATTATTCAAGATGAAGAAATAAAAAGTAAAATTGTTTCCGAAAGACCCTACCAAGAGTGGCTAGACAAAACACGTTTGCATCTAAAAGATGTGGCTTATACTGGTGAAACTTGTCCTGTAGAAGCTATCGATATTAAAACACGTCAGCGTTTATTTAATTATACTTTTGAAGACATTCAAGAAGTAATTACCCCAATGGCACAAGTTGGTAAAGAAGCCTTGGGTTCTATGGGAACCGATACTCCTTTAGCCGTCTTGTCCGACAGACCTCAATTAATTTCAAATTACTTTAAACAGTTATTTGCACAAGTTACCAATCCGCCTTTAGACGGTATCCGAGAAGAAATTGTAACCGACATTAGTTTAAGTTTAGGAAAAGATAGAAATATTTTCAGTATTACAGAAAGACAGTGTAGAAAATTAAAAATTCAAAATCCTGTTATTTCAAATGCAGATTTAGAAAAAATTAGAGCGATTGATGTTGAAAGTTTCAAAGCCAAAACAATTCAAATATTATATCCTAAAGCCCAAGGTTTAAACGGTCTTGAAGATGCCTTAGATAACATTATTACTCAGGTTGAAAAAGCCTTAGAAAACAACAACAATATTATTATTCTTTCCGATAGAGGTGTCAGTCAAGAGCTTGCTCCAATTCCTGCATTGTTAGCCTGTTCTTTTGTAAATCATCAATTCAACCGGTTGCGCAAGCGTTCTTATTTCGATATTATTATTGAATCTGCAGAACCGAGAGAACCACATCATTTTGCAACTTTATTCGGGTATGGCGCAAGTGCTATAAATCCGTATATGGTGAATGAAATTATCCGAATGCAAGTAAAGGAAGGCTTCATTACAGATATGGACGAACAAAAAGCAGTTGACAACTTCAACTTGGCTATTGGAAAAGGTCTTTTAAAAGTTATGAATAAAATTGGAATCTCTACATTACATTCTTATAGAGGTTCTCAAATTTTCGAAATTGTAGGATTCAACTCTCAATTTGTAGAAAAATATTTCCCGTATACAGCCTCAAGAATTGAAGGTATTGGTTTGTACGAAGTTGAAAAAGAAATTGACCAACGCTATAAGCAAGCGTATCCAGACAATCAAATTGATAAAAATTTAGGATTGAATGTCGGTGGAGATTATCGATGGAGAAGAAATGGTGAGCGCCATTTATTCAATCCAACAACAGTTTCTAAATTACAACAAGCGGTAAGATTGAGTGATCAAGCAAGTTATGACGTCTATGCAAAAGCCATCAATGAGCAAGCAGAGAGCTTAATGACTATTCGAGGTTTGTTCCAATTTGATAACTTAGATCCAATTCCTTTAAAGGAAGTAGAAGATTGGACAGAAATTGTAAAACGTTTCAAAACAGGTGCCATGTCTTATGGCTCTATTTCAAGAGAGGCACACGAAAACTTAGCCATTGCAATGAATAGAATTGGTGGTAAATCAAATTCTGGTGAAGGTGGTGAAGATAGAAAACGTTTTCAAAAAGATATAAATGGTGATAGTAGAAATTCTGCTATCAAACAAGTAGCATCTGGAAGATTTGGAGTAACCTCTCATTATCTAACGAATGCAAAAGAGATTCAAATAAAAATGGCGCAGGGTGCAAAACCTGGCGAAGGCGGACAACTTCCAGGCTATAAAGTTTTGCCTTGGATTGCTGCAGCAAGAAACTCAACCCCTTTTGTAGGTTTGATTTCACCTCCTCCACATCATGATATTTATTCAATTGAAGATTTAGCACAATTAATTTTCGATTTAAAGAATGCAAATCGTGAAGCACGAATCAATGTAAAACTAGTTTCAGAAGTAGGTGTAGGAACTATTGCTGCTGGAGTTGCAAAAGCAAAAGCAGACGTTGTATTAATCTCTGGTTATGATGGAGGTACAGGAGCTTCTCCACTAACCTCACTAAAACATGCAGGTTTGCCTTGGGAACTTGGTTTAGCGGAAGCGCAACAAACACTCGTAATGAACAGCTTGCGAAGTAGAATTGTTGTAGAGTGTGATGGGCAGCTAAAAACAGGTAGAGATGTTGCCATTGCGGCATTATTAGGCGCTGAAGAATTTGGTTTTGCGACAGCTCCTCTTGTAGCCTCTGGATGTATTATGATGCGGAAATGTCATCTGAATACGTGTCCGGTTGGAATCGCAACGCAAGATAAAGAATTGCGTAAAAACTTTAAAGGAACTCCAGAACATGTAATTAATTTCTTCTACTACATTGCTGAAGAATTAAGAGTTATTATGGCGCAATTAGGGTTTAGAACTTTGGATGAAATGGTAGGTCAAACACATAAAATTAACGCCAATAAAGCCATCACACATTACAAAGCAAAAGGTTTAGACTTGTCTAGTATTTTACACAGACCTACTTCTTATAAAGAAATGATAGTTCGAAATACAGAGCAACAAGACCATAATTTAGAAAACGTTTTAGACTTTACAATATTGAAAGATTCGCACAGAGCTTTGTATCGAAAAGAAAAAATGAACTTAGTATATCCAATAAAAAACACAAATCGTACTGTTGGAGCTATAATAAGTAATGAAATTTCAAAAATTTATGGGCACCTTGGCTTACCTGAAAATACGTTAAATATAAACTTTACAGGATCTGCAGGTCAAAGTTTTGGTGCTTTTGGAGCACACGGATTAACGTTTATTTTAGACGGAAATACAAATGACTATCTCGGAAAAGGTTTGTCAGGAGCAAAGTTAATTATTAAAA
>JBNMOF010000108.1:0-7193 GCA_051277175.1 Polaribacter sp.
CCTTTTTTTTATTTTATAATTTTCTAATTTTTCTTTTAAATCTCTTGCTGTTTTTTCTAAATTAATTTCTAATTTTCTTATGGTTGCTGGTGGTTCATAAATAGATTGTTCTAATTCTAGCTTGGTTTCTTCCATACCAAAACGTAAATCTTTAATCGAATTTCTTTCTTGTTTCAAAGATAAAGTGGTGTCTAGCTCTTGTTGTGTGAATTTAGACTGTGCAGTTTCTAAATTTAAGCGGGCATCAATAATTTGTTCATTAACGCTGCTAGGATCTAATTTACCCACATAATCGCCTTCGATAACGACAGTGCCCTCTGCCACTAAATCCTGTATTTTTAGGTTATTTAATTTAAATTTCCGAAGGTTGTCCGGACCGTTAATTTTCTCTAAACTTGTAGATTGAGCTTCTCCAGAAGTAATGACCTCACTTATAAAATCACCTTTTTCAACTTTTGACATTAGATATATTTTACCATCGGTATCAGGTGAAAAATAGCTGTAAATTGTGTAAATAACAATTAAGGATGCTATCGAAATAATAGCAATTTTTTTCTTAGTCATCAGTTTTTAGTTTGGTTAGTACTCAAAACTAACAAAAAAAGAGTGCTTAAAAGCACTCTTTTTTGTTAATATTTTGAGAATTTTATTTTTTATTAGTAGCCTAATATGCTGTTTAAAGTAATATTAGATCTCATTGCAGCGTCGGCTAAGCTTTCTGTTGGCAAGTAGTAGCCTCCAGTATTTATGGAGTCTCCTTGGGCTTTATTTAGTTCTGAAATGATTTTAGCTTCATTAGATTTTAGTTCATTAGCAACTTTTGTAAACTCAGCTTTTAACTCTGAATCTTTGTCTTGATTTGCTAAACCTTCCGCCCAATACATGGCCAGATAGAAGTGACTACCTCTATTGTCTAATTCACCCACTTTTCTTGACGGAGACTTGTTGTTTTCTAAAAATTTATCTGTGGCGTTGTCCAAAGTTTCAGCTAAAATTAAGGCTTTAGAATTATTGTTAGAATTTCCTAAATGCTCTAAAGAAACAGCCAATGCTAAAAACTCTCCTAAAGAATCCCATCGTAAATGATTTTCTTGTAAAAATTGTTGTACATGTTTTGGTGCAGAACCACCAGCACCAGTTTCAAACAACCCACCACCATTCATTAATGGAACAATAGATAGCATTTTTGCAGAAGTACCAACCTCTAAAATTGGAAACAAATCTGTTAAATAATCTCTTAAAACGTTCCCAGAAACAGAAATAGTATCTTCTCCTTTTACAATTCTTTTTAAAGTGAATTCAGTTGCTTTTATTGGAGATAAAATTCTAATATCTAAGTCAGAAATGTCGTGATTAGGTAAATATAAATTCACTTTTTTAATAATTTCTGCATCGTGAGCTCTGTTTTTATCTAACCAGAAAACAGCTGGGGTTTGCGAAGCTCTCGCTCTTGTTACCGCTAACTTAACCCAATCTTGAATTGGTAAATCTTTTGTTTGGCACATTCTCCAAATATCTCCTATTTCTACAGAATGTGTTATTAAAGTATTCCCATTGCTATCTAAAACAACCACTTTCCCGTTTTCAGTAATTTCAAAAGTTTTGTCATGAGAGCCATATTCTTCCGCTTTTTGAGCCATTAAACCAACATTAGGAACTGTACCCATCGTGGTGGGATCAAAAGCACCATTCTTTTTACAGAAATCTATTGTTGCTGAATAGATACCTGCATAAGAACTGTCAGGAATTATTGCTTTGGTATCTTGTAATTTTCCTTCTGAGTTATACATTTGTCCAGATTTTCTAATCATAGCTGGCATAGAAGCATCTATGATTACATCTGATGGTACATGTAAATTAGTAATTCCTCTGTCTGAATTCACCATTGCTAATTCAGGACCATGATCGAAAGCATATCTTATTTCATTTCTAATTTCGTCACGTTTTTCTTTTGGTAATTCACTTAGTTTACCAAGAAGGTTTCCTAGTCCATTGTTAACATCTGCACCAATTTTCTTAAAAGTTTTTCCGTGTTTTTTAAATAAATCATGAAAAAACACGCGTACTGCGTGCCCAAAAATTATAGGATCACTTACTTTCATCATGGTTGCTTTCATGTGTAGAGAAAACAATACATTTTTATCCAAAGAATCTTCATACTGCGCTTCTAAAAAAGAAATTAATGCTTTTTTACTCATTACAGTCGCATCAATAATTTCCTTTTCTAAAAGATGTAAATTTTCTTTTAAAATGGTTTTAGTTCCGTTTTCTGAGATGTGAAGAATACTTATTGAAGTGGCGCTTTTTGTAGTTATAGATTTCTCATTGTGAGCAAAATCTCCCTCTGTCATTGTAGCAACATGTGTTTTAGAATCTACAGACCAAGCACCCATAGAATGTGGGTGTTTACGCGCATAATTCTTTATTGCTTTTGGAGCTCTTCTGTCTGAATTTCCTTCCCGTAAAACAGGGTTTACTGCAGAACCTTTTACTTTATTATACAAAGCTGAAATTGCCTTGTCTTCGGCCGTTTTTATTTCTTCAGGATAATTTGGAAGTGCATAACCTTTCTGTTGTAATTCGGAAATTGCTTCTTTTAATTGTGGCACAGAAGCACTAATATTTGGTAATTTTATAATATTTGCATCTGGTTGTTTTGCTAAATTTCCTAATACTACTAGCGCATCTTCTACTTGCTGATCTTCATTTAAGAACTCAGAAAAATTTGCTAAAATTCTCGCCGCTAGAGAAATGTCTTTCACTTCAATTTCTATATTAGAGGTCTTTGTAAAAGCCTTTACAATTGGTAAAAAAGAACGCGTTGCTAAAGCGGGTGCTTCATCTGTCTTTGTATATATTATCTTAGCTATTTTGCTCATGTAAATTATATTTAAAGTAATTGTAATAATAGAATTACTTTCATAATGAAGAATACTCATTATTTTGAAAGCTTGCAAATCTAAGAATTTAAGTTGGTATTTTTATTGGTAAAATGCTATTAATTAGTTGGTTTTGTAGTGTTTTTAATAATTATTGAAAATCATTTCATATATTTTAAAAATAAAAGCCATATCTAGCAATTTCTTGCTCTGATATGGCTTCTTTGAAATAGTTTTAAAACTATTTTGTATTGCTACAAAATAAATAAGAATACACTTATATTTCTATCAATGATAAGAAATTATACTTAACTATTTCATTTTTGAAACATCCTTAATCTTACAGAAGTAGTTACTTTTTTAAGATTTCAGAACTGTTTCTATTGTTATCTCTAAAAAACAAGGTTTCTAAAAAAAACCTTTGAAGGCTATATATTTTTAGATTTTCAATTTTTTAAAAGAAACAATATATAAAGAACGTTACTTTACAGGTTTACTTTTAATTTCTTCTTTAGTTTTTACAAACTAATTAGTTTTATTTACTTGTAAACTCTGATGTAAATATACTATTGATTTTTAAATAGACAATTTTTTTAACTAATTAGTAATCAACACGGTACTAACCGATGTTGTTAACATTTGTTAACAAAAAAAAGCGTTGTAATTAAACAACGCTTTTTTAGTTTCTTTATAAATTGAAGAATTATCTTCTTTTTTCAGTAATTCTAGCTTTCTTACCAGTAAGACCTCTAAAGTAAAAGATTCTAGCTCTACGAACTTTACCTCTTTTATTTACTTCAATTTTTTGAATAGAAGGTAAGTTTACAGGAAAAATTCTTTCTACACCTACGGTACCAGAAATTTTTCTGATTGTAAACGTTTCAGAAGCTCCAATACCTCTTCTTTGAATAACTACACCTCTAAAAAACTGAGTACGTACTTTTTCCCCTTCTTTAATTTCGTAATAAACAGTGATTGTATCACCAGCAGCAAAATTAGCGAACTCTTTTTTTGCTACAAACTCGTCTTGTACAAACTTTACTAAAGCTTCCATATTTTTAATTTAATTGATTTTGTAAAACAACGTACACGATATATTCGTCAGAGGTTAATTTAGCGACTGCAAAAATAGTACTTTTTTTCAGTTGATAAAACTAAAACGTAACTATTTTTTAGGTTGATAGTCAGTACAATAGAAAACCCAAAATTTTCGACTCTCTTTACCGTTTATTTTAATTACAATTGGTGTTAATTCAGTAACAGTTTTAAAGTAAGTATGTAACAATGGATTAATTTCACCCAACTTATTTTTAGTATTAAAACGTTTGTCAGAGTCTATAAACAAAGCATTTTTTCCTTTTAATAGTGATAAATTATCACCTAAATAATCAAAATGCAAGGCAGGCAAACCGATGATATTTTGTGCATACACCTTACCATCCATAAAAAAGTTTAGACACGCAGATGTTTTATAGTTATCATTAGAGAAAACAAAAGTATTTGTATGTGTTTTTTGTAATTGTGCTGTTTCTAGCGCTAATTCTTTCCAACCAACCCAAGTATCATCACTTTTAATTGGCGCTACATAAAATAGAATCTGTATGGTGGCTAACACGTGAAAAACGATGGATATTATAATTTGGACTTTTAACAATTTCTTACTGATAAACATTCCTGCTATTATAATTCCAGTAATATAGGAAGGCATCATCCAATTTAATTTCACCCAATAAATAGGCGTAAGGAGGAAAAAACCAACAAAAGTGGGAATAAAGAAGGCTAATAAAAATAATGTTCTAGCGCTTGGGAGTTTAAACTTTAACAATGCTCTTTTTACGTATTTATAGGTAAAAGTGATAAAAATTAAAAATAAAACAGGTAATAATAAGAACATTTGATGGCCGATGGCACCAAAGAAATTTTTCGGAGAAATTTTAAATTTTGTGATAGAATTTGTTCTCTCTGATGATTGAAAAACAAACGATGCAAATTCATTTTTATAATTCCAGTACCAAACAGGGAATGTTACTGCAACAGAAATAATTAAAGAAAACCACAGCCAAGGAGAACGTAATAATTTTCTATATCGATGAGAGAAAATTAGAAAAGCCAACAAACCAAATTGTAATAAAATAGCAGTGTATTTGCTGTTAAAAGCCAGCCCCATTGCAATTCCACCTAAAATAAAAAACCACTTTTTTTCTTCAAAAATTGCTTTGTACAAGCAAATTAAACTAAGGGTCCAGAAGAGCAATAAAGGAACATCTGGTGTTGAGTTAAACGATAAAATAGAGACAAATATGGTGGAAGCAAGCAAAACAAAAGCACGTTGTGACTTTTCTTTGGATAGAAAATAAGAAGCTAATTTGTAAAAGCTCAGTATGGTCAGGGAAGTAATAAAAAAGTCGGCAAACTTTACAACAAAAATAGAAGTTCCAAAAACATCTGTAAAAAGGCGTAAAATATATCCAATCATTCCTGGATGGTCAAAATACGAAAGCGATAAATTCTGTCCGTATAAATAGTAGTATGCGTCTTGGGGCATTAGGCCCATAAACGGTAATAAAATTAATCTAAACAATTGAAATCCTAAAACCCAAGAAATGGCTTTGTTGTTTTGTATAAGAGTTTTTATGATATTCAAAGTTTATAATTTGGTAGTTTATACTAAAAGATAGCTACGAAGTTTCATCTAGAAGGTCTGGTCTTATTTGTTGTGTTCTTTCGTATGCTTTTTCACTGCGCCAATCGTCAATTTTAGGAAAATTTCCTGATAACAGGACTTCAGGAACTGTGGTTCCTTCAAAATTGGAGGGTCTTGTATATACTGGTGGCGATAATAAATTGTCTTGAAAAGAATCTGTAAGCGCAGATTGTTCATCACCAATAACACCAGGAATTAAACGCACAACGGCATCTACTAAAACTGCTGCGGCTAACTCACCACCTGTTAAAACATAATCTCCAATAGAGATTTCTTTGGTTATAAATAGGGCTCTAATTCGGTGATCTACTCCTTTATAATGTCCCGTTAAAATAAGAATATTTTCTTTAAGCGAAAGTGTATTTGCAACAGATTGATTCAATGTTTTAGCATCTGGAGTCATATAAATAATTTCATCATATACGCGTTCTGCTTGTAATTTTCTAATACAGTTTGCAATGGGTTCAATCATCATTACCATTCCGGCGCCACCCCCAAATTGTGTGTCGTCTATTTGTTTGTAATTGCCCAAACCATATGCACGCAAATCGTGCACAATGATTTCTGCCAAACCTTTTTCTTTTGCACGTTTAATAATCGAATGATTAAACGGACTTTCTAATAAGTCTGGAGCTACTGAAATGATATCTATTCGCATGTTTGCAAATGTAGGCTTTTTAAGGAATTATGAAATGTGGTTTTTGAAGATTTAAGTAACGAGTGTTCTTATCTACTTAAGAAGTGCGCTGTTTTTAAGTTTTTTCTTTTTTTTAGCATACCAAATAAAAAAAACCTCTCTGTTTTCACAAAGAGGTTTTGGTATTATAAATTTCTACCGAGGTAGAAATATTAAAGTTATTTACTTAATTAACTCGTAAGAACGTTTTACAAAGTTAGTCAACTCTTCACCATGTAAAAGGTTTTGAGATAACTTAGCCAAATCAAAAGCTTGAGAAATTAAGTTTTTTTGTTTTTCTTCATCTTTATTATTTAAGATGTCAGAAACTAAAGGACTGTTCGTGTTTACAACTAAGTTGTACATGTCAGGGAAATTACCCATTCCCATCATTCCACCACCACCACCAGAAGCTTGCATTTCTTTCATTCTACGCATAAATTCTGGAACCGTAATAATAAACGGAGAAGCAGCAGAATCCATTGCCTCTAACTGAACTGTATATGTTTTTGAGTTTACTGCACCTTCAATAATTGGTTTTAAAGTAGCTGTTTCTTCATCAGATAATTTAGAAATTACGTTATCGTCTTTCTTTATTAGATTATCAATATGATCTGCATCTACTCTTGTAAATTTCACTTTTTCAGCCGAACCTTCTAATTTTTGCATTAAGTGCGAAATAATAGGAGAGTCTAAGATTAACACTTCATATCCTTTTGCAGTTGCTGCTTGAATATAACTGTGTTGTGCATCTTTGTTAGCGGCATATAAAACAACGTGATTCCCATCTTTATCTGTTTGAGAAGCTTTTGTTTTTTCTAGTAATTCATCAAACGTAAAATAAGAACCTCCTACTGTTGGATACAATGCAAATTTCTTCGCTTTGTCAAAGAACTTATCTTCAGACAACATTCCATATTCAATAATTACTTTA
>JBNMOF010000109.1:0-7145 GCA_051277175.1 Polaribacter sp.
GGAATCCGATTGAAGAAAATTGGTCCAATCGCTTAAACAGTGAAAATATGGGCAGTCTAGCTACTTATGAACCACAATATAAACCATTAGCAAACCGGTATTCAACAGGTGAACATGCAAGTTTTATATATATAAAAATGCAAATTGCAGCTTTAAAACAAGTTTTAATTTGGACTCCAAAAGCGATTCAGGAATATTGTGAAGAAATTACTTCTGAAGCAGTGATGCTACTAAAAGAAAATGGTTGTTTTATTGAAGAGGAAGATTTTAGAACGCATCATTTGTTTGGAGTAATGTTGCCGGAGAGGTTAGATCTTACAAAGCTCAAAACACTATTATTAGAAGCGCATATTTTTATTTCTTTTCGAGGGAATTACATTCGTCTTTCTTGCCACGTATACAATACAAAAGAAGACTTTAAAAAATTAACCAATTGTATTTTATCTTGTATTTAATATGGATGAACTTATAGACTTATTAACTCCTGAAGGAGCATCTACAGGAAAAACTGCTTTAAAATCTGAAGCGCACAAAAATGGTTGGTTTCATGCAACTGCACATATTTGGTTTTTTACTATAGATGAAAAAATACTACTTCAAAAAAGAGCTTTAACTAAAAAAGTATTTCCTGGAATTTGGGATATTTCAGTTGCCGGACATCTTGGTGCAGGTGAAGAAATTTTAGCAGGTGCACAACGGGAAGTTTTTGAAGAAATTGGATTAAAAACCCAAGACAAAGACCTTATCAAAATTGGGACAAGAATTCATCAAGTAACCCACGAAAACGGAATTCAAGACAATGAACATCACCATGTTTTTATCGCCGAATTAAAAGTCCCTATTTCAACATTAAAAATGCAAAAAGAGGAAGTTGCTGGTCTAGAATTGTGGGACTTGAAAGTGCTGAAAGAAACAAAAAACCTTGAAAACGTTTTGCTTCCAAGGTTTCATGAATATTATGTTACTGTTTATAATGAAATCGTAAAGCACTTAAATATGGATTAATACATCACGCTTCACCTATAAACTAGTTTATTGTATCGCTACTGGTTTTTCAAAAAACGAATTTGATAATTGACCTTTACTTACTAATGGCAATGTAAATTCTACTGGGTCCCCAGCAGGTTTTGTGGGCATTCCTTTTTCATCTATTTCATACCAAGTAATTTCTTTAGGTAAAACTAGATTATTAAATTTTTCCCATTTATTATATTTAATCATATGGAAATCATCATTCGATACCTTAGATTCAAAAGTTACCGTATATGCTAGCCATTCCATTTGATACGTATTTGCATTGTAATACACGATGTAATTATCATCAGGAGAAGTCCCAATATTGGCTTCATATGAAATTTTATATCCTGGATATTTTATTCCTTCAAAAATTAGATCGTCCACTTTTTCATATATAATTCCAGTATCCGCCAGGACAAAAGGCATTGCATAAAAGTAAAAATACAAATTGTAGTAAAATTCAGGATTTCCTTTGTAAACACCTTTTTCTTCCTCGTCTAACCATACTTCTTTACCGTCAAAACCCAAAGAGTATGCAGGTGTATTCACTACTGTTTTTCTTGAATACAAATCAACCGTATGCACCTCTTCCCCTTTATTAAAAGATAATATTTGTGCATTTCTCCAAGTATCTATTCCTCCATGAGTTTTAAAAACGAGTCCAAGCTCAGTTGGAAAATTTTCTTTCTTCATTTCAGCAATTCCGTCTTTTTTAGATTCGTTTTTACAAGAAATTGTAATTACCATAATTAATAATAAAAGTACTTTTTTCATATTTTTGAGTGTATTAATTTAAACAATTTTTTAAGTCACTTTTTTAAATGATGCTTACAAAAGTAGGAATCTAATTCTTAAATTTTAGCCTGATACGTGTATAAATCAAAATATCTACCTTTTGCTGTAATCAAAGTATCATGAGTTCCTCTTTCTACGATACTACCAGCTTCCACAACTAAAATTTGATCTGCTTGTTTTATAGTACTCAACCGGTGCGCAATCACAATCGTTGTTCGGTCTTTTACTAATTCTGATAAACTTTTCTGAATTAAAGATTCACTTTCAGTATCTAAGCTAGAAGTTGCTTCGTCTAAAATTATAATTTTAGGATCTGCCAAAATAGCTCTTGCAATTGCCAATCGCTGACGCTGACCACCAGAGAGTTTTACACCTCTTTCTCCTATTAACGTATCTAAACCATCATCAAACCTATCTGTAAATTCATTTACATACGCAGCATTAACGGCATCCTGAAGTTCTTGCGCTGTTGCGTTGGGTCTTGGAAATAATATATTTTCTCTAATCGTTCCTTCAAACAAAAATTCATCCTGTAAAACAACTCCAAGGTGTTTCCTGTAACTCGATAGTTTCACTTTAGAAAGATCTTGGTTGTCTATTGTAATTTTACCAGACCTCGGATTTAAAAACGTTGCAGATAAACCTGCAATAGTAGATTTACCAGAACCAGAACTTCCTACCAAAGCCGTTACAGAGCCCGAAGGAACCTGAAAGCTAATATTGTTCAAAACATCTTTTCCTTCCTCATAGGCAAAAGAAACATCGTCAAAAATAATTGCTCCTTTCATATTGTCTAAAACCATTGTTCTATCCTCATTGTCTTCTTCAGCCGGCATATTCATTAACTCTTCTGTTCTGTCTAAACCTGCCAAGGCCTCTGTTAATTGACTTCCAATATTGCTCATTTGAATAATGGGTGCGATCATAAAGCCTAGTAATAAAGTGAACGAAAGAAAATCTCCAACAGTTAATTCACCTGTCATAATTTTATACCCCCCAATTCCCATAATTCCAGTAGAAGCAATTCCTAATAAAAAAGTAGATGAACTGGTCATTAAAGCAGTTGCTGTTAAACTTTTCTTTACATTTTGAAATAATTTATCTACTCCTTTTTCAAAAACTTCGTTTTCTTGCGCTTCTGCATTAAAAGCCTTAATCACTCGAACTCCAGATAAAGTTTCTACTAACCTTCCATTTACTTCTGCATTGATAACCCCTCTATTTCTAAAAATTGGACGAATATATTTAAATGCCTTTAAAGCTACTACTCCGAAAACAGCCACAGGAACCAATACAAAAAAGGTCATTGATGGACTTATCTGAATCAATAAAACTAATGAAATTACAGCTGTAATTGTTCCACCTACCAATTGAACCAAACCAGTTCCTATTAAATTTCGAACCCCTTCGACATCATTCATAATTCTAGAAACTAAAGCTCCAGATTTAGTGTTGTCAAAAAAACGGATCGGTAAAGACAATACTTTCTTTTGCACTTGCGCTCTTAATTCTGATATCAAAAATTGTGCTTGCACACTTAAAATTCGTGTCAATAAAAAAGAGGTAATCGATTGTACTAAAATTGCCAATCCAACAATAAATAATAAACTATACAATGCTTCATAATCCCTATTAGGGATTACATCGTCTAACAAAGATTTAATCTTCAACGGTGCTACTAAGCTTGCCAATCTGCTTAAAACAATCAAAATTAAACCTATAAAAACAAGCTTTCGCTTTGGCCAAATAATGGTTTTAAACGCTTTTAGAATAGAAACTTTAGGCTTCTTTTTATCTTCTTTTGAATCTTTCAAATGTTGCATAAATTAATTTAAAAATATATTTTTCAAAATTAATAACAATTTATATGCCATTCAAATTAACATGACATTATTGCAAAAATTTAACATCTAATGTTTACATAGGCAATCTATTTATAGATTACTTAAAACCAAATTAGGAACATTTACACAAACGGTCTAAACAAAAGCGTATATATTACCTATATTTACGAAACCCAAAATACTACAAAGTGAAGAATTCCTACCAAGTAAAAGTGAACAACACTTTCGAGTTTAAGATTGATAATCAGGTTGCTTCAGACCTAGATTCCATCCAAGTTTCAGATTCAAAATTTCATGTTTTACATAAAAATAACGCTTACAAAACAGAGATTACTGACACCAACTTTAGTCAAAAATCATATAAAATAAAAGTCAACAACAATACCTATACAGTAAACATTTTTAATGAGCTAGACGCTTTAATTACGCAAATGGGATTTGAAATTGGTGCTACAAAAAAAGTAAACGAAATTAAAGCACCAATGCCAGGATTAATATTAGCAATTCATATAGAAGTTGGACAAGAGGTGAAGGAAAATGATACTCTTTTAATTTTAGAGGCTATGAAAATGGAAAATGCTTTAACCTCACCTCGAGATGGTATTATAAAATCTATTTCGATTGTGAAAGGCCAAACTGTAAATAAAAACGAACTCTTAATTGAATTTGAATAACAAAACAATTCCTTGCAAGCGCAATTGCTGAAATTATTTCAGTCTCTAAATTTTGTTACCATAAAATAAGAATACCACTTTCTAGGAAATATAAAATAAAACTTTTGAATGAAAAAAATTTTAATAGCAAATAGAGGTGAAATTGCCATTCGCATTATGCAGACTGCAAAAAAAATGGGAATAAAAACGGTTGCAATATATTCTACTGTAGATAGAAATGCGCCTCATGTTCGATTTGCGGACGAAGCGGTGTTAATTGGTGAAGCACCTTCAAATAAATCTTATTTGTTAGGTGATAAAATTATTGAGGTTGCCAAAAAACTAGGTGTAGATGCGATTCATCCTGGATATGGCTTTTTATCTGAAAACGCAAATTTTGCAGAAGCTTGTGAAAATAATAATATTTCTTTTATTGGTCCTAAATCAAAAGCCATTAAAATTATGGGAAGCAAACTTGCCGCAAAAGAAGCCGTAAAAGCCTACAATATCCCCATGGTTCCTGGAACAGATGAAGCTATTTCAGACATACCAAAAGCAAAGAAATTAGCAAAAGAAATTGGATTTCCAATTCTTATTAAAGCCTCTGCGGGTGGTGGCGGAAAAGGAATGCGTGTGGTAGAAAAAGAAGCGGAATTTGAGTCTCAGATGGATCGAGCGATTAGCGAAGCAACCTCTGCTTTTGGTGATGGGTCTGTTTTTATAGAAAAATATGTGAGCTCACCTAGGCATATTGAAATTCAAATTATGGCAGATACACATGGCAATGTAGTGCATCTTTTTGAGCGCGAATGTAGCATCCAACGCCGTCATCAAAAAGTAATTGAAGAAGCACCTTCATCTGTTTTAACTCCAGAATTACGAGCAATAATGGGCGAAGCAGCTATTAAGGTAGCTAAGTCTTGTGACTATGTAGGTGCTGGAACTGTGGAATTTCTGCTAGATGAAGCTCATAATTTCTATTTCTTAGAAATGAATACACGCTTACAAGTAGAACATCCTGTAACTGAATTAATAACGGGAACAGATTTAGTAGCATTGCAAATTCGTGTTGCGCGTGGCGAAAAATTACCCATAACACAAGAAAATTTAAAGATTAATGGGCATGCTTTAGAGTTGCGTGTTTATGCAGAAGACCCTTTAAATGATTTTTTACCAAGTGTAGGGAATTTAGAAGTTTACAAAATCCCCAAAGGAGAAAATATCCGAGTAGATAACGGTTTTGAGGAAGGAATGGACATACCTATTTATTACGATCCTATGCTGTCTAAATTAATAACCTATGCAGAAACTCGAGAAGAAGCTATTGAGTTAATGATTACTGCTATTCAAAATTATCATATCGAGGGTATTAAAACCACCTTACCTTTTGGAAGTTTTGTGTGCGAGCATGATGCATTTCGCTCAGGAAACTTCAATACGCATTTTGTTAAAAAATACTATTCTCCAGAGGCTTTAATAAAGAAACAGGAAGAAGAAGCTAAAATTGCGGCACTTATTGCTGTTAAACAATATCTAAAAGATCTAAAGTTAGTTCGATTGCCTTTAAAATAGTGCATCGTATTAAATAAACAAAAATTAAAAAGTTCAAAAAAAGTTGTCTTCAAATAAAAATGAACGCAACAAAATAATAAAATAAATAATACCGATCTCATAAAGCTTTGCGCCCTTGTGCCTTTGCTAGAAAAAAGCATATAAAATGGAATCCAAAATAAAAGACCTTAACGAAAAACTTGCATTGGCCTATTTAGGCGGCGGACAGGTAAGAATAGACACTCAGCATCAAAAGAAAAAATTAACAGCACGAGAACGCGTTTTATATTTACTAGATGATGGTTCCTTTGAAGAAATTGGAGCTTTAGTTATCCACAGAACCAAAGAGTTCGGAATGGAAGAACAAACTTTTTACGGAGATGGTGTAGTAACTGGTTACGGAACTGTTAATGGTCGACTAACCTATGTATTTGCGCAAGATTTTACAGTTTTTGGGGGTTCTTTATCAGAAACGCACGCAGAAAAAATATGTAAAGTGATGGATTTAGCGCTCAAAGTTGGAGCGCCAATAATTGGTTTAAATGATTCTGGCGGCGCTAGAATTCAAGAAGGAGTGCGTTCACTTGGTGGTTACGCAGATATTTTTTACAAAAATGTGCAAGCCTCTGGAGTCATTCCGCAACTATCGGCAATCATGGGACCTTGCGCTGGCGGAGCAGTGTACTCACCTGCAATAACCGATTTCACCATCATGGTAGAAGATACAAGCTATATGTTTGTTACCGGACCAAATGTGGTAAAAACAGTGACTAACGAAGAAGTAACAAGTGAAGAATTAGGTGGAGCAAGCACACACGCTACTAAATCTGGAGTCGCTCACAAAACCTCTTCAAATGATGTAGACTGTTTAGAGGATTTAAAAAAGCTTTTAAGTTATCTACCTCAAAATAACCGAGAAACTCCGGAACTATTCCCTTTTAAACTAGGAGATGAAGTTAGAGAAAACCTCACCAACATCATTCCTGACACCGCTAACAAACCCTATGACATGCATGCCGTAATATCAGGCATAATTGATGCAGATTCATTTTACGAAATTCATAAAGATTATGCCGAAAATATTATTGTTGGTTTTGCACGCTTAGGAGGTCGAAGTATTGGTATTATAGCGAATCAACCACTATTTTTAGCGGGTGTTTTAGATGTAAATAGCTCAAAAAAAGCGGCTCGTTTTGTGCGTTTTTGTGATGCCTTTAATATTCCGCTTTTAGTATTAGAAGATGTACCCGGTTTTTTACCAGGAACAGATCAAGAATGGAGTGGA
>JBNMOF010000110.1:0-7133 GCA_051277175.1 Polaribacter sp.
GCTCAGAATCCTGCAACTTTAGGCGATTACTAAAAAAAATAGAGCACAAAATTCGAAAATTAAAATATTAAAAAGAGTTTTTCACGTTATGTGAAAAACTCTTTTTTTATGCTTTTATTTAGAGTTAAACTGTGAGAATACTTTTATATTTACAGTCAATATTAGAATAAAATTAATTTTTAAATCATTTAATCTTTAAAGAATTATATGAAAATAGGTATTGTTTGTTATCCAACATTTGGTGGGAGTGGAGTAGTAGCTACAGAGTTAGGAATGGCCTTGGCAGATAAAGGGCACGAAATTCATTTTATTACTTACAACCAACCCGTTCGTTTAGATTTTTTATCTCATAATTTACATTTTCATCAAGTAGTGATAGAAGAGTATCCACTTTTTGAATACCAGCCCTACGAATTAGCTTTGTCTAGTAAAATGGTAGAAGTTGTTAGAAAACACGACTTAGAAGTTTTGCATGTGCATTACGCAATTCCGCATGCATATGCGGCCTATATGGCAAAGCAAATGTTAAAAGAGAAAGGAATGGATGTAAGAGTGGTAACTACTTTGCATGGTACAGATATTACTTTGGTAGGAAGTCATCCAACCTATAAAACAGCAGTTGAATTTAGTATTAATAATTCTGATGTGGTTACTGCGGTTTCTAATAATTTAAAAGAGACTACTAACAAATTATTCAATATTACGAATGATATAAAAGTAATCTATAATTTTATAGATGTAGAAAAATACGAAGTTGCAGACAAAGAAGAATGTAAGCGATTTGCATTGGCAAAACCACATGAAAGAATTTTTACGCACGTAAGTAATTTTAGGCCCGTAAAAAGAGTAGAGGATGTTGTTCGAATTTTTAATGAAGTAAGAAAGGAAATTCCATCTAAATTATTAATGATTGGTGAAGGTCCAGAGCGCGTAAAAGCAGAAAAGCTAGTAAAGGAATTAAAGCTATCTGAAGATGTTTTCTTTTTAGGAAATAGTACAGAAGTAACTAAAATATTATGTTACACAGATGTTTTTCTATTACCTTCTCAAACAGAAAGTTTTGGTTTGGCAGCTTTAGAAGCAATGGCTGCAGGATCTGCAGTAATTTCTACAAATACAGGTGGTTTACCTGAGGTAAATATTCATGGAGTGACTGGTTATTTAAGTAATTTAGGAGATGTTGCAGACATGGCAAAAAACGCAATTTCAATCGTAAAAGAGGATGCCGTTTTAGAAAGGTTTAAACAAAATGCAAAAAAACATACGCGGCAATTTTCTTTAGAGAGTATATTGCCAGTGTATGAAGAGATCTATAAATCTTGTTATGAGAAAAAAGTATAATAAAAAAAACTTAAACATTATGTTTGAGTTTTTTTTATAAAATATTTGACGTTTTTAATAATGCTATTTTAGATAGATTTTTCTCAAAACGTGTATTTTTTTAAATAAAGCAATAGCGACAAGACGAACGTTTTGTTAGCTGCATTTGTTCAAAGCATTTGTATCTAAAATAATTAGACTTCCTAAATAACTACTTAATACGACTAAAACACGCACTATTTTTGTGTTTTTGATAATTAAGAGGTTTTTTTTTATAAATATATGGCACATTATACAAATAAAGAGACCTATGTTTTTAATTATTTTTTATCTTTCAAAATCTTAATAACTCAAACAACTGAATGAAGAATTTAGCATTGCACTGGAAAATTTTAATAGGAATGGTACTAGGTATCGTTTTTGGTTTTATAATGAATACTATTGATGGAGGAAAAGGCTTTGTAACCGATTGGATTAAGCCCTTTGGAACCATATTTATCAATCTTTTAAAGTTAATTGCAGTTCCATTAATATTGGCTTCTTTAATTAAAGGAATATCAGATTTAAAAGATATTTCTAAAATTAAAAAAATGGGTTTAAGAACCATTTCTATTTATGTAGGTACCACTGTAATTGCAATTATTATTGGTTTAGTTATTGTAAATGTTGTAAAACCGGGTGCAGGAATGTCTGCGGATACTATTGAAAAAATTAAAGCGAAGTACGAAACAGATTTAGGAGTAACCGATAAATTAGTGAAAGCATCGGCTCAAAAAGATGCTGGACCTTTGCAAGCGTTAGTAGATATTTTTCCGAGCAATATTTTTCAGTCTTTTGTAGATGCAAGTATGTTGCAGATTATCTTTTTTGCAATGTTTGTAGGAATCTCTTTGTTATTAATTCCAGAGAAAAAAGCAAAACCACTGGTAGACTTTTTTGACTCTTTAAATGAAATGGTCATGAAAATGGTCGATTTAATTATGCTTTTTGCGCCATATGCAGTTTTTGCATTGTTAGCAAACGTAATTATTGCTTTTGATGATACAGAGATTCTTCTTAAATTATTGGCGTATGCAGTCTGTGTAATCGGTGGATTGTTATTAATGATTGGTTTCTATTTAATTCTTGTAAGTGTTTATACTAAAAGGTCTCCTTTGTGGTTTTTAAAACAAATTAGTCCTGCACAATTATTAGCATTTTCTACAAGTTCTAGTGCAGCAACATTGCCTGTAACTATGGAAAGAGTAGAAGAACATCTTGGTGTTGACAAAGAAGTTTCAGGATTTGTTTTGCCAGTAGGAGCTACTATAAATATGGATGGTACAAGTCTTTATCAAGCAATTGCTGCGGTATTTATAATGCAAGTAATCTGGCCAGAAGGCTTAACTTTTACGAATCAATTAGTGATTGTTTTAACGGCACTTTTAGCTTCAATAGGCTCTGCCGCGGTTCCAAGTGCAGGGATGGTGATGTTGGTTATTGTATTGGAATCTATTGGCTTTCCTGAAGAATTATTACCAATTGGATTGGCGTTAATTTTTGCTGTAGACAGACCTTTAGATATGATGCGTACTACCGTAAATGTTACGGGAGATGCAACTGTTTCTATGATTGTTGCAAAATCTTTAGGGAAATTAAGAGACATACCAGAAGAGAAAAACTGGGATGATACTTACGATAAAGTGAAATAATAAAACACTAATTTAAAAGAGGTCTTTAAAAATGAATACACCTTTAGTTTCTGTGGCTTGGCTGCATAATAATTTAGAGGATGAAAATCTCATCATTTTAGATTGTACCATTTCAAAAGTAACAGTAAATACGATTGTTTCTAAGCAGAAGACTCAAATTAAGGGTGCCATTTTCTTTGATATAAAAAATAATTTTTCAGATAAAAAAGCGGTGTTACCGAATACGGTATTAGGACCAGAAGAATTTGAAAATAAAGCACAAGAGTTAGGGGTACATAAAGATTCAATAGTGGTTTGTTATGACGATTTAGGTATTTATTCTGCGCCAAGAGTTTGGTGGATGTTTCAGTTAATGGGATTTACAAATGTAGCTGTTTTGGATGGTGGTTTACCCGAATGGAAAGCTAGTAGTTTTCCTGTTGAAAGACCAGTGGTTTGTCAACTAAAGAAAGGAGATTTTAGAACTCACTATCAACCACAAAAATTAAAATACACCAAAGATGTTCTCAATGCAATAGTTAACAAATCGATATTAATTATTGATGCACGTTCTAATGGACGTTTTTATGGAACAGCACCAGAGCCTCGGGAGGACTTAAAAAGCGGACATATCCCGAATTCAGTGAGTTTGCCTTTTGGAGAAATTCAGCAAAACGGAAAAATGAAATCAAAGGAAGAATTATCTAAGGTTTTTAGTGATTATAAAAATAACAAAGAAATAATTTTTACTTGCGGCTCAGGAATTACAGCAGCTATTTTAGCTCTGGGCGCAGCGATTTCAGAAGTAGAAAACGTTGCTGTTTATGACGGATCTTGGACGGCTTGGGGAAGTACAGAGAACTTACCAATATCATTATAACATAAGAAATACCCGACATGCGTGCGTAATTTACTTTTAAAGTAGAAATAAGAGTTAAATATTTGAGTTGAATATTTAATGCGCTAGTGTCTTCAGTTCTCTATATTTTTTTTTAAAAAAACTTTCTAAAAATTTGATCAACACATAAAAAAGACAAGTTTTAAGATTTCTTTTTTACAAATCATTCCACATCTGGAGTGGCATCAATTTCTTCGATTATTTGAATAGCTTCTGCTCTTGGTGGATATTTTTTTGAAACTAAAAAACCAACAAGCATCGCTACTGCAAAAGAAGGTGCAAGCACATTAAGTGCAACAAAATATTCACCAATTCCAGGTATTTCTTGAAACACAAAATTGAATAGTATAATTGCTATAAAACCTGATATCATTGAGGCAATGGCTCCTTTTTCTGAATACCCTTTCCAAAAAAGAGTAAGAATAATTACAGGACAAAAAGTTGCAGCAATGCCAGACCAACCAAATAAAATTACCCAAAACATTTGCCTATCTGGAGAAACATAATTCATAATCATGGCAATTATTAACGCTGTAAAAGCCATAATAACAGTTGAAATACGAGAAATTTTTGTGAGGCTTTCGTCTTTTATATCGGGTCTAAATATTTTCTGATAAAAGTCTCTTGTAATTGCACTTGAAGCTAATATTAAAAGAGAATCTATAGTAGACATGATAGCCGATAGAACGATGGCAACAAAGATAGCAACCAAGATTGTAGGCAAGAATTCTTCTGTAATCATACTTAAAACATTTTCACCACTATTTCCTAAAATAGCTTCAGGATCTTGTCCTTCTTTTGTGAAATAGATTCGCGCAAAAATTCCAATGGTTACCGCTGCGGCATCAGTAAGTAATGTAAAAACAGTAGCTACCCATTTTCCTTTGTCTATTTCTTTTTCACTTTTTATAGACATAAAGCGAACATACACTTGTGGTGAACCAAGAAAACCAAGGCCAATCATAGAGAATCCTAAAATTGTAAAAAGGTTCATCCAGCCATCTTTGCTTCTACCCATTATTTGCGTCAATGTTGGGTCTATCGCATTTAAGCCTTCCGTAATTCCAGCGCCATGATCCATAGAAAACCACACCACTATTGGTAGCAATACCAATCCTAAAAACATAAGAAACCCTTGAAATAAATCAGACCAAACTGCGGCAACAAAACCACCAACAAATATATATGCGAGCACAATTATAAATCCGATGAGCGCTCCTATTTTATAATCAATTCCGAGCATCGATTTAAACGCAACGCCTGTGACGTCTATTTGAGAAGCTACATAAATAACAATAAAAACAACTAATACACTAGCTGCAATAATTCGAAGTGTATGTGTAGACGTTTTAAAATGACTTTGGAGATAATCAGGAATCGTAATTGCACCAAAAGCATCAGATCTTTTTTTGAAGCGCTTTGCCATAAATTGCCAAGAAACAAAGACGCCAAGTAATTCTCCAGCAACAACCCAATAACCAGAATAACCCGCTATGGCTCCCATTCCTGTAAGTCCAATAAGCAGCCATCCAGACTCTCCGGTTGCTCTTGCTGAAAAGGCAACTGCCCAAAACCCCATTTTTTTTCCACCAACATAATAATCACTCATACTTTTTATGCGTCGGGAAGCTAAAATTCCAATGAGAAACAATATTCCAACATAAACCGCTAATACTGCTATTTTAATTATAAAATTTTCGTCTTGCATAGTGCTTCTCGTTTGAGGTTAGTTCTTAAAGGATTGGTTCGTCTGAAATCTTTAAAAATAAATAATAAATGTCTTTTTAAGTTTTCGAAAAGTAGTCAAAAAAACAAGAAATTGTATGGTTTTTCCTTAAAATCGTTTGAAAAACTGTGCAAAATTCAACTAAAAAAGCTTAAAATTCACTATATTTGAAATATTAGAATATTGAAATGATGCTAAAAATCAGTTCAATTTATTTAGTTTGATTTAGGGATTGACCTTGGATTTGAATATTAAAGTAACAGAAAAAAGCGATATATTATTTTGAATTCTAACGAAAATACTACTGATACACTTCAAACGTTAAACGATCTAATAACAGCACTTTCAGAAGGAGAGAGGACGACTTACAACCACATAATACATTCACTGAAAATCAAAGCAAATGCTTTTGAACCTTACGCTTTTTGGTCGAAGGAATGTTACACCCGAAATTGCATAATAGATAGCGAAAAATTTGAATTGATTTTAATCTGTTGGTGTGCAGGACAAACTACTCAAATTCATGACCATGACGGAGAAGAATGTTGGGTGAAAGTGATCGAGGGGCAATTCAAAGAAACGATTTATAAGCAAAATGAAGCGGGAGATATGAATGTTGTTAAATCTGCTATTTCAAAACCCAATGATATTACTTATATGAAAGATTTTATGGGATTTCATACCTTAGAAAATATAGCAAATAAAAAAAGTATGTCGCTCCATTTATATGCAAAACCAATTCGTAAATGCAGAATTTTCGATGTTGAATCACAAATTTTTGTAGATAAAAAACTGGGATATGATACTATTGCATAATCAATAATAAAACAAAAGATAAATATATATATGTCTAATTTAAATAACGATTTAGCTTTATTTAACGAACTTGTAGAAGTTTTAATTTCAGAAGAAGATAAGAACCCAGTTGCAGAAAGAATAGATTCAAGTAAACTATATGATTCCATTGATCTTTCGCTAAACGAGGGTGCCATGATTGATGAAGATTTTAAAATTTTACTCCGAGATGTACTCGTTTCTACACCAAAAACTGCAACGAACTTATTCTTCAATCAACTTTTTGGGGGAAGACAAAGTAAAGCCGTTTTAGGAGATTTATTAGCTGTTATGCTAAATAATAGCATGTATACTTATAAAGTTGCGGGTCCACAAGTAGGAATAGAACAAGAAATTATTAGACAATCCTGTGATTTAATTGGGTACGGTTCTAAAAGTAATGGTACGTTTCCAACGGGTGGTTCTATGAGTAACTATATGGCATTAGTTATGGGGCGTGACGCTAAAGATCCACTTTGTAGACTAAACGGAATGTCGAAACCATTAATTATTTATACCTCTGAAGAATGTCATTATTCCAATGCTAAAAATGCGAGTTTTGCAGGAATTGGGAAAAATAATATCAGATACATTAAAGCAGATTCAAAAGGAAGAATGATTCCAGAAAAACTGGAAGAGCAAATAATTGAAGACTTAGAAAATGGAGGTATTCCAACGTACGTGA
>JBNMOF010000111.1:0-7100 GCA_051277175.1 Polaribacter sp.
TTTCATCTAAAGCGCTATCCGTTAATTCATAGTATCGAATATCAGAAGCGCCCGCTTCCGGATAATAAAAAATATACGTTAAATTGGTATTTGCTTCTGCATTTGCAGCATAAGCAACCACTGCTTTTGTTGCTACATTAGAACTTCCATCAATATATTCCTGAAGATTTCTAGCTATTGAAACATCCGTATCCTCTGAACAAGAGCATATTGAAATACATATAACAAGCAATATTATTTTTTTAAAGACCATATAATTTTCTAATTATTTCTTCCGCAGGTTTATTCTGTGGTGTAAATCTGTTGTTTTTTTTACCGCCAACTTCCTCATGTCCGTGAAACCATTTCCAAATAAAACCCCCAGCAAACCATTCTTCTTTCCAAAACTGATTGTGAATTGCTTGCAAACCGTTCACTTGTGCTACTAAATTCACAGCTCCTTCCACCCTACTTGAATCCCAAGGCTTCTTACCTGTAAAATCTACGCTTCTATATCCATATTCTGTAAACAGAATAGGTTTATTAAATTGTTTCTGAACGCTTAAAATTGCTGCTTTGTGTGCTTTCCAACCCGACTCGAATTCAGCTATCGTAGGTGTTTTTTTTTCACTTAAAGGAAAATAAGCATCGATACCAATAAAATCTAAGTCCTTCCAAAAAGAAACGCGTTTAAACTCGTCCCAATTTGCTGCATAGGTTAATTTACCTTTATAAATATTTCTAATATCTTGTATTAATTTTTGCCAATACATAGGTCTATTCATTACAAATTGTTCTAATTCTGTACCAATACAAAGGATTTCTGCATTTAAACTTTCCGCAGCTTTTGCATAGGTTAAAATAAAATTGCGATACGAGTCCTCTAATATTTTCCAATTTTCTTCAGAATCCATTTTTATATTCCCTGTAAAGGCACCACGCCAAACCCAAATTTGTGGTTTTACCATAATCTGTACCTTCTCTTGCTGAAAGCGTTTTGCATATTGCAACAAGCCCTTTTTAGTTTCTCCAAACCACTGTCTTTGGGTATTATGGGTTATTTGGGGAGATGCCAACTCTTTAATAAAACCAAAAGGCATCAATGCAACATAGTTACTTTGCACCTTTAATACCGGGTTTACGTGTTTGCTTGTTATAGCGTCTCTGGATGCTACAAAACTTACCCCATTCATTTTTTTTGTCTGACTTTTACACGAAAAGTTTAAAAGAATTAACAGTAAAAGGAGTCCTTGTTTTCTCTTCATAATGGATCATAAAAATACTTCTTTTTGATTAAACATTGCTCTTAAACCTATGTTAAAGCGCTATCCTGATTCTGTAGCATTCTCCTTTATAAACATATCCTACAAAACTTCTAAATTTAAGAACTCTGTCAATTGACTTTTCCCTCCAACACTAACGGTAGTATAATCTCTAATGAAGTATACAAAACGTTACGCACATTGCACAGCACCTATAAAACTGGAATTGTATGAACAACAGCTTCAAAGGGTTGAAATTAGTCTCATTATTTCATAAATCGAAAATAGCAACTTTTAGCGCCGCACGCCTCTTATGCCAAATAATTAAAACTAAACAGCAACATTAAAGCATTTTGAAAGATATTTTTTAATTCTTGATTGATTTTGTTCTTTATGAACCTGAAAATTATCTGCAAAAATTTCGTTTTAATTTTATTTATACTCATTCTAAATTCAAATAAATTAAAGGTTAATAATTAAGTTCTTAACTTGATGCCCGACATAAGAATAATATCTATCGCCCATGGAACATATTGTAATTATTGGTAACGGAATCTCAGGAGTTACTGCTGCAAGGCATATTCGGAAAAATTCTAACAAAAAAATAACCATCGTCTCGGCAGAATCAACCTACTTTTTTTCAAGAACAGCACTTATGTATGTGTATATGGGGCACTTGAAATTTGAACATACGCAACCTTATGAAAATTGGTTTTGGGAGAAAAACAACATCCAATTAAAACAGGGATTTGTGAATTCGATTCATACAAACAAAAAACAATTAGAATTTGCGAATGGTGAAACGCTCTCTTTTGACAAACTTATTATTGCTATTGGATCCAAACCAAATAAATTTGGTTGGCCTGGCCAAGACTTAGCGGGTGTTATGGGCATGTATCACAAACAAGATTTAGAAAAATTAGAAAAATATGCTCCAGATAATACCGTTTGTAATAGAGCTGTAATTGTTGGTGGTGGTTTAATAGGAATCGAACTGGCAGAAATGTTAAGAAGCAGAAAAATTCCGGTTACTTTCTTAGTTCGTGAAGACAGTTTTTGGAACGGCGTTTTACCTGCACAGGAATCTGAAATGATTAATACACATATTAAGGAGCATCATATAGATTTGCGTTTAAGCACCAATTTAAAAGAGATAAAATCGGATGAAAATGGACGCGTAAAATCTATCGTTATTGAAGAAACTGGTGAGGAAATTGCCTGTAATATTGTTGGCTTAACCGCAGGTGTTACACCAAATATCGATTTTTTAAAAGCATCTGGAATTGCATTAGGTAAAGGTGTTAAAGTGAATCGTTTTTTGGAAACCAATATAAAAGATATTTATGCAATAGGAGATTGTGCAGAACAGCACGAAGCCATTGGTCAACGTAGAAATATAGAAGCTGTTTGGTATACCGGAAGAATGATGGGAGAAACTTTAGCGCAAACCATTTGTGGTAACAAAATCGAATACAAACCAGGGCATTGGTTTAATTCTGCAAAGTTTTTAGACATAGAATACCAAACGTATGGTTGGGTTTTTAGCGAAAAAAGCAAACAAGAAAACGAGGCTTATTTTCAATGGAAACACTCAAAAGACAAAAAATGTATCACTATTTCTTTTGATAAAAACACACATCAATTTTTAGGGATAAATACATTTGGAATTCGAATGCGCCACGAAACTTTTGACACATGGCTTACTGAAAAACAATCAATTTCGCATGTATTAGAATACTTAGCAGATGCCAATTTTGATCCTGAATTTTATAAATTACATGAACCTGAAATTGTAGCCAAGTTCAATCGTGAAAATAACACCAACATTCAACCAAAAAAAAGAAGTTGGAAAAGAATATTTAGCAAAGCTCTTAAATAGGGTTCTTGTCATAAAAAATAGCTAACCAATCACCTCAAAACAATATATTATTTTGAAATTCATAAAACAATCAGGTCTCGTCATTTTTCTTTTAGGATTGGCCATCTTTATAGGAACCATTTTTTCAGGTTCTTTCAATTTAACACAAACAGAATTAAATACATTTTTAAAAGAACAGAATTATAAGAGTACGGTTATAAAAGGGGCATTAGAAAAAGCAATTGTAACATCAAAAGAGCTCAATATTTTTGAGTTTTCTAGCAGTGTTAGAAAAGCATATAAAGCTTCTAATGACCATTATAGTTTGCTTATTCAAAAATATAACAAAGAAAAAAACTGGTCAAAAAAAGGAGAACAATACAAATATAAAATCTCTGGAAAACCGCACAGCTTAAGTTTTACACTTGCTAAAAAAGCAGGAAAAGGACTTGCTGCGGAAAGTACTGGTTTCATGTGGCTTTTAACTTTTGGATTGGGTATTATTGGTGCATTACTTTTTATAGTTCCCGACGTTGTTTTGTTAGGAAAACCAGGAATAAAAAACGACGGAGTTTTTCTGCATGCTGCGACTAATCGTGGTTGGATCGGTTGGTTTGCATTCGTTTTTCTAGTTACTTTTTATATCCTGCTTTATTTTTATCCAGACTTCATAGTAAACTGGGTCTATTTGGTCGACCCAATAAGTAAATTCACCAGTGGAAACCCTGCAAGTCAGTGGTTTTTATATGGTTTTTTATATTGCACAGTGATGTCTGTCATGGCGGTTAGAATGTATATAAAATACCGTCACAATAAATATCAAATTTTAAGAACTACCTCTGTTTTATTCTTCCAAATTGTATTTGCTTTTCTAATTCCAGAGATTTTAGTTCGTTTTGAAAAACCTTGGTATGATTTTAAAAATGCATTTCCTTTAGATTATGATTTTTTCTTCAGGTGGAATTTAGATGAACTTTTGTCTAGCGGTGGTTTTGGTTTATTTATTTTAGTTTGGGGAGTGGTTTTAACAGTTGTAATTGTGCCCATAATGGTTTATTTCTTCGGAAAAAGATGGTACTGTTCTTGGGTTTGTGGTTGTGGAGGCTTGGCAGAAACCTTAGGTGATCCTTACAGACAGCTCTCCAGTAAAACCCTGCTTTCGTGGAAGTTTGAACGTATTGTAATTCACTCTGTACTTGTTTTTGTTTTAGTGATGACTAGTTTTGCTTTGTACACCTTCTTTTCTGGTGCAAGCCAAGTAATTGGTATTAAAACACAAACAATTCAAGATATATACGGTTTTCTAATTGGTTCTATTTTTGCAGGTGTAATAGGTACAGGATTTTATCCAATTTTTGGTAACAGAGTTTGGTGTCGTTTTGGTTGTCCTTTGGCTGCATATTTAGGTTTTATACAACGTTTTAAATCAAAATTTAGAATTACAACAAATGGTGGACAATGTATTTCTTGTGGAAATTGCTCTACGTATTGTGAACAAGGAATCGACGTACGAGCCTATGCTCAAAAGGGAGAAAATATTGTTCGCTCAAGTTGTGTTGGTTGTGGTATTTGTGCCGCGGTTTGCCCAAGAGGCGTTTTAAAGTTAGAAAATGGACCTGAAGAAGGTAGAATAAATCCGACAGAAATTTTATTAGGAAATGATGTCAATTTAATGGAGCTTGTAAATAAAAAATAAGTTCATTAGTCTTCCAATAAAAGCAAAGAGGACAGATATCTCGCTAAGCTTGTCCTCATTTTCTCAAGAAAAATAAATCAAAAAATAGCAGAGCATCCCCAAAATAAAAGAGAACGATTCTTAAAGACAGTTTAGAAACAAAATATTGGTACTTTTACGCCCTAAATTTTAGTTTACATAAAAGATAGAACAATAGCTGTGGTTATTTTATGACAAACTAAGAGCTATCAATTATGAAATGATCGACAAAATGGCAATTGTCTATGAAATAGAAAAGTTGATAACAGTTTTTAAATACAGAGACAGAAAAAACAAAAGAATAGACAGACTTTTCACACTTTAAAAATGAATGAAGTCTCACTGATTTAAAATGACGAAACCGATTATAAAAGTTATTATTCCTGCTTATAATGAGCAAGATTCTATTGGAAAGGTGGTATGCGATATTCCTAAAATTGTTGATGAAATTATTGTTATTAGCAATAACTCTACAGATAACACAGAAGAAAATGCTAAAAAGGCTGGTGCAACGGTTCTAAAAGAGGATCGAAAGGGGTATGGGTTTGCTTGTTTAAAAGGAATGGATTATATTGCTAACAGAGGAAAAAAACCAGAAATCATTGTTTTTTTAGATGGTGATTATTCAGATTATCCAGAACAATTAATAGCACTTATACATCCAATTTTAAAAGATAATTTAGACTTTGTAGTTGGTGCTCGTGTAAAAGAACTAAGAGAAAGTGGGGCTATGACGCCACAACAAGTATTTGGAAATTGGTTGGCTACCTTTTTAATGACAATTTTATTTCGTGCGAAATTTACAGATTTAGGCCCATTTAGAGCTATCAAATATGATAAATTATTAGAATTAAAAATGGAAGATAAAACCTACGGGTGGACCGTTGAGATGCAATTAAAAGCATTAAAGCAGAAATTATCTTATACAGAAATACCTATGAAATACAGAAACAGAATAGGTGTCTCTAAAGTTTCAGGAACCATAAAAGGTAGTATATTAGCGGGCATAAAAATCCTAGGTTGGATCTTCAAATACAGTTTTAAATAATGATCTTAGAATACAGCATCATCCTCATTTATTCTATAGCTCTTTTGCTTATTTTCATGTACGCATTAGCACAATTAAACTTACTTTTTAATTACTTAAAAGCACAGAAAAAAGATGATAACTCAGAGAAATTCGATTTCTCAAACACAGAAGAAATTCCCTTTGTTACCATACAATTGCCTGTTTATAATGAGTTGTATGTAATGGAGCGCCTACTTATAAACATTGCAAAACTAGAATACCCTAAAGATAAATTAGAAATTCAAGTTTTAGATGATTCTACAGACGAATCTATTGAAACGACGGCAAAACATATCAAGCTAATTCAAGAAAAAGGAATTGACATACAACACATAAGAAGAGATAATAGAAAAGGGTTCAAAGCAGGCGCTCTAAAAGAGGGTTTAAAAACGGCTAAAGGAGAATATGTTGCCGTTTTTGATGCAGATTTTTTACCGCAAAAAGAATGGCTACTGCAGACAGTACCTTATTTTAAGGATACTAAAATTGGAGTAGTACAAACGCGCTGGGGACACATCAACAGAGATTACTCTACACTTACAAAAATACAAGCTTTTGCTTTAGATGCGCATTTCACACTGGAACAAGTGGGTAGAAATAGCCAAGGACATTTCATTAACTTCAACGGAACTGCTGGTCTTTGGCGTAAGGAATGTATATATGATGCTGGGAACTGGGAAGGAGATACCCTTACAGAAGATTTAGATTTAAGTTATAGAGCACAACTAAAAGATTGGAAATTCAAGTATTTAGAGCATGTAGAAACACCTGCAGAATTACCCATAGTCATTAGTGCTGCTAGATCACAGCAATTTCGGTGGAACAAAGGTGGCGCAGAGAATTTTCAAAAGATGATGAAGCGTGTTATTAAAAGTAAAAATGTTTCTTTTAAAACCAAAATACATAGTTTATTGCACCTTTTAAACAGCTCTATGTTTATTTGCATTTTTTTAGTAGCCGTTTTAAGCATACCTATGTTATATATTAAAAACGAATACGAGCATTTAAAAGTATATTTTTATGTGATGAGTTTCTTTGTCATAAGCTCGCTTATTTTCTTTATTTGCTACTGGCACATGTACAAAAACACCTATGGCGGCGGTTTTAAAAATTTCTTTAAATACATTGGTGCATTTTTTACGTTTTTCTCAATTGCCATGGGCTTTTCTTTGCACAATACCATTGCAGTATTAGAAGGCCATTTTGGTAAAAAAAGTG